>JACKBL010000008.1 GCA_020634515.1 Ardenticatenales bacterium | reverse complement strand
GGCGATGAGCTTGGTGCGTCCCAGGACGGGATCGTAGGCCATGGCCTCCAGCAGCGGAGGATTGGCCAGGGGCTGCCCGCGCGTGTCCCGCCCCATGATGGAGGCCAGGTCGAAACGGAACCCGTCAACGTGGTATTCGGCAACCCAGTAGCGCAGACAGTCCAACACCATGTTGCGTACAACGGGATTGTTGCAGTTCATGGTGTTGCCGCAGCCGCTGAAGTTGTAGTAGCCGCCGTCGGGTCGCAGCATGTAGTAGGTTTTGTTGTCGATGCCGCGGAAGGAGATGGTGTGCCCGTTGTCTCCCCCTTCGGCGGTGTGGTTGAAGACGACATCGAGGATGACTTCGATGTCGTTTTTGTGCAGTTCTTTGATCAGGGCTTTCAGTTCGTCAACCTGCATCCCGAATTTGCCGGTGGCGGCGTAGCCGGCTTTGGGGGCAAAGAATCCAATGGGGCTGTAGCCCCAATAGTTGACGAGCCGCTGGCCGGTAAGGGGATTGACGCGGTCATTCTCCAGTTCGTCGAATTCCTGAACAGGCATGAGTTCGACGCAGTTGATGCCGAGTTGTTTGAGGTAGGGGATTTTCTGGCGAATGCCGGCAAACGTCCCCGGAAACTTGACGCCAGATGAAGGATGCCGCGTAAAGCCACGCACGTGCATCTCGTAAATAACCAGGTCTTCGACGTTCTTCTCCAGTGGGTGGTCTGCCTGCCAGTCAAAATCATCGTAAACCAGCCGCGCCCGGTGCTGATACCCATTGTGCCCGTCAACAGGCGCGCCCCACACGTCGCGCCCGCTGATCGCTTTGGCGTAGGGGTCCAGCAACACCTGCTCCTCATCAAAACGAAGGCCCATATGCGGCAAATAAGGCCCGCTGAAGCGATACCCATACGCCACGTTTTCGTCGTCCAGACCAAAGACGACCATCGCAAAAACGTGGCCGATGCGGAACTCGTCAGGGAAAGGAATCTCGCCCAGCGGCTCGCGGCGGCCTTTTTCGTACAACACCAGCGTGCAGCCCGTGGCATGGCGAGAAAAAACGGCGAAGTTGACGCCTCCGGGCACAAAGCTGGCTCCATAGGGGAATGGTCGTCCGGCGCGCAGCAGGAAATTTCCGTGGCGGCGGGTAGGGTAGATGTCAATGCGTGGTTGCATGGCGGAGGAATAATAGTTGTGAAGTAACTACTAAGGAAAATTGGTCCAATCCGGCTTAGCAGTTACGTTGTGAACGCGACAAAAACCAGTTTCCGGGTTTTGCGAAGAAAAACGGGTTTTTGTCCCGGAAAAAGCAGTCACAGATTACGCAGATGGCGCAAATTTTGCTTTTGTCCGCGTTCTTCTGCGTTCGTCCGTGTTTTGTCTCTGGATGAAAGGCCGTCACGGACGGTGCGGATTTTGCGTTGGTCCGCGTCCCCGTGTGCCGTCAAGCATAAAACGATGGGGACGCGCCGTAGGACAAGACGCTGTCTTGTCCGGTCAATTCAGCGAATTGGCCTACGGTTTACCATCACACCCTGGACATGACACTAGTCTTGGTGGAGTAGGGCGGCCAATCCTGCGGCGACGGTGTCGTAGGTGGTGAAGAAATCCATGAATCCGGTGGCGGACATGGTGTCTTGCAGCGTCTCGGACAGCCCGGCAAGGAGGACGCGCCCGTCTTGGTAGGTGATCTGGCGGTAGAGTAGCAGCAGCGTGCGCAGGCCCGCGTTGGAAAGATGGGTGACGTCCGTCATGTTCAGGAGGATTTTGCCGTCGGGCTTGACCTGGGGCAGTAGCCGATCCTGGACAAGTGGGCTGGTGCGGCCGTCAAGTTCGCCGGCAAGGTGGACGATGGTGATGTCTTCAAACTGCTCGAGGCTGATTTCCATGTTTGCGGCAAAGGTTGAGAACCCTGAAAAAACCCGGTTTCTGGGTTTTGCGCGTGATTCGTCCAGGGAGAAGAAACCGGGTTTTTGGCCCGGAGCTTTTTTCGGTAGCGTCAACATTGGTTGTTCGATCCACAAGACGCAAAAGAAGGTTTGCCTGGTCGCGTCAACTGTTTTTATGGAAATGGGAAATGCCGGCACGAATCAAGGCGGGAAAGAGTATAGCCTGTCTCAACGTTTCAACAAGTCACCGCGACACTCGCTCATCGTTCCGCTGGTCTTGCGCCCGCTGTGCATGATAAACTAACATTATGAGATTGGTTCATTCTCCAGGAATGAACCAATCTGGACCAGAACGACGAGATTGGTTCATTCTCCAAGAATGAACCAATCTGGACCAAAAGGAATGACAATGACAACCAATCAATCATGGCGCATCGCCGCTCGTCCGCAAGGACGGGTGCAGGAAAGTGATTTTGCCTGGGTAGAGGAACCCGTGCCCGACCTTGCCGAGGGGCAGGTGCTGGTACGAAACGTGTACCTGTCGCTCGACCCCACGAACCGGGGATGGATGGGCGAAAGAGCGACTTATTTGCCACCGTTGCCGTTGGGAAGCGTCATGCGAGGCATTACGTTGGGTGTGGTGGAGGCGTCGCGGGATGCCGGCATTCAACCGGGCGACATCGTCAGCGGCACATTGGGGTGGACCCGATATGCCGTGACCACCGGGCAACGAGTGACACGGCTACCGAATTTGGGCGTGCCCCTCGCGGCGCATTTTGGCCTCCTGGGGCATATCGGACTGACCGCATACTTTGGCCTGTTGGAAATCGGCCAGCCCAAACCGGGAGAAACGCTGGTTGTCTCCGCGGCGGCGGGAGCAGTGGGGTCGCTGGTGGGGCAAATCGGCAAAATTCAGGGGTGTCATGTGGTGGGAATTGCCGGCACAGACGACAAGTGCCGCTGGATTACGGAAGACCTGGGCTTTGACGCCGCCATCAACTACAAGACCGAATCCGTCCCCGCCCGCCTGCGGGAACTCCGCCCACGGGGGATTGACATCTACTTCGACAACGTCGGCGGGGACATCCTGGACGCCGCCCTCGGCCAGATCAACCTGCATGGCCGCGTCGTCCTCTGCGGCCTCATCTCGCAGTACAACGCCACCGCCGCCGTACCCGGCCCCTACAACTTCCCCCGCATCCTCACGCAACGGATGCGCGTGGAGGGTTTTATCGTCCTCGACTACCTGGATCGGGCCATCGAAGCGTACCCATCCCTGATCACGTGGTCCCAACAGGGCAAATTGCAGTATCGCCTGCACATCGTGCCGGGATTGGAGCAGGCCCCCGCCGCGCTGAACATGCTGTTTGATGGCACAAACCAGGGCAAACTGCTAGTGCAGGTCTCGGAGGAACCGGGGACGTGATCACGCAATTGATTGCGGTGGGGCGGGAGATTGTGGACGCGGGGCTGGTGCGCGGCAGCGGCGGCAATCTGAGCGCGCGCCGGGGTGTGGAGATGTGGATCACGCGCTCCGGCGCGGACCTGGGGCAATTGACGGGGGCGGATTTTGTGCCGGCATCTCTCGCTCCCCAAACCGTCGTCAACCAGAACGGACCGCGCCCGTCGTCGGAGCTGGCGATGCACCGCGCCGCCTATGCGGCCCGACCGGCGACGCAAGTGGTGCTGCACGTTCATCCGCCGCGGGCGATCAGTCTAGGATTGGTGGGTAAGGAAATGCCGGCATTCACCCCCGACTTCTACCTCCACCTCGGACCCTGCGTGCCCCTCGTGCCCTATCTCACGCCCACCACGGACACCCTGGCCGCCGCCGTGGGCGTGGCGCTGGCGCAGGCTCCGGCGGCGCTGCTGCAAAACCACGGCGTCATCGTCGTCGGCGAAACCGCTGCCCAGGCTTTGCTGCGCCTGTTTCTATTGGAAGAACATGCCGGCATCTACCTCACCGCCCTTTCCGCCGGCACGCCCCGCCTCCTCACCACCCAGGAGCAACGCGACCTGGACGAGATCACGGGCGGGCGCTACCGGATTAACCACTCAGGGACGGAAATAAAATAGACATCGAAGTCGTTTCCTTACCGTTCCTTCAAACTGACGATGCAATTCCGCACTTTATATCATCGTCGAACGAACCAATCTTCAGTCGAACTGCCATGCACAAACTCCGCGTTTTCCTGGAAATGATCAAATTTGAGCACACCATCTTTGCCCTGCCGTTTGCCTACCTGGGCATGGTGCTGGCCTGGGGCGGTTGGGAAGCCGCCAACTGGTCCGACTTCATCTGGATCACCGTGGCTATGGCCGCGGCGCGCACGGCGGCCATGTCGCTGAACCGCTACATTGACCGTTACATTGATCGCGGCAACCCACGCACCGCCCGCCGCCCCATCCAGGCGGGCCTGATTGACGCCCGCTCCGTCCTCATCTACGCCCTCATCTCGCTGCTGGTTCTCGGATTCGCCGCGTGGCAGCTTCATCCGCTGGCGTTCGCCCTCTTTCCCGGCGCGCTCGTCTTTCTCGTCGGCTATGCCTATACGAAAAGATATACCTGGTTGTGCCATTACGTGTTGGGCTTTACAGATGGATTGGCGCCCATGGGCGCGTGGGTGGCCGTGCGGGGGAGTTTATTTACGGCGGCGGATATGCCGGCATGGCTCCTCCTCGCCACCGTCACATTCTGGATTGGCGGCTTCGACGTCATCTACGCCTGCCAGGACGTAGACTTCGACCGCCAGACAGGGCTGCACGCCATCCCCGCCCGCTTCGGCATTCGCCGCGGATTGCAGGTAGCCGCCGCCAGTCACGTACTCACCGTCGCCCTACTCGTGGTACTCGGCATCACCAGCAGCCTCGGCTGGGTCTACTGGCTGGGCGTCGCCATCGTGGCCGTGCTCCTGCGCTACGAACACACCCTGGTCAAGCCAGACGACTTGAGCAAACTGGGGCTGGCCTTCTTCAACATCAACGGCTACATCAGCGTCGCCATCTTCCTCGCCACGCTCCTGGCCGTATGGACGGGGTGATGGTCTCGTGGCGTGTGCCCGCCCAAACACCAGCCCTCACTCCCTGGGAACCACTTCACCGCCGGGGAAGGCAATCACGGCATCGTTGGGAAAATCATCGCGCACGGCGTCCGTACCCAGGATAAAGGTGGCGAAGTTGAAGTTTGCTGACCCAACGATACGTAGCGGCAGCAAAACTCGCAGCGAACGCTCGTCCAACAACTCCAGGTTAGTCAACGGCAGCGGCGTCACGTCATTGCCGCGATAGGTGTTGAGGCTCAACTTCTGGTTCTGCCAGCTTACCACCAGGGAAACTTCCGGGCTGAGGCCATACTGCATCGCGTAGTCCGTGTCGCCCGTGGTGATGTCCTTGTCCAGGTCAAACAGGAGAAAAGTGAGGTGGGACTGTTCACCGAACCAGGAGCCATCCGCCAGGGTCAGGACAAACGTGATGGACGTGTCGCCAACGGTGGCGGATACCGACTCAAACTCGCGTCCATTGACGCAGTCGGCGGCGCGTAGGCCGGCCGTGCAATCGTTCAGGGGGTCGGACCAGGTGTAGGTCTGGAGGCTGACCGTAGCTGCCGCGCCGGGTGTGGCGGCGGGAGGTGTGGCGGCGGGAGCCGTGGCGGCGGGGCGCTCTGGCGCGGTTCCTGGCGTGGGCGTGTTCGCGGCGGTCTTTTCGTCCTGGCGACATGCCGGCATCAACAAAAGCAAGGCCACCGTTAAAAGCAGAAAACTTAATCGACGCATCATCATTCTCCATTCGTGGTAACGCTTCACAAGTTGGAAAGATAGTTACGCAGCGGCAGGAAGTATAGTTTTCCACCCCGAATTGTCAAACCACGCCCGCGACGCAAACCATTGCCGCCCCCAACACCCACGTAATTTTAACGTAATTGCTAAGCCAGATTGGACCTATTTTCTCTGGTGGAAAAGGCCATTGAGCGCGTCAAATTGGTCCAATCTCCACAGAGCGTTAGTAGTAATATTTTAACAAACAAACGACCGCCCGATGAAGATAAAAGCCTAATTCCCACTCCCCTTCTTGCAAAAACCTGTTATACTACGCGCGCTCGATTACTTTCCACCGGGTTGCTTATTTTTGTTGCCAATTTGCCAACGACGTTGAGGCACGGCCTCATAACAACTGGCGTTGACGAATTTGTCCCGATTCTATTCAAACCTCCATTGCGAATCACCATCAGCAACAATCGCGCAGAGATAGTCTGACTTGATGCCTCTTATGCACGCCATGATGTTAAACGCCCCGCGTCCGGTAGTTGATGCGCCATTGACGGCTGTCAATGTGCCGGCATCTCCCCCAGGCGCGGGTCAAATTCTGGTGCGCGTAACCGTCTGCGGCGTGTGCCATACCGACCTGCACACCGTCGAAGGCGACCTGGACCTGCCCACCCTGCCCATCACGCCAGGGCATCAAGTGGTAGGACGAGTCGCGGCGCGCGGCGTCGGGGCCAATCGCTTTGCGCTGGGCGACCGCGTGGGCGTGGCCTGGCTGAACTGGACCTGCGGCGAATGCGCGCAATGCCGCGCCGGGCGCGAGAACTTGTGCGCAAACGCCCGCTTCACCGGCCTGCACGCCCACGGCGGCTACGCGGAAACACTGGTTGTGGATGAGCGTTTTGCCTTCCCGCTTCCCGCCGAATTCAGTGATATGGCCGCGGCTCCCTTGCTTTGTGCCGGCATTATTGGCTACCGTTCGCTCAAATTATGTGGCATCGAACCCGGCGGCAAGTTGGGCCTCTACGGCTTCGGCGCCAGCGCCCATCTGGTGATTCAGGTGGCGCGTCACTGGGGATGCGCGGTGTATGTGTTCACCCGCGGCGAGGAACATCGCCGCCTGGCGCGGGCGTTGGGCGCGGTGTGGGCGGGTGGCGCGGAAGATGAGATTAAGGGGGAACTGGATGCCGGCATCACCTTTGCCCCCGTCGGCTCCCTCATCCCCCTGGCACTGCGTCACCTGCGTCCTGCCGGCACACTCGCCATCAACGCCGTCCACCTCACCCCCATCCCCGAACTGCCCTATGAACGCCTCTATGGCGAGCGCGTGCTGCGCAGCGTCGCCAACTTCACGCGGCAAGACGCCGCCGATTTCCTGCACCTCGCCGCCGAAATACCCATCCGCGCTGAAGTGGAGGCTTTTCCACTGGCACAAGCAAACGAGGCGCTCCTCAAGCTCAAGAACAGCCAGATCAAAGGCGCAGCGGCCCTCGTGGTTGCCTGATCAATCCGCGATCTGTCTTCCCAGGTATAGCTTGGCACAAGTCCGTTCCGCGTGCCAGGATTGGTTCATTTTTGGAGAATGAACCAATCTGACCAAGTGTTCGTCCAGCTTGGGCTTTGGACTCCGCGGCGAACAAAAACCCGTCAGCGCATCCCGCAACGCCGTATCAATGACACGATGCGCCCTCAGTTACACATTTCATTCCTTAATCGACCCGCCCGGCGGACACCCATCCCGCCCTTCTCGTCCGATTTCCCCGCTTGTCGCCGCGGCTGGTCCCCAACCATTATCGTGGAGGTATCCGTGAAAGTTGTTAGTTTCCCCCGCAAGATATTACTTGGCGCGTTTGTCATGGCCGTTGCGCTACTGGCATTCGCCTGGAGCAACGTCACCTCGGCCGCGCCCCAGCAAACAACTGGCGACGACATCCGCAATCTGACGCCGTTCCAGCAGCGGTTTCTGGCGGATCAGCAATCCCCGATGAAGCTAGACCCGATGACGGCGACGCCTTGTGTGGGCGGTTTTGCCGGCACTTACCCCTGCAACAACGTGGACTTGCTCGCCTTCATGCCCCTGGCCAACATCGGCGGCGGCAGTGGCAACGACATTTGGGGCTGGACCGATCCCCAGACCGGCATCGAGTACGCCATCATGGGCCGCACCAGCGGCACGTCCTTCGTGGACATCAGCGATCCGGAAAACCCCATCTACGTGGGCAACCTGCCCCCACACACCGGCAACTCCACCTGGCGCGACATCAAGGTTTACAACAACTACGCCTTCATCGTCAGCGAAGCCAGCGGCCACGGCATGCAGGTCTTCGACCTCACGCGCCTGCGCAACGTCCCCAACCCGCCCGTCACCTTCACCGAAGACGCCCACTACGCCGGCTGGAGCAACGCCCACAACGTCGTCATCAACGAAGACACCGGCTTCGCCTACGGCGTCGGCAGCAGCGCCTGCAGCGGCGGTCTGGCCATGGTCAACATCCAGAACCCCCTTAACCCCACCAACGCCGGCTGCTTCAGTTCCGACGGCTACACCCACGACGCGCAATGCGTCATCTATCAAGGCCCCGACGCCGCCTACGTGGGCAAGGAAATCTGCTTCAACTCCAACGAAGACACCCTGACCATCGTTGACGTAACCAACAAAGCGGCTCCCGTACAGCTATCGCGCAACCCGTACTCCGGCAGTCGCTATACGCACCAGGGTTGGATCACGGATGATCACCATTATTTCCTCATTGACGACGAACTGGACGAGCAAACCTTTGGTCACAACACGCGCACGCGCGTCTTTGACATCAGCAGCCTGACCGCCCCCACGCTCGTCGGCTACCATGACGGCGTCACGCCGGCCATTGACCACAATATGTACGTTGTCGGGGATTATGTCTTCCAGGCAAACTACCGTAGCGGTCTGCGCATCCTGGACATCACCGATGTCGGCAATGCCAATATGACCGAAGAAGCCTTCTTCGACATCTACCCCAGCAGCGACAGCCCCAGCTTCAACGGCGCCTGGAGCGTCTATCCTTATTTCGAGAGCGGCGTCGTCGTCGTCAGCGGCATCGAGCAAGGGCTGTTCATTCTCGCGCCCACGCTGGCTCCCGATTTCAACATGTCACTCACCAGTAGCCAGTTGACGATCTGCAACAATGGCAACCGCAGCACCACCGTCAACCTCACGCCAAAAGCGGGTTACACGGGCAATGTCACACTCAGCACCGTCGGCCTGCCCAATGGCGCGTCCAGCAACTTCAGCGTCAACCCCGTGGCCGTGCCCGGCAGCAGCAACATGACCGTCGGCGCCAATGGCGTTCCTGCCGGCAGCTACCCCTTCATGGTTCACGGAACGGATGGCACGCTTTCGCATGATGAAGCCGCCAATCTGACCGTCGTCAGCGGCGCGCCCAATGCCCCCACGCTGATCGCCCCATTGGGCGTCGATCAGCCGCCTCTGCCCACTTTCCAGTGGACCCCCGCCAACCAGGGCATGAGCTACCTGTTGGTCGTCAAGAATCTGACCAACGGCAACCTGATGTATGCCGTCACCCCCGACACCAGCTACACCTTCGCCACGCCCCTGGATCCGCTGACCATCTACGCCTGGTCCGTGCGCGCCTACAACCCCTGCGGCACGGGTAACTTTGCCCAGTTTGGCTTCTTCCGCACGCAAGACATCCCGCCCATCCTCGTGGTGGACGACGATGACAATGCCCCCAACGTGCAATCCACCTACACCGGCGCGCTGGATGCGCTGGGCCTGACCTACGATCTGTGGGACACGGGCAACAGCGATAACGAACCGGACGCCGGCTATTTACAGCAATATGACGTGGTCATCTGGTTCACGGGCGACGAATTCGGCGGCGCGGCGGGTCCCGGCGCCGCCGGCGAAGCGGCTCTGGCAACCTACCTGAACGCCGGCGGCTGCCTCCTCATCAGCAGTCAGGACTACGTCTGGGATCGCGGCGTGACGGGTTTCATGCAGAGCTACCTGGGCATTGCCTCCGCCACCAGCGACGTCAGCCAATCAACCGTCACCGGCGCGGCCATCTATGCCGGCCTCGGCCCATACACGCTCGCTTACCCCTTCACCAATTACAGCGATCTGCTGAACCCGGCGGGTGGCGCGGCCACGGGCTTTAGTGGCAACCAGGGCAGCGCCGCCGTGGTCAGCGGCACGCACAAGGCCGTCTTCATGGGCTTCCCCTATGAAGCGATCCCCGCTGCCGGTCGCGGCCCGGTACTGTCCACCACGCTTAACTGGTGCAGCCAGTAAGCAATCCGCGCAACGGTTAGACTGGAGCAGTCTTGGAGACTGCTCCAGTCATTACTACCAACCGCAGTATCTTCTCAATAAAGTGGGGCGAAGTTGGTTGAGCCTGTCGAAACCAACGGCCTTCGACAAGCTCAGGCCGCGGTTCCCCCGAGATATTGAGAAGTTGCCAATTGCAAACTGTCAACTAACCACTGACCACTATTTTCCCAGGAGACTTCACCGGCTGTCTCCGACCACCATGAATGAAAATGGTGTGCCGTCGTAGCCCGATTTTCCAAATCGGGCGGGCGATTTGGAAAATCGCCCTACATTTTCGAAGGAGGAACCTAATGAATTTACGCAGAATTTTGGGCGGCGGGCTGCTATTGAGTCTGCTCGTTGCCGGGGTCTGGCTGCTGGCACGTCCTGCCGGCATTTCGCCCGAATCAGTGCAGCGCCAGGGAGCGGTGCTGCAATCCGCCGGCCCCGCCGGATACAAGCGGGTCACGGCCAACACGGATATTATTCTGGACACGATTGTTTATGATCCTGTGCCGGCAAAAGAAGTGAACGTTTCCGAACTGCCGACCAACGTCTACTTCGCCAACAACGAATATGACCGCTGGCAGCGCGGCGAAATTGACCTGGGCGAAGAACACAGCCTGATCAGCGAAGCGGAAGCGGCGGCCCTGCGGGACGCGGCTATGAAACTCCGCCCCGATGACAATGTGCAGCAGATCGCCAACGGTCCCGGCCTGAATTCGCCTATTGTCGGCGTCAGCTTCCCCTCGCTGGACATTGACGACTGTTGCGGCGGCGGCCAGTTGACTCCGCCCGACCCGGACCTGTCCGTCGGTCACGACCACGTCATCGCCGTGGTGAACAACTCCTTCGGCATCTATGACAAGGCCGGCAACCTGCTGGTCGGTCCCACCACGTTCTCCACCCTCTTTGGGCCGTTGGGCGGCGATTGCGTCGGCTTCCCCTTTGACCCCAACGCGCTCTACGATGAAGAGGCCGGGCGCTACATCATGGCCGCCGACGGCAACGGCAATTTCTACTGCGTCGCCGTTTCGCAAACGGACAGCGCCGTTGGTTCCTGGTATCTCTACGCCTTCCCCACCAACGTGGGCGGCGCTTTCTTCGACTATCCACACGCCGGCGTGGGCCGCGACGCCATCTACATGGGCGGGAATATGTTCGGCGGCGGCACGGGGCGCGTTTGGGCGTTTGATAAGTGGGCGATGTATGCTGGTTTGCCGGCATCCGCCGTCACGCAGGCCACGGGTACGGATGATACGCCGCAGCCGGTAAAACTGCATGGCTATGATCAGGGAACCTGGCCCACGGAAGGCCCGCACTACATCATGACCCATCGCAGCGGCGCGAATACGTACGCCATGTACGCCTGGACAGATCCCTTTGGGGCCAACAGCCTCAGCGTGGTGGGCACGTACAATCTACAAACCTACCACGGCGTTTCCGTGGGGTATCCGGTGAACTCGTTGCAGTTGGGCGGCGGCGCGCTGCAAGCCAATGACAATCGCGCCCTGGACTTCGATTATCGCAACGGGTCGGGTTGGATGGCTACCGTGGCTTCCTGTAATCCGGGCACGGGCACGGTCAACTGCGTGCAATGGGCGGAAATCGACCTGGCAACGCAGACGGTGGTGCAGGCGGGCGTGTTCTCCAGCAATGGGGATTATCGCGCCTTCCCGGACATGGCGGCGAACCATTGTGGTGATGCTGTGGTGGGTTATACGAAGAGCAATGCCGGCATGTATCCCTCCGTCTATGCCACGGGACGCGAAAATGGCGACCCCCTGGGCACGATGCAGGCCGAAGTGGAAATCAAGGCCGGCGAGCAACGTTATACGGGGTATGATGGCGCACCCTACCGCTGGGGTGACTACACCGGCATGAGCGTGGACCCGAATGGCGTCACCTTCTGGTATCTGGGCGAGTACAGCAAGCTGGATGTGACCAACCAGTCGGCCAACTGGGGCACGTACATCGGTTCGCTCAGCTTCGAAGGCTGCTCCGTGGCCCCCGATTTCGCGCTCTCGGCGACGCCGGAAGTGCGCAACGTGTGTATTCCGAACAATATCAACTACGGCATCAACGTGGAAGGCCTCTCTGGCTACGCCGATCCGGTGACGTTGAGCGCCTCAGGCGTGCCCACCGGCTACAATGCGGTATTCTCGGTTAATCCGGTGATTCCCACGGGTTCGAGTTCGATGAATCTGCTCGGCTCCGGCGGGGCAAGTGCCGGCAACTACACCATCCAGGTCACGGGCATGGGTCCCACAAGCACCCACAGCATCGACGTCGCCCTCAACTTGTTCAGTGGCCCGCCCAACTTACCCACCCTCGTCTCCCCCATCGGTATTGATCAACCCCTGGTCCCCACCTTCGAATGGAACGGCGACGCCCTCGTCTACCTCATCGTCACCAAGAACCTGTCCACCGGCGCGATCAACTACGCTGTTACCTCCGGGAATAGCTACACCTTCGCCACGCCGCTGGACCCGCTGACCATCTACGCCTGGTCCGTGCGTCCCTACAACCCCTGCGGCGCGGGCAACTTCGCCCAATTTGGCTTCTTCCGCACGCAAGACATCCCGCCCATCCTCGTGGTGGACGACGACGATAACGCCCCTGACGTACGCGCCACCTATACGGGCGCGTTGGATGCACTGGGCCTCAGCTACGACGTGTGGGACACCGGCAACAGTGACAACGAGCCAGACGCGGCCACCCTGCAGCAGTATGACGTGGTCATCTGGTTCACGGGTGATGAGTTCGGCGGCGCGGCGGGTCCCGGCTCCGCCGGCGAATCCGCCCTGGGCACGTACCTCAACGCCGGCGGCTGTTACCTCATCAGCAGCCAGGATTATGTGTATGATCGCGGCGTGACGAGTTTCATGCAAAATTACCTGGGTATCGCTTCCGCCACCAGTGACGTAAGCCAGACCACCGTCACCGGCGCAGCCATCTACGCCGGCCTCGGCCCCTACACGCTGGCCTACCCCTTCACCAACTACAGCGACATCCTCAACCCGGCGGGTGGCGCGGCCACCGGCTTCAATGGCAACCAGGGCAGCGCCGCCGTTGTCAGCGGC
Source organism: Ardenticatenales bacterium (assembly GCA_020634515.1). NCBI lineage: Bacteria > Bacillati > Chloroflexota > Ardenticatenia > Ardenticatenales > Ardenticatenales bacterium. The sequence continues at coordinate 347,157 of JACKBL010000008.1, read as the reverse complement.
ACGCACAAGGCCGTCTTCATGGGCTTCCCCTATGAGGCTATCCCGGCGGCGGGTCGCGGTCCGGTCTTGTCTACCACGCTCAACTGGTGTAACCAGTAACTATCCGGCGTCATCTGCTCCGGCGTGAGTAGTTGACCAGCGGCAATCTAACAGGGGCCTGCGTCGTGAGAAATGCACGATGCAGGCCCTTTTTGCATTATAATCATAGAAGTTCGCCATACGTGGGGCGCGCCGGGATGGATGAAAGCAATCGCGAATGTGGCGAATACCCGTTTCTTGCACCAACTACCAACACACTTTCGAAGGAGGGCATCATGCGTGCATTCAAGGTTTTGTTCCTGACGGCAATGATCTGGCTGACCGGGCTTGCCTGGTGGGTTGGGCATCCACACGTTACGCAGGCGGGAAATGCCGGCATTATCCCCCCCACCCTGCGCCAGACCATACAAACCCAGGGCAACGCCGGCTACCTGGTTTTTCTCACCGCCCAGGCAGACCTGGCCCAGGCACAACAAATACAGGACTGGCAGGCACGCGGGCAAGCCGTCTACGCCGCCCTGTACCAGACCGCGGCCACCAGCCAGTCAGACCTGCGCAACTGGTTGGCGCAGGCAAAAATCCGTGGCGACGCGGTCAGCTTTCGCCCCTACTACATCGTCAACGCCATCTACGTCACCTCCAACCTGGCGGCGCTGGAGGCCATCGCCACGCGCGCCGACATCGCCCGCATAGAGCCGGTGACGACACTGCGCGTTATCCCCAACCAACCGGCTGCCGCGCCGGCCACCGTTGAGTGGGGCGTCGCCCAAATCGGCGCGGACCAGGTGTGGGCGGATTTCAACAATCGTGGCGAGGGCGTCGTCGTCGCCGAGTTGGACACAGGCGTGCAATATACGCACAGCGCCCTCGTGAACCAGTATCGCGGCACAGACACCGGCAGCCACGACTACAACTGGTTTGACGCCACCGGCACATTCCCCTCCGCCCCCAATGATGACAACGGGCACGGCACGCACGGCATGGGCGTGATCGTGGGGGATGATGGCGGGAGCAACCAGGTCGGCGTTGCCCCCGGCGCACGCTGGATTGCCGCCAAAGGGTGCAACAACTTCGGCGCCTGCAGCAACGCCGATCTGCTGGCCGCCGGCGAATGGCTCCTTGCCCCGTATCCCATCGGCGGCGACCCGGGGCAAGGCAACCCCGACATGCGCCCCCACGTGATCAACAGCGGTTGGGGCGGTCCCGGCGGCAACACCTGGTATCAAGGCATGGTGCAGGCATGGCGTGCGGCCAACATCTTCCCCACCTTCGCGGTTGGCGGCGGCGGTCCCGGCGCGGGCACAATCGGCTCCCCCGCCGACTACGCGGAGAGCTTCGGCACGGGCGCAACGGACATGAACGACATGCTGGCTCCCTTCAGCGCCCGCGGCCCCTCCTCGCTCACAGACGACATCAAGCCGGACGCCGTCGCGCCGGGCGTCAACATCCGCTCCACCGTCCTCAACAATGGCTACGCCACCTACTCCGGCACATCCATGGCGACCTCTTTCAGCGCCGGCTGCGCCGCCCTGGTTTACGCCGCCGGGCCGGCCCTGGACAGCTACGACGTGGAAAACCTGATCCAGAATACAGCCGTAGACCTGGGCGATCCGGGACCGGATTACGATTATGGATACGGGCGCATTGACTGCTACGCGGCGGTGTCACAGTTGAATCTGCCCGACTGCTGGCTCGACGTCACGCCCGGCTACCAGAACAATATCCTCAGCCTGACCTATGACCTGCACACCAACGTGAATGCGACCTGGCGCAACTTCTTGATCGTGCAGGGCAATCCATATCCCTTGTGGAACCGGACCGTCCCGGCCGGATTTACCTACCAAAACACCGTTTCCTGGGGCTTCCCGCATGTGGGATGGGTCGTCATCGTTTCCGCCCTGACCACCCCAACCGACGGCATCATTTGCCTGGATTACGGGGCCGTGAATACGGCGCAGCCATAATCAGCAAGGCAGCGCCAGCGGAGCTTGCGTGCATTTGGCGGATAGGGGGCGCTGCAATACAATGCGGCCTCACCCATTCGACCACCCCTTCCTGGAAGCTGTTGTTGAGCTTCCAGGAAGGTTTATGTTGCCACAAGGAACCTGCATGGATCGTCGTCGCCTCATCGCCATCTTCATGATCGTCTTCACCAACGTCCTCGGCGGGGGCGTTATCTTGCCCATTCTGCCCCTCCTGGCCGAGGGGCAAATGGGAGCCACGGCTTTTCAAGCCACGGCCTTGAACACCGCTTACTGGGCGGCCTCATTCCTGGCCGCGCCCGTTCTGGGTCGTCTCTCCGACATATTCGGACGCCGCCCCGTTCTCATCATCAGCCAGATCGGCACGGTACTCTCCTTTGTCATGTTCATTTTTGCCGGCCAGATGGGGGCGGGATTGGAGAACGCGGGGCTGCGCCTGGGCATCAGCGGCGCGCTCTTCGTCGCCTACCTGGCGCGCACCCTCGATGGTCTCACCGGGGGCAATATCACAACCGCGCAGGCGTATATCACGGACATCAGCACGCCAGAGACGCGGGCGCAGGCGCTGGGCACACTCAGCGCCGGTTTTGGCCTCGGCTTCATCTTTGGCCCGGTGTTTGGCGGCTTTCTGGCAACGATCAACGTGACGGCTCCCTTTGTGGGCGCGGCCCTGATCACGTTGGGCAGCGTCACCCTGACAACCCTCATTCTGCCCGAATCATTACCGCCGGAAATGCGGGCGTCCGCCCGTCAAAAAGACAGAACGACAACCATCTCCACGGGACAGCTTTTGCGAGAGCGAGGCGTGACGATCGTGTTGGTGACGAATTTCATGATCGTGCTGGCTTTCGCGGCGCTGCAAAGCACGTTTGCCCTGTTTGCGGACCGCGTCTTGTTTCCAGAATTGGGCGGATCGCAACTCGTCGCCCGCAACGTGGGGCTGCTGCTTACGCTCGTGGGCATCGTCAGCGTCCTCACGCAGTTGTTTCTCATTCGCCCGCTGATTAAGCGGTTAGGGGAGCGTCGCCTGGTTATTGTGGGCATCAGCGCGCTGGCGCTTGGCTTTCTGGCCACGGGGTTGGCGCAAAGTGTACTCGTGGTGGCAATCAGCATCATCCCCATTTCCTTCGGACAGGGCGTGATCCAACCGAGTCTGCAATCCGTTATCACGCGCTTTGGTACGGACCAGATGCGCGGGCGGCTGCTGGGTATTTATCAGTCGGCTAGCAGTCTGGCGTTGATTGCGGGGCCGCTGTGGGGGGGGTATGTGTTTGAGCAGGTGAACCCACACGCCCCCTATTTGTTGTCGGTTCCGCTGTTGCTGCTGGCGGCGGGATGCGCGTTTTTGCTGCTGCGCGACCCATCGGCGGGGCGGGCGCTGCAACGGAGTTCGTCATGACGGCACGGTTTGAGTCGCGCGTGGGTTGGTGGGGCACGTGGAAACGGGCGGAGGCGGCGGAAACGCCGGCCGAGGCGCGGCGGAATTCGCGCGTGGGGTGGCTGGTGATTGCCGGCATTTCCCTCCTGCAAATCACCTGGTTAATCTACCACTATCTGGGGCAGCCCGCGTGGCTGGGCATGTTGCCGGCATGGTTGCGTGAGGGGATGGGGTTGGTGGAAAGTGCCGGCATTTTCACCCTGGCCGTCATCTGGGGCGGATTGTGGTGGCGGCATCGCTGGCAGCGGCAACAAGAAGAAGCACCCCCGCCCATTGCCGGCAATCATGTCACCGTGGCCGAAATTTATGCGTTAAGTCCGGGGGCGTTTGAGCGGTACGTTGCCGGCATCTTCCGTCGCAAAGGGTATCGCGTCAAAATACGCGGCGGCAGCGGCGACCTCGGCGTCGATCTGGAAGTCACCAACCAACACGGCAAACGAGCCATCGTGCAATGCAAACGGTATCAACACACCGTCGGCGCGGAAGTCGTGCGCGAACTGTACGGAACCCTCATCCACGAACGCGCCGCCCACGCCTTCCTCGTCACCACCGCCGACATCTCCACCGCCGCCCGTGACTGGTCACAAGGCAAACCCATCACCCTCATCGACGGCGAAACCCTGGTCCACATCGCGTACACACTCACAACGTAACTTCCGTACCAATCCACGTCATTGTCGTTATGCTTCCTCAAATTAAGGGGAGGAAACATCCTGTTAAGGGCGCATCCGACAAGGAGTGACGATGAAATTACGTACGGAATCGCATCGTCCGTTTGAAGGAACGGTAATGAGACAACTTCGTTGTCTCATCTGATTTCCGTTCCTAATAGGGGCTTCGCTCAAGAATTGACGGATGCGCGAGAAGGATTCTTGCTTGTTGGATTCGCCAAAGTCAGTTTTGCACGAACCGCAACTACGAACGCTCTCTGGAGATGGGACCCATTTCGCGCGCCCAATGACCATTTTCACCAGAGAAAATGGGGGCAATCGGGCTTCGTCGTCACCTTCCAGAAAGGTTTGGCATCAATCAGTAGGCCAGCAGCCATTCCATACGCTCGCGGATTTGGCTGACGGTGGGGATCATGCCGTCCATGAGGGCGGTGTTGAAGGGGACGGGCACTTGCGGCGGGGCCAGCCGCTGCACGGGGGCGTCCAGGTCCATGAAGACCTGGTCCACAATGGTGGCCGCGATTTCCGCGCCGAAGCCGCCAAACTGCATGTCTTCGTGGACGATGAGGCATTTTGCGGTGTGGCGCACCGATTCCAGCACCATCTCCTGGTCCCAGGGCTGAATGGTGCGCAGGTCAATGACGGCCACGTCCAACCCTTGCGCCGCCGCCGCGCACCGCTCCACCATCGCGCCCCAGGTGACGACGGTGAGCGCGTCACCGTGGGTGATGACTTTGCCGCGGCCAAAGGGGAGCATGAAGTCGTCGCCGGGATAGGGGCGGCGGGACCAGCCGGCGTCCAACACGGCGCGGTGCTCGAAAAAGATGACGGGATCGTCGCCGCGCAGGGCGGTGCGCAGCAGTCCCACGCCGTCCTCGGCGTTGGAGGGGAAGGCGACTTTCCAGCCGACGGCGTGGGCGAAGTCGATTTCGCTGGTGACGCTGTGCCAGGGGTCGCCGATTTTGCGGAAGCCGCCGGGGATACGCACGACGAGGGGGGCGGCGAAGCGGTTGTTGGTGCGCCAGCGGAGCGTGCCGGCATTATGCAACTGCTCCGTAGCGGGATCGGCATACTTACGAAACTGGATTTCCGGCACCGGCAGCAACCCCGCCAGGGCCATCCCCGTGGACCGGCCAATGATCCCCTCCTCCGACAGACTCGTATCAAACACCCGCGCCGCGCCAAACTCCTTTTGCAGCCCCAACGTGGCCGCATGAACGCCCCCTTTCTCCCCCACATCCTCGCCGAAAACAAGGCAGCGCGGATTGAGCGCCAGCTCCGCGGCCAGCGCGCGACGGATCGCTTCCACAAAGTTGATGCGGCGGGGATCGGTGGCATGGGGTTGGTCGGTTCCTGCCGGCATTTTCCACCCATCCGCCGCCAATCCCCCACCCTGCGCCACCTGGCCCGGTTCCGCGAACACAAACCGCGCCACCGTCGCCGGATCGGGCACGCGCTGCCGCGCCGCATTGTCCCGCGCCGCCAGCACCGCCTGCCGCGCTTCCTCCTCCAATTCCTCCCAATCCGCTGCGTTGAGTAATGCCGGCACAAGATAACCCCGCAGCGCCGCAATCGGATCGCGCGTCCACTCCTCCTGCCGCACCGCCTCCGGTTTGTACGCCTGATTATCCACGCTGGAGTGCCCGGAGAGGCGCGGCACAGTCAGCCGCAGCAAACCCGGCCCCCGCCCCCCACGCACATACTGCACCGCCTCATGCACCAACCGCGCCGTTTCCGCCGGCTGCGTGCCACTACCATCCCAGACCTGTAACTGAGCAAAAGAAGCCAGATTAGCAGCAATGTTGCCCCCAGGCGTCTGCATGGGACCCGTCACGGAAATGGCGTAGGCGTTATCCTCAATCACAAACAGCAACGGCAGCTTCAACGTCGTGGAAATAGTCAGCGCCGACCAAAAACCGTTGGTAGCCACGGATCCATCTCCGCCAAAAACGACGGCGACGCTGTCCGCGGCCTCTTTCTCGCCCAACTGCCGCGCGCGATACTGAATCGCCTGCGCCCACCCCGCCGCGGGCGTATACTGCGAGCCGACATCGCCGCCTGCCGGCAAAACCAGCGCCCGCCCCCGTCGCGGCAAATTAAACACCACCCCCACGTCTCGCCCCCCACTCACGCTGCCCACGCGCGCCATATCCGAAGCCAGCGCCTCCTCCGCCGTCAGGCCAGAACCCAACATAAACGGGCGCGAGCGATAATACACGCCGGCGGCGTCAAACGGGCGCGTCAATAATTGAGCCACCAAAAGCTGCCCCAACTCATGCCCGCGCGCGGAAAACTGGTACGTCACCAGCCCTTGCGGGTGCAGTTCCGCCTCCTCCAACTCATCCATCAAACGGGAAACGAGGGCCAGCCGGGCAATCTCGTGCCAATCGAAAGCAGGGTGTAACTCGGTCACAATAATACCTTCCTTTGTCCCAAAAGTGCGCGGCGGTGATTGTAATGCGAAACAGGCATGACGCAAAACGACCGACACCTTCCCCCATGACTATTGCGCTATCACGATACGCGCGGCGAATCGCTATAATGTGAGCAGTATTCGGCAATTCTCGGCTAACTACGGTTCGCAGTGCCACAATATGGAAATATCACGCTGTCGTTGGACAACCGCGCGGATCACATCCGCCGCGGATGTATTATTTCTGCGTCCCGCGCGCCGCAAAAACAGTCAACACTCAACAATCGACGAAAAATCTACCAGCCACCGCTCCGAGTTTTGCGGGTGGCGCACCGGTAATTATCTACTAACAACTGTTTTTCGATGGAGGACCATCTATGGCTCACAATTCCTTTTCTATCCGTCGCCTGACCCGCCACATGCGGCTATGGTGGGCGCTCGTGCTGGCGCTGGCACTGGGGGTGACGGCACTGGTACAGGCGCAGAATAGTGCCACACCCGGCGGCACGCCCCCCTTCTTTTCCGCCGATGGCACGCTCGCCGGCGGCCAAAGCATCGCGCCCGTTATTCCCTTGTTCAGTGGCACGCGCGGTTTCAATTTTTCGCTCACCGTCTCCGGTGACGAACCCCTCTCGCTGAACATCACGGATGGTGCGGGCGAGGCGGTCTGGAGTGGGGAGGCGCAGCCGGGTGAAACGCTGTGGGGCAGCGGCACGCTGACCACGGGCAACAACACATTCAATCTGAGCAATAACGGCAGTGGCAGTTCCGACTTCCTGTTGAATGTCTTCGACCTGCCCACCGCCGCCTACACCTGGACGGGCACGGCAAATGGCAGCGGACTGTTCAGCAGCGCGCGCGTCCATTTTCCCGCTTCCGGGCTGTACACGTTTGACCTGGGCGTTGCCGCCGGGCGGTATCAGTTCTGGCTGGATGACGAGTATATCCAGAAGACGGCGGAAGCGGATACGAGCGTGAGCTATTTTGTTTCCGCCGGCATTCACACCCTCACCATCACCCAGGATAGCGGCAGCGGCGCCGCCTGGAGTGTGGACATCTCCAACCCCGGCGCGGTCGGCGACAGTCTGCCCTATTCCAAGAGCGGCGGGGACATTGGCGGCAACGGCAACGACTTCGATAGCGAATGGCTCCCCCTTCACCTCGGCAGCGCCACCCAGGTGAACATCGCCGTCACCCTGGCAGGCAGCGCCGGCGACAACCTTACTCTGGACGTGTACGACCCGGACGGCCTGACCCTCAGCGCCATCATCTACGCCGACGAAACCCGTTGGGTGAGCGTGGACCTGCCTGCCGGTAACAGCCGCCTGCACTTCAGCGCCAACCCCGCCAACGGCGATCCCCTCGGCTACGATTTCGTCGCCGACGTGCTACCCGCGCCCGACTACACCTGGAGCGGGGTGAGCGATGACGCCGGCGAACAGAGTCATGCCCGCGTTGATTTCGCCACAGCCGGCCTGTACACTTTCGACCTGGGCGTCGCCGCCGGGCGGTATCAATTCTGGCTGGACGACGAGTATATTCTGAAAACGGCAGAAGCGGACACGAGCGTGACATATTATGTACCTGCCGGCATTCACGACTTCATGTTGTGGCAAGATACAGGCAGCGGAGCCACCTGGAGCGTTTCCGTCACCCTGGCTGCCGCGGCCAATGACACCTTGCCCTACAACCAGGTCGGCGGCGACATTGGCGGCAGTGGTAACGACTTCTACGAGGAGTGGTTGCCCATCTCCCTGGATGCCGCGGCCACCGTCAACCTGCGCCTGGAGGCAACCGGGGATGGGGCAGATGCGCTACAAGTGGATGTCTATCAGGCAGGCAGCAGCGAACCGGATGCCGTGGTGAGCCAGGTGCTGGGCGGGGAGATTTTGTGGGCGAATTTTGCGTTGAGTGCCGGCATTAATCGCCTGCACATCACCACCGCCGACAACACCACCCCCCTGCAATACGACCTCACCCTCAGCGCCATGCCCACCGACGGCATCGCCGATTGGGCCGGCAGCTCCCGCGACGCCGGCCTCAACTCCGCCGTCATCGTCAACTTCCCCGCCGACGGCATCTACCGCTTCGACGTCAGCAGCGACCCCGGCTTCGTCAATCTGGCCCTCGACGACTTCCTGCCCGCCGCCCCCCGACAACGAAACAGCACCAGCACCGGCTACGAGCGCCCCGTCACCGCCGGCGCGCACGTCATCACCGTGCTGCAAGACAGCAACTTCCCCGTCTCCACCTGGAGCGCATCCGTCACCCCCGTCACCCCCACCACGCCCGCCAACTTCTTCACCTTCCAGGGCGACATTGCGCCCGGCGACACCATCGTTCCCACCTACCCGCTGGTGGACGACAGTCTCGCCTTCAACTTCGCCTTCACCGTGCTCAACAGCGGCCCCGTTGACCTCACCATGCGCAACGGCGCGGACATTATCTGGAGCGGGCAGGCGGAAGCGGGCGAAACCCTCTGGGGCACGGCCGACCTGCTCAACGGCATCAACCAACTGCTGTTGACAAATAATGGCGACGCCGCCGCGGCGGTCACGCTCAACTTCTACGAACTGCCCACCGCTCCCTATACCTGGTCTGGCGAGGCGGACGCCAGTGGCCTGAACAGCCACATTCGCGTTATCTTCCCCACCGATGGCCTCTACGACTTCGATCTGGGCGTGAACACGGGACGCTATCAGCTTCTGGTAAACGACGAGTACATCCAGAAGACGGCGGAAGCAAGCACCGGCGCCGCCTACCGCGTGATGGCCGGCGTGCAGGACGTCTACGTGGTGCAGGACAGCGGTGAGGGGGCAAGCTGGCAGGCGGCCATCACCCCCACGGGGGCGCTGCACGATGATTTGCCCTACATGAAAGAGGGCGGCGACCTGGGTGGCCTGGCGAATGATTTCGATACGGAATGGATGCCCGTCAGCCTGGCGGCGGCGACGCAGGTGAATGTGGCACTGACGTTGAGCGGGATTGCCGGCAACAACGCCACCCTCACCGTCTACAATGAAGCGGGAGAGGCCGTGGCCGATGCCGGCATCACCGTCTGGACCGGAGAGACACAATGGTTCAGCGTGGACCTGCCCGCCGGAACCAGTCGCCTGCAACTCATGGCAGACGAGGGCAACCGTGATCCCCTCACTTATGACCTGACCATTGACACCCTGCCCACGCCCGCCTACACCTGGGACGGCCTGGCCGTCTCCGGCGGGGCCAGCAGCCAGGCGCGGGTCTCCTTCGCCAATGATGGTCTCTACGCCTTCGACCTGGGCGTGGACAGCGGGCGTTACCAGTTCTTGCTGGACGATGCCTACATGCAGAAGACGGCGGAGGCGGATACGAGCGTGGTCTACTTTGTGAGTGCCGGCATTCACAACCTCACCCTCATCCCCGACAGCGGCACCGGCGCGGACTGGGACGTCGCCATCAGCGACACCGGCATCCCCCTGGACACCCTCCCCTACCAGAAAGAAGGTGGACTCCTCGGCGGCGCGGAAAACGAGTTCAGCCAGGAATGGCTGCCCCTCAATCTCGATGGCAGCGGCACGACACCCGCTAACCTGGAAATCAGCGTCAGCGGCGACAACGGTGACGCCCTCAAGCTAGAAGTGTACGACGCCCTTAGCGAAGCCGTCATCCTCACCCTCGACCCCATCTACGGCGGCGAGACCCTCTGGGCGACCGTTGACATCCCCACGGCGGCGGCGGGCGGCGCACGCCTGCGCCTGGCGGCCAGCGCCGCCAACAGCGCCGACCTCGCCTACGACCTCACCATCCACGCCCAACCCCAACTGATCACGGCCAACGACAGCTACCATTGGAGCGGCCTCTCGCTGGCAGACGGCCTCAACGCCGCGCTGCGCCTGAATACCGTCATCAGCGGCGTCTACCAGATTCAGGTGGCGCTGCCCACCGGCTTCGCCGCCATCTATGTGGACAGCAGTCCCACCAACCACCGACTCGCCGCGCCCACCGGCTTCTACTACGAGTTTGATGCCCCCTTCGCGCCGGGCGAACACACTTTCATCACCGACCAGGACACCAACTTCGCGGAAACAGCCTGGACCATCACGGCCACGCTGATGATGGCCGACGCACCCGCCCTCTACACCACCAGCGCCGACAGCGGCAGCGATATGCAAGCCACGCCCCTTACCCTCACCGGCTTCAATATCATGCCCGGCGCCATGATCGAACTCGTCAAGGATGATATGGTCTTCGCGCTCATGGATGTCACCTATGGCAGCGCCACGTCTATTGATGGTGTCGTGCCCGCCAGCCTCCCCGCCGGCGTCTACGACATTGTCCTCACCAACCCCGATGGGCAGCAGGCCACACTCTCCCAGGCCTACGAGGTTTTCCATCCCATCGACTACCTCTTCCTGCCCACGGTTTTTGGCAGCGGCGGTTGACGCGCGGCGTCACTGCGCCGTGTGATTTCCTCTCTTTGTTGGGCGAGTATGCCGGCCGGCATACTCGCCCCTCACTTTTCTACCCAATTAGATTAAACCGGCCCGCAAGCTACGTATCCACCCGCACCTATACATAACCGCGAACGACAACTGCCGCGCATTTGCGCATTTGCTCATGCCGGCACTAGGCAGCGCCCGTCAAATTGCTATAATGACAATGTCGTTTCTAAATTCCAACGTGCTGGACTCTCACTCTCCATGAACAGACGCCATCTTGCTTCGTTAGCTGTGCTACTGCTGCCGGCGTTTCTTCTTCTCGCCCTCAAGCTGCTCCCCATCGCCGCCGCGGAAACCCCGGAAGTCAACGAGTATAACAAACTGGACGCCTCCCTCGCGGAGGCTATTGCCGGACGCCCCCCGGACGCCCTCGTGGACGTGATCATCCACTTGCGTGACGAGGTGGACCTGCGCCCAATCCGTCACCTGCCACAACCGCTTGCCCGTCGCCAGGCGCTCATCGCCACCTTACAAGCGACCGCCGCGGCGGCCCAGACCAGCCTCCTCGCCGACCTGTCCGCGCGCCCCGACGCGGAAAACGTGCGGTCGCTCTGGATCACCAACGCCGTAGCCGCGCGCGTCAGCGTCGCAACCCTGGCGGCGCTGTCTGCCCGCCCCGACATTGCGCAAATCACCGACAACACCCCCCGTCAATACATCCAACCCAACGACTGGCTGCCCAGGCAAAGCAATATCACGACGACGCCGGAAGGGGGCAGTTGGGGCATCAATAAGGTGCGCGCCCCGCTGGCATGGTATGGCCTGGGCGTTGATGGCAGCGGCATCACGGTAGCCATCATGGACAGCGGAGTCGATGCCGCGCACCCGGCTCTCAGCGCCAACTACCGCGGGCGCGACGGCAACGATACCACCAGTTGGTACGATGTCATTGACGGCAGCGCCACGCCGTTCGACCCCTTCGGGCATGGCACGCACGTGGCGGGCACGGCGGTGGGCGGCGAAGGGCTGGGTGTGGCTCCGGGCGCGGAGTGGATCGCGGTGCGCGTTTTCAACGAGTTCGGTTTTGCCTCCGACAGCGACATTCACATGGGATTTCAATGGCTGCTGGCTCCCAACGGCGACCCGGCGCTGGCTCCCGACGTGGTCAATAATTCCTGGGGGGGCGCGCCCACTGATTTGCAGTTTATGGTAGATGTGGAGATGTTGCGCGATGCCGGTATTCTTCCCATCTTCGCCGCCGGTAATTCTGGCTCTTTTGCCGGCACCATCAGCGCCCCCGCCAGCTACCCCGACACCCTCGCCGTCGGCGCCACCGAACCCGACGACCGCGTCGCCTGGTTCTCCTCCCGTGGCCCCTCCCCCATCACCGGCCAGACCCGGCCCGGCCTCGTCGCCCCCGGCGTCAACATCCTCTCCACCCTGCCCGATGGCAACTACGGCCTCAACCTGGGCACATCCATGGCCACCCCGCACGTCACCGGCGCGGCAGCCCTGGTCCTCTCCGCCGACCCCTCCCTCACCCCCTTTGCCCTCGCCACCGTCCTCACAGAAACCGTGCGCCCCCTGGCCGCCCCTGTCCCCGACGACAACAACGGCTACGGCCTGCTGGACGCCTACGCCGCCGTCGCCTCCCGCCTGAACGTGGGCCAGTTGGTCGGTACAGTCAAGAGCCAGGGACAGCCCTTGCCCCAAACGCCCGTCACCGTTACCACCCCCGCCGGGCAATCCCTCGTCTACATTACCGACGACGCCGGGCAGTTCCATGCACCTTTGCTTGCCGGCAACTACGACGTCTCCGTCACCGCCTACGCCCACCACGACTACCACCACACCACGCACGTCTCCGATGGACAGACGCGCACTCTACCCATTAACCTGGCCCCCTATCCCGTCGCCCATATCCAGGGCGTCATCCGCCGCGCGGACACGCAAGCGCCCATCGCCAACGCCACCATCACCGTTGCCGGCACACCCGTTTCACCGCAAAGCGAGGCGGACGGCAGCTACCAACTCGAACTCCGGCCCGGCGCGTACACGCTGACCATTTCGGCGGTCGGTTACACGCGCCAGCATATCCCCATAACGGCGAACCTGGGCGCGCCGCAGACGATAGACATGCTCCTGACCCCCGCGCCACGCCTGCTGCTGGTGGACAGCGGCCCCTGGTACTATGAGTCCGCCATCGGCTACTATGAGCAGGCGCTGGTGGATAACGACCTCAGCTACGATCTCTGGTCCGTCCACGACCCGTATCAGGACGCCCCCGGACTGGTGAATCTGCTGGCATACGATACGGTAATCTGGTCCGCGCCGTTTGACGCGCCCGGCCTGCTTGCGAATGGCAGCGTGGCCGTGTACGACTATTTGCAGCGTGGCGGCAACCTGATCATCAGCGGACAAGATGTGGCCTGGAACGATGCGGTGGGATACGACACCGAACCGTGGTTTTCTGACGGCGTTTCCGCGCGCTATGGGGGCATGACGACGCTGCCGTATCAGGTTATGGGAACGGAGGATGATGGGTTTGCCGGCATCAACCTTTCCCTCAACGGCCTGGACAGCGCCAACAACCAGGAATCGCCCGATTGGGTGCTGCCACGCACATCAGGCCGCAGCAGCACAATTATGACCTACCAGGACGGCCACACCGCCGCCGTGCGCGCCGGCTTCTGTCAGCGATACCGGCTCGTCTACCTCGGTTTCGGCTTGGAGAGCGTCAACGGGGCAGGCGCGCGCGCCGATTTGCTGCAACGGAGCCTGGACATGTTGGCGCAGCCACCCCAAGACGCCGGCGTCCGCTTCGAGACACCGCTGCTGGACGATCTGGCTCCGCCAGGCAGCACCCTCACCTACACGGTGCAGTTGCGCAATCGCAGCGAACTGATCACCGATACCTTTGACGTGACCATCAACGGCGATGGCTGGAGCACGCGCCTGATCACGCCCACGCTCTCGGCAGGTCCTTGCCAGGCGGGCAAAGTGACCTTTGCCATAGACGTGCCCGCCACGCTGCCGCCTGGGGCCACGCATACCGTGCAGCTTACCGCCGTCGCCCACGCCGATCCCGCGCAAACGGACACCTTCTATCTGGCGTTGAAAACACCGGCGCACGTTCTGTTGGTCGATGACGACCGCTGGTATGACCGGGAGATGGCCTATCGCCAGGCATTGGATGGCCTCAGCGTGCCTTATGACATCTGGGACATTGGCTGGGACAACAACGTGCGCGGCAGCCCGTCGGCAGAAGTGCTGTCCGCCTATGATATTGTCCTCTGGTTCACGGGATACGACTGGTTCCGTCCTATCACCAGCGCGGAAATGCAGGCCCTGCAGACGTACATGGCGCAGGGAGGGCGGCTGTTCCTAAGCAGCCAGGATTATGCCTACTATCACTTGCATGATCCGCTGACGCGGGATTATCTGGGGGTGATGGATTACCGCGAGTCGCTTACGCCCACGGCGGTATTTGCCGGCGGTGATCCCAATTTCCTCGGCGACCTGCCGAACGCGCCTTCGGGGTTGTGGCCGTTGGATTATGGACCGTATCAGAACTTCAGCGATGGGCTGCTGCCTATGCCGGGGGCCAGTGTGTTTTTCTGGCACGATCGGGGAATGCCCGGCGGCATTGCGAACCGGGGGGAGGATTGGCGCGCGATTTTCTGGGGGCTGCCATTTGAGACGCTGCCGGTATCCGCGCAGGGTCCGGCCATGAATCGGATTGTGGGCTGGCTTAGCGACCTGGGGGACTCCACCTTTGTGGCGGAGGGGCGCACGGCGGCGGCCGGTTCGCGGCTGGCGTATACGCTAACGCTGCGGACGATGGACCTGGGGCGGGATTATCAGGTGGCGATCACGAATACACTGCCATCCGGGGTGACGCTGGATGAGGGCAGCCTGACGCCCGGTCTGGTTTACGACGAGGAGGAAGGGATTTTGCGCTGGCAGGGGGCCGTACCGGCAGGAAGCACGCGCGAACTGCATTATGCCACCCTGATCGACACGGATCTGCCTGCCGGCACGCCGCTGGTGAATGCGGTGGCGATCCACTATGAGCAGGCGGGCGACTCGCCGGCGCATGAATTGACGTTTACGCGGGATGTGGTGACGTGGGTGGATGCGCCGAATTATGAGGGAGTGAGTATGACAACGATGCCGGCATCCCCCCGTCCCATGAAACCGGTCACCATCAACCTCACCCTGTCCGCGCCGGATCCGCCCCCCACCGGCCCCATTACCGTCACCCTGTTCGTGCCCTTCCCCCTCTACCTGCTCACGCAAACGGTGCAGAGTAGCTACTCGGTGACCATCGACCAGACGCAAATCTCCTGGGTGGGCGAGTTGACGCCCACCTCCCCCCTGGACATCAGCTTGCAGGCAGTACCCCCACCGACCATAGCGACGCTCAATGTGCCCATCCTGGCCTTGATTGACGACGGCATGACGACGCTTGTGACCCACGAAACGACCGTGAGGTACGAACCGTACCGCGTTTTCCAACCTTTATGGCTGCGACGATGATGGAGGGACGGCTGAGGGGTGTCAGTTGGCGACGGTTGGCGCGTCTTCCGGGGTGGCCACGTCCACGAGGCGGGCGGCGGTGATCTGGCGCAGGGCGGCGGTGGGAACTTTCAGGTTGATGCCCTTTTTGCCGGCACTCACATAAACGAACGGGAGTTCCGCCGCCGACGCATCCAGCAGCACCATAAAGCCTTTGTTCAGCAGCGCCAGCGGCGAAATCCCCCCCACCTGCAACCCGGTGAGCGCCTCCGCCTCCTTGTGCGCGGCCATCTTCAGCTTTTTTTCCCCCACCGCCCGCGCCAGCTTCTTCAGGTCAAGCTGGCAATCGGCGGGCACAAGCACCAGCAGCGGCTTTCCTTTGGGCCGGGGCACAACCAGCGTTTTGAAGACGTGATTTGCCGGCACGCCAAACATCCCGGCTATCATCCGCGCATCCCGCTCCGTTTCCGGGTATGTCAGCACCTCATAGGGCACTTTACGCCCCTCTAGCACCTTCATCGCCAGCGTTTTCTCCACAAATGCTCCTCGTAAGCGGCTGTCCGCCATTAAATTAGCGGAAATGCGCGGACAGCTTGTCAGTAACCATCCGTAGAAAAGTGTGAAGTTATTTTCGGACGGTTACTTAGTTTTGCAAGTACCCTAATTCTCGTAGGGCGTCCAGCAGCGGCTGGTTGGAATACACTTGCAGCGCCCCTACCAGCCATTCCCCATTGTACCCAATGAACACATATTTCGTGTCCTGGTGGCGCCCCACGATAGGGAAGAGCAACTGATTTACTCTTTCCATGCGAATAGGCAGGTTGAAGCGAATGTTCGATGGATAATACACCTCCACCACCAGCGCCTTCGTCTGATAATCCGCCAGCGTGCTATCCCCCAGCCCAACATCTATCAGCGCCGTATTGGAGAAGCGCGACAGCGATTGGTCCACGCCGGCGGCGATTTTCTCAAATGCAAGGTCGCCAGGACGCAGCTCGATTTCCTCGCCAAAGTTGTGTATGACAATGCGATTCGGCGCGTAGGAAGGCTGGATGGGAAAGAACCACAATGGATTCCCCGTTGTCAATGTGTTCAGCAACCACAAGGACACCGCGCCAAATAAGACGAAAGCCAGGATCGGTTTCCATAATTTAATTTTGGGAAGCACACTCATCCTTACTACCTTTTCCTTGTGTATTCATCTTCCTGGAAGCCGGGAATTGTGAGACGACTCTGGTCTGAAGTCGGGCTTCCAGAAAAGTTTGTCGGGAGGACACTACAATGGTGATTTGAACGGACAATCACGGCGGACGGGGACCAGGCCCGTACGTGTCGGCGTCAGCCCATGGCCACGGTATTCATCAAGGCCCCCGCGGCAATCTATGGAAATGAGGCGGCATCGCCGTTATGCCGGCATTCCACCCCAACATCCCCTGCCTCAATCTGACTACCCCATCACCGCAATTATCTATTGATCAGGAGCAGGGAGCAAATAGACTTTCCGATCTGCCGGCAATCACGTTATAATCACATCCGTCTTCTTTTCTCGCGGCTCACCGCCCTGGCCACCAGGCCGCCATGACAAAAGCACTATCTGAATCCCCAAAATGGGGCGAAATGCTCCCCGCGGCTCCTTATTCTTGTGCCATAATAGGAGTCAAGCTGCCATTAGAGCAATCTGGCGTTGCAGGCAAATACGCATTTGATGCCCTACGCCACATCCCTCTCCACCTGATATGATTCGCGGCACATGCTGGTTCGGTGCGCTTGCGAACCAGCGGCGGTGTGGGACTAGCGCAGGTATATGATGAGCGATCCGTCCGATCAAGAATCACCACCCGTCATCCTCTATGTCGAAGACAACCTGACAAATTTCCAACTCGTGCGGCGATTGCTCACCGCGGAAGGATTTGTCGTACGTGGCGCTGCTTCGCGGCAGGCGCTGTTTACCTCGCTGCGCGAACGTACGCCCGACATCATCCTCATGGATCTGAACATGCCCCACGACGACGGCTACACATTGACGGCACAAATCCGCGCTCTGGAAGCCCTGCGCTATGTACCCATCATCGCCGTGACGGCCAATGTCCTGCCCTCCGACCGCAGCCGCAGCCTCGCCGCCGGCTGCACCGACTTCATTCAAAAACCAATTGATGTTGATCTGTTCCCAGACCAGTTGCGCGCGCATTTATCCTCACGTTCCAAGCGCCGCGCCGGCCTTGCTCAGTCCGCCCGGTGATATTCACGCGCCAATTTGCCCATGATCACCTTCGTAATCTCGCGTCCAAATTCAGCTTTGCTGACGCTCAAACATAAATCATTCCGCCTATGAACGTGCCAGCTCGTCCTACCATTGACCCCAAAGATGCATATGTCCTGGTTGTCGAGGACAACGTCTCCAATTTCGTCCTCGTCGCGCGCCTCCTCGCCTTCATGGGCGTGCATCGCTGCGAATGGAAAACGACGGGCTGGGGCGTGGTTGAGTTTGCCGCCACCATGCCCCGGGTAGACCTGATCTTGATGGATTTGCGCCTGCCACACGAAGATGGGTATGAGGCACTGGCGCAACTGCGGGCGCACCCAGGGCTGCGCGACACGCTGGTCGTCGTCGTGACGGCGCAGGGAAGCACGGCGGAAATGGAAAAAGCGCGGCAAGCTGGCTTCGATGGTTTTCTTTCCAAGCCTCTGGACGCAGACCGTTTTCCGGAACAGATTCGCCAGGTTCTTGCCGGCATTCCCGTGTGGGACCTGGGTCGCTAATTGACGCGGTCCATCGCGGAGAAACGCACATGCGCCAGAGATCGTGGTGGGAACGGCTGCTGACGATATACACGGACGACCCGCAAACACAGCAAGACGGTCGCCTGCTGCAAACCCTCATCATCTTCCTGCTGCTGCCAACGACATTGGCGTTTTTCTTACGCGCCGTTGTCGCCCTGATCGAACGCCTGACGGCAGCGCGCTTCGACATGGGGCTGCCGCTGGCGACGGTTGCGCTCACGTACCTCTACAATCTCACAATCACGGTCATCTGTCTTTGGTTGATTCGTCGTGGTCGGTTAATGCCGGCACTGCACCTCTACTTCAGCGCCCTCGACCTCATCCTTTTGGCCATCCTGCTTGCCACCGGGGGACAGCAACTTCTCCCCCTTTTCTCCCTGGCCCTCCTGCCTATTTTCGGCACCAGCCTCCTCGGCGGCTTTCGCCACAGCCTTCCCTACGCCGCCTTTTCCCTCATCATCATCCCCCTCGTCCTCACCGCCGCCGGTCAATCCAGCCTGGAACACATCATCACCAACCTCGTCCTCATCCTGGCTATCTGGACCTACAGCGAGCGCCTCAACCACAACGTGCGCGACCTGCGCGAACTTACCCAAGACGTCCAAACCCTGGCCGACACCTTGCAGCAGCGCGTTGACGAACAAACCGCCAGCCTCCAGCGGCGGGCCGAACAACTCCGCCGCAGCGTCGAAGTAGGCCGCGCCGCCAGCGCGTCGCTTGACCTCGACCAACTCATGCACAGCACCACCGAACTTATCCGCAACCAGTTTGGTTTCTATCACGCCTCCCTCTTTCTCCTGGACAGCAACCGGCAGCAAGCCATCGTGCGCGAATCAACCGGGCAAATCGGCAAACAGTTAAAAGAGCGGCAACACTCCCTCCCCGTTGGCTCAAACTCACTCGTCGGCTGGGCCGCCGCCAATCGTCGCCCCCGCGTCGCCCGCGATGTCGGCACCGACCCCGTACACTTCAGCAATCCCCTCCTACCCGAAACGCGCTCCGAAGCCGTACTGCCCTTGATCGCACACGGCGAACTCCTGGGCGTGCTAGACATACAAAGCAAGGAAGTGGACGCATTTCAGCAGGAAGACCTGGCCATCATGCAGTTAATGGCCGACCAACTAGCCAGCAATATCGACAACGCTCGCCTCTATGCCGAATCCGGCAGGCGGGCCGATCTGCTGGCGCAACTTCCCGAAATCGCTTCACTAATGACGCAGCAAGCAGACCTGCGCGGCGCGCTCAACGTGCTCGTCCAACGCTGCATGACCCTGCTACAATCCGATGGCGCCACCGCCTGGATTTGGCATGAAGACATCCAGAAACTAGAACTCGCCGCCGGCTATGTTCAAGGAGAACAGATACCCGCCGGCGTCTCCCTCGATCCGGGAGAAGGTCTGCCAGGGCAGCTTTTCCAGTCTAATCAAACGCTCCGCATCGACGATTACGCGGAATGGATGGCCCAATCCACCACAGCTTCGGGAATGATACAAGACCTGGATGTGATGGCAGCTATTGCCGTACCTCTACGCCAGAGCGATCATCCACTGGGCGTACTCATTCTCACACGAGACCACGGCGCGCTACCCTACTCCGCGGAAGAATCCCAATTCCTGGAGTCACTCGCCCTGCTCAGCAGCACCACCATCCGCAACCGCCAACTCCTTGACGAAACGCGCCGCCTGGCGCAGCGGGAACAACTCGTCAACCAGATTACGGCCAGGTTGCAGCGCAATCTGGAGATTAACGCCCTGTTGGATACGGCCGCGGATGAATTGGGCGCGGTTCTGGGTAATCGCCAGGTACAAATTCACCTCTTCCAACCCGACCAGACCGCGGATTCGTCTGTTCGCCACACGTGATGCTTCCGTTTTAAGGTGACGTGGTCCCCCCACATCACTCTGTCGAATGCTTATGAGCAGCAGCCCGGTTTCCTCCAGCAATGCCTCCCCAGGTAAGCGTCTGCTCCGTTTTCCGGCCACGATTGCCTTCCGCCTGCCATTCCTGGTAATTAGCGGCTTGATGGTGACGTTGTTCGCGGCGGTGTTGGTGAGTATTTTCGTGGGGCGGGCGCAGGTGGAACGTTTGGCGCAGGAAAGTTTGGAGTCAATTGCCGGCATTCAAGCCGAGCAACTCTCCCGCCAACTAGACGAGCAACTGAACTTCCTACGCAACCTGGCCGCCTACGAAACCATTCACAACGACATCAAATACGTCAATGCCACCTACGAAACCACCCCTGGTGGCCCCGATGCTCTGCGGGAAACGCTGCGCCAGGAATGGGCGGCGGCGCAAAAAAGTCACTTCGATCCCGCCCAAATCCCCCCAACCATCAGCGCCCGAATCCAACTCGAACTCACCGACGAACTGCACGACGCTCTCCTGGCCCGCCCCAGCGAGAACAGCAGCCTCGTCATCGTTGACCGATACGGCGCCCTCGTCGGGTACAGCTACCCGCCTGCTCAGGTGTTCTTTGACGACGCCCCCTGGTGGCAGGCCCTCCAGTCAGGCCAACAAGCCTACATCGCCGGCCCACTCGTTGATCTGGGCAGCCCAACCTCCCGTGTTCTCGCCCTCGCCGTGCCCATCCTGGACCCCCAGAGCGGTGAGTTGATGGGCGCGATCTACGAAGCCTTCGACTACAACGCCATCACAGCCACCCTCCTGCGCGGCCAATTCAGTGGCTCCGGGCGCACGGCCCTCGTCGCCGCCAATGGCGACGTCATCTACGCCTCCATCCGTATTGACGACTTCGTCCAGGCCAACGTCCCTATCGCCGCCGCCGCCGCCGGTCTCACCACCTACACCGGCCAGTTTGGCCGCACCTACCTTTTTGTGGCCGCTCCCGTCGCGGGAGCCGACCCCACTATCAACAACCTTGGTTGGTACGCCGCTGCCGTACAGGGGCGCGCCGACGCCCTGGCCGCCGTTAACCGCACCGTGGCCCCCTCGTTTGGTCTGGCCGCCCTCATCGCCCTCGTCCTCATCGCTCTCCTCTACATTCAGTTCATTCGCCCGCTAACGCGCGACCTGGCGCATTTACAACAGGGGGCGGAAGCGCTGCAACAAGGGCAACAGCAGGATGTGATCATCAACCGACCCGACGAATTAGGGCTGCTGGCGACAACGTTTAACAAAATGGCGTATCGCCTGCGTCACCAGTTGGAGACGCAGGAGTCAATTATTGCCCACCGCACGGCGGAACTGAAGCAGCGGGCCACGCAGTTGCGGGCCGCCGTACAGGTGGGACAGGCGGCAAGCGCCTCGCTAGACCTGGAAACATTGATGGCGGATGTCGTCGATCTGATCCCGGATCGATTCGGCTTCTACCATGCCGCCATATTCTTGCTGGAAGCGGACGGGCAGGCTGCCATTGTACGCGCGGCGACAGGGGAAGTCGGCCAGATCATGGCAGCCCAGCCGCACCGGTTGGCGGTGGGGTCGGCGTCTATCGTCGGTTGGGCCATGGCGAATCGCCGCCCACGCATCGCCCTCAACGTGGGCGAGGATACCGTCTATTTCCAAAATCCGTTGCTGCCGGAGACTCGTGCGGAAATGGCCGTGCCCCTGGTGGGTCGTGGCGATCTGCTGGGCGCGCTCGACGTGCAAAGCCGCGAGGAAAGCGCGTTTACGGATGAGGATTTGCAGGTATTGCAGTTGATGGCGGATCAGATCGCCGCGGCGATTTTGAATGCGCGCGCTTTCCGCCAGGTGGAGGTGCAGGCCGGGCAACTCCAGTATGTTTTGACGTTGGGGCAACAACTGAATCGGTTGCATGATGACGAGGAAATGGTATGGCGCGCGTGCCGGCATATTCAGGAAGCATTCAACTATGACGCCGTACACATCGCCGCCCGCGGTGACTTCGGGTGGTCGGTGCAAGCCGCCACCGCCAGGCAACCCCGCCTTGTCGCGCCACTACATCTGACCCGCCCGCTGCGCAGTGGCCTGCTGGGGCAGGCGATGCAACAAGGCAAGCCGCTGCTGGTAGGCACGCGCACCCACCATGACGCAGGCTACTACGATCTGGACTTCCCCGTGGTGGGGGGCGAGGCGGCGGTTCCGCTTTATGCCGGCACGGAACCCTACGGGGCCATCGGCATCTACACCGAACAACCCGGCCAACTTACCACCAGCGACCTGAACCTGCTCGCCCTCTGCGCCGAAACCATCGGCGCAGCCATCGCCAACGCCCGCCTGCTCGCTCGCGTCGAACAAAACCTGGCCGAACTGAATCGCCTCTACCAACAAGCCACCCGCCTGGCCCCCGCGACCAGCCCGCCGGATGGGACGTCGATAAACAGCATCAGCGCGTTCACCACCCCCCTTGTCTCTCGCGGCCAGATCATCGGCGAACTGCGCATTGGTGGCGAAGCGGAAGACCTAAGCCCCTACGATCAAAATCTGGTCGCCGCCGTCGCCGGGCAGATTGCCCTGACCGTGGAAAACAGCCGCCTCTTCACCCAAACGCAATCCCGACTACGCGAAACAGAAGCGCTGTACCAGCTTACACATCTCCTCAGCACGACGCTAGACGTAGAAGAAATCTATCGCCGCGCCGCGCGCGCCTTCACCGAACAACTCGGCGCCAGCCGCTGCCTGATCGCCTCCTGGGAGGCAGAAGCAGACACCATTACGGTTCAGGCAGAGCACGCCGCGAATACCCTCGCCCACAACCAACAACTGCCCGCCTATTCCGCGCTGGCCCTCAACGATTTTCCCTCGGCGCGGCAGGCGCTTGCCACACAAGAACCGGTAGCGCGACGAATTGACGACCCGCGGCTTCCCGTGCCAGAAGAAGAACTGCTGCGCCGCATGGGGCAGGTAAACGTGTTGCTGGTCCCCCTCCTGTTCGCCGGAGAAGCTTCTGGCCTCGTGATTCTGTTCAATCAACAGCGCCCCTTTTCCTCCGCGGAAACGCGCCTGATCTCCGCTCTGGCGAACCAAACCACCATTGCCCTGCGCAACGCGCTGCTGGCAACGGAGACCCGCAACCGCGTGACGCAGTTGACCACGCTCTACCGCGTCGGGCAGAGGCTGGCGCAGGCCCCCACCCTGCAAGCGGTGTACGATGGCGCGCGCCGCGAAATTCTGGCGCTCACCGAAGCCACGGAGATGTCCGTTTATCTGGCGCAAGATGGAGATAGGCCGCGCCAGGCTGCTTATCATTATCAATATGGAATCGGCACGGATAGACTGGATACGCTATCAAGCAAGCCGTTCAACGACGACCTGAGCGCTTACGTCACGCGGCAAGAGGCGGTGGTCATCGTTAATGCCGGCAGCCATGCCCACCTCCGCCGCCTCATCCCCGAACACATCCCCCCGACACTCCATTCCGCCTGGGCGGGATTCCCCCTCATCGTTGCCAACCGCTGCATCGGCGTCCTGGCATTGGCGCACGATGAAAACGTCGCCGCCTTCCCCACCGATGAAGCCAGTCTGTTGGAAACCATCGCCGCCTCCCTGGCCGTCGCCATCAATAATCAGTTGCAGTTAGAGCAGACACGCCAGGCATTACAGGCGCAAACAGCCCAGGGCGTGCAATTACAGGCCGCGGCCCAGGTCGCTGCCGCCGCCAGCAGCATCCTCGACCCTGAAATCTTATTGCAAAGCGCGGTGGACCTGCTGCAAACGACCTTTGAACTCTATTACGTGGGCATTTTCCTCGTGGACGCCGCCGCCAACGAAGCCGTCCTGCGCGGAGCCACGGGAGAAGCAGGGCGCAACCAGTTGCAGGAAGCGTATCGTTTACCGCTTGGTCCGGGATCGCTCATCGGCAACGCCAGTGCCGACGGGCGCGCCCGCGTTGTCCCCGATGTGCGTCAGAATCCCGAATGGCGTCCTAATCCCTTCTTGCCATTGACCCGCTCCGAGTTGGCTCTGCCGCTGCGGGTGCGGGAACGAGTCATTGGCGCGCTCACCGTGCAGAGCGAGCACGTAAACCACTTCACGACGCAGCTTGTGCAAACGCTGCAAACCATCGCCGACCAATTAGCCATCGCCATTGACAATGGCCGCCTGCTGCAAGACAGCATCCTCTACTCAACCCAGTTGCAGTTAGCGGCGGAGATATCACGGGCGGCGAGTACCATTCTGGATCGGGATCAGTTGATTGGTTCAGTGGTGAATCTGATCCAGGAACAGTTCGATCTGTATTATGTGGGGTTGTTCCTGGTAGATAAGCAGGGAATGGCCGTGCTGCAAGGTGGCACGGGTTCCGCCGGGGCCGAACACTTGCGCCAGGGCCTGCGCTTCCCCGTGTTGGAAGACCCACCCCCCGAACTGGCGTCCCTGGTGGGCGTATCCATTGCGCGGGGCACAACCCTGGTGGAGGAGGACGTGCGCCAGGCCCGCTATTGGACCGCCGATCCCTTGCTGCCCCGGACACGGTCTGAGTTGTCGCTACAGTTGCACGCGCGCGGACGCATCATCGGAGCCATATCCGCACAGAGCGATCAACTGGGAGGGTTCAGCGCGGAAAGTATATCCGTCCTCCAATCCCTCGCCGATCAGATTGCCATTACGATTGAAAATGCGGACCTCTTTGCGCAAACGGAACGCAGTCTGCTTATGAGTACAGCCCTGTATGAAACAGGGAGGCAGGTTACAGAAGCCACGGACGCGCTCACGATTTATCAGTCCCTGGTGGATTTTGCCGCTACCGCAGAGATATGTGACGCTGTGCTGGTGATCGCGCCCGACCCACTGTCGCCGGAACAACTCCTGGTCGCCGCCTCGTGGAATCGCGCGGCTATCGCCACGGATGACGAGACGCGGCTTCAGCGCGAGCATTTTCCGCATGGTAACGACGGTTGGGGAACGCGGATCATTCATGTGACAAACGGGCAGGAAGATGAGCGGCTGGACGCTTCCCTACACCAGCTTTTCCAACGTCTTCAGGTGCGTGGGGCGGACATGATCCCTATTCTGGTGGAGGCGGAATGGCTGGCTACGCTGATCCTGGCGCGCGCCATCGCCGCAAGTCTGCCTGACCGCAATTTGCAGCCGTTTTTGACCCTGGCGGACCAGACGGCGACGCATTTGGCTAACCAACGGCTGCTGGCGGAAACAAATGCGCTGTACCGCATCAGCGGTGAATTAAACCAGGCATTGACGCAGGAGGACGCGCTGGACATGACGGTGTCCGCCGTGGCGGCTTACACGGGCGTGCCGCAGTGCCGTTTTGTCCTGTACGACGAGCAGAGCGGCACGGGGTCGGTGGCGGCGGAGTTTACACGGGGGCAGGAGGAAGGGCCGCATCTGGGTATGACGGTGGTGGAAGCGGGTTTCTTTGCCGAACTGGCCCGGCGGCGGGAGTTGATGATATTTGAGGACACGGGGGAGGAAAGCGCGGCGGTCGTTGCGCATTTGCGTCCTTTTGCGGCGCGTGCCGGCATTTTCATCCCCGCATTCAGCCAACAACAATTCATCGGCTACCTGGCCCTGGACCTCCCCGGCAATCCGCAATCCGTCAATCGCTCCAGCTATAACTACACCCAGGCCGTCATCGGGCAGCTCACCACCTTCCTGGAAAACCTGCGCCTGCTGGACGACACCATGCGCAGCGCCCACGAACTGGTGACCCTGAACCAAATCGGCACACACATCTCCGGCATCCTCAACCTGCCCCAGTTGGCGGAAACCGTCAACGCCCAGCTTGGCCGGCTGCTGCCCAACGACGCCTTCCTCATGGCCCTTTATCGCGCCAACACGCAAACCGTGCAAACCCTCCTCTGCCACTATCAGGGCGAGACCGTGCCGCTGCCACCGCGAACGCTCCGCGCCGAGGAGCCGCTGTACACCTTCCTGCATGGGCTGGAGCCAATCATCATCGCCGGCCAGATGCCGTTGGCCCGCGCCGAAAGTGAGCATTGGGGTCGCCCCTCCCTTCCCTCCTCCATCTGGTCCCCCCTGCTGCGCGAAGGCGTGCCCATCGGCTACATATCCGTCCATTCGCGTCGTCCGCGGGCCTATCTGCCCAACCACATGCAGTTACTGCGCACCATCGCCACGCAAACCAGCCTGGCCGTCTCCAATGCCCAGTTGTTTCAACAGACGCAGCAAAACGTGGCCGAACTGCGGAAGCTGTTGCGCGTTTCGCAAGCGGCGGCCTCCAGCGTGGAGGCCGACGAACGCATCCGCAACACCGTCAGCGCCCTGCATGACAGCCTGAACAAGGCCAGTGTGGCAATTTACATCCTGGACGAATCGCGGCAAGAGCTTCACCAGATCGCCGCCCGTGGCAGCCACACCTTCTCCGCCATGCTGTCGGCGGAGCATGGGCTGCCGCGCCAGGTGCTATCCTGGGGCGAACCGATTATCGTCAATGACGCGCGTGCGTCCGGCGGAGGAACCGGTCCGCGCGACGATTCATTTTCCCAACTGCTCATCCCCCTGGCTCTGGGGCGACGCATGATTGGCATCATCTACGTACAGAGCCAGCAATCACCCGCATTTAGCGATGACGACGTGCGCCTGTTGCAGACGTTGAGCGGCAACCTGGCGACGACGATTGAGAGCGGGCGACTCTTCCAGGAGATTCAGGCGGCCAATGAGCGGCTGCGCGAGGTAGACCGTCTGAAAACGCAGTTCCTGGCAAATATGTCGCACGAACTGCGCACGCCGCTTAATTCGATTATTGGCTTCTCACGCTTGATGTTGAAGGGCATTGATGGTCCAATCACGCCGGAGCAAGAGGAAGACCTGAGTTCCATCCACACCAGCGGGCAGCACTTGCTGCGCCTGATTAACGACATTCTGGACATGTCGAAGATTGAGGCGGGGAAGATGGTCCTCATTCTTGAACAGGTGGACCTGGTGGAAGTCGCCCGGAATGTACTCGCATCCATTTCCGCGCTGTTGGCGGGGAAACCGGTAACGCTGCAAACCGTTTTCGCGCCCGACCTGCCCACCATTGAGGCGGACCCGATTCGGATGCGCCAGATTTTGCTGAATTTGCTCTCGAACGCGGCGAAATTTACGGATGCCGGCACAATCCAACTGCACATACAGCGCGAAAATGACACTGTTCACCTGCAAGTGGCCGACACCGGCAAGGGCATCGCCGAAAAAGATTTCGACAAACTCTTCCGCGAATTTGAGCAAGTAGACGCCTCGCCCACGCGCGAAGTGGGCGGCACGGGGCTGGGGCTGCCCATTACCAAGAATCTTGTAACCATGCACGGCGGTGAAATCTGGGTGGAAAGCGTGTTGGAACGTGGCTCCACGTTCCATGTCCGCCTGCCCATACGTCAGTCCAATACCTGACGCCGCGCGTTGCCTGGCGCATGGCGCGTCTCTTCGCAAAAGGACCAACTTGAACGATAGCCCCCATCCCTCTCATTTCCAGGTCGTATGCCGCGCCTGCGGGTACGCCATGCCCTCACTCAAGCCAAAACCCGCCTGCACCCACTGTGGGCAAAAATGGCTTGACGCCGTCTACGATCTGGCGCGCATCGGTCCCGGCTGGCCGCAACGACTGCGCCAGTACGGTGCGTCGATGTGGCGTTACCGCGAACTGCTGCCGGTGAAAGAGGACGCGCATATTGTCACATTGGGCGAAGGTTGGACGCCGCTTTTGCCGGCACTCAACCTCGGCCTTATGCTGGGTCATCCTCGCCTCTACATCAAGGACGAGCGCCAGGGGCCGACCGGCTCCTTCAAAGACCGGCAGGCGGCGATTGCCGTCTCCGCCATGAAGGCGGCGGGCTGCCGTGAAGCGGTCGTCGCTTCCACGGGCAATGTGGCTATTGCGTACTCGGCTTTCTGCGCCCGTGCCGGCATCAAACTGTGGGCATTCGTTCCCAGCTCCGTCCCCGCCGAAAAAATGCGCGAAGTCGCCCTCTACGGCACCGAAGTGATCAAAGTCACCGGCACCTATGATCAGACCAAGCAAGTCGCCGCCCGTTTCGCCGCTACGAAGAACCTCTTTCTGGACGAAGGCATCAAAGGCATTGCCGCCAAAGAAGGGATGAAAACACTCGGCTTTGAAATCGCGGAGCAGTTGGGCGCGCTGGCCGTTGGTCTCGACCCCTACCGCCCCGGCGGCAGCGTCCCCGCCTGGCGCACGCCCGACTGGTACGTGCAGGCCGTCAGCGGTGGATTAGGCCCCGTGGGCGTGATGAAAGGGTTCGCCGAATTGCGCGAAATGGGGCTGGTAGAGCGGCTGCCCAAACTGGCCTGCATCCAGGTGGCCGGTTGCGCGCCCATGGCCCAGGCGTTCCGGCGCGGGCAGCGCCAACCACTGGAGGTACCACACCCACACACGGACATCAACGTGTTGGCCACGGGGCTGCCTGGTCAGGCTTATGAAGTGCTATTCGATTTAATGACCGAGAATGGGGGTGTTTTTGAAACCGTCAGCGACGCGGACGCTTTTCGCGCCATGCACGCGCTGGCAAAAATCGAAGGGCTTTCCGTGGAACCGGCGACGGCGGTCGCGTTCGCGGGCGTCATTGAAATGGTGCGCGCGGGCGTCATTGATCCCGGCGAGACCGTCGTTATTAACTGCTCCGGGCACACTTTCCCCGTGGAAAAGCACATCCTGGGTGAACAGATCGGGCGCGATATGCAGTTAGACGATACAATGAACCTGGGACGCGAGGAGGGGCTGCTGACGGCGCTGGAAGAGCTGGACGCGCGCGTGCAGCGGATCGCCATTCTGGAGGACAATCCTGACGCCAGCCGCCTGATTCGCCGCATTCTGCAGGCGCAGGGGGAGTTCCTGATTGAGGAGGCGCAGGATGGTCTGGAAGGGCTGGCGTTGATTAAGACAACGCGACCCAATCTGGTAATCATGGACCTGATGATGCCCGGTTTGGACGGGTTCGACGTGATTGAGGCCATGAAGGCGGATAATGCGCTGAAGGAAATCCCCGTGATTGTGGTCACGGCAAAGGATCTGACGGCGGATGAGCGTCTGCGCCTCAGCGGCAAGATTGCCCGCCTGCGTCCAAAAGGATCGTTCCTGGACGTGGATTTGATCGAAGACATTCGTGAAATTTTGGTCTAGCAGTTTATTTCGATTGTCGTATGGAAGATGCACCACCCATCAACCGCCACGGGCAAAGGGTTTGCCTCCGCCTTATTGTCGCCGCTTTTTCTGGGCGTCATTCCGATTCTGGCGAAACTGGCGTTTAATGCCGGCATCGACGTGATGACGTTGGTTGCCTTGCGCACCCTGATCGCCGCCGTCCTGCTGTGGGGCTTCATCTTCCTCTTTGCCCGCCGCGCCATCCTCTCTTCCACGCCCGCCGTCCTCAGCAGCCTTTTTGCCGGCAGCATCAATGGCCTCGGCTCCATCTGCTTCTACGCCAGCCTCAACCGCATCGACGCCTCCCTGGGGCAGCTCATCAACATCAGCTACCTCGTCTTTGTCACCCTCTTCCTACGACTGGCCGGGCAGCAAATCTCCTGGCTCACCCTGGGGCGGGTGTTCCTGGCCGTGGTGGCCATCTACATCCTCACCAGCGGCGGCATCGGCCAGCCCGATTGGGTTGGCGTCGGCCTCATGCTCCTGGGCGCGCTCGCCTACGCCGTGCAGTTGGTCCTCAGCCAGCGCATTCTCTACGACATCCCCGCGCAAACCTTCACCCTCTACGCCCTCACCGCCATGGCCGCCGTGGTCGGCATTGGCTGGCTGCTCACGCCCGCCGCGACCCACACCATGCCCCCGCCCGCCTGGTCGCCCGTCATCTTCATGGGATTAGCCACCCTGCTCGCCCGCCTCACGCTGTTCCTGGGCGTGAAGCACCTGGGCGGGATGCAAACGGCGCTCCTTGGGCTGCTGGAGGTGATCGTCACGCTGGCGGTTGCCTATCTCACGCTGGGCGAACGGCTTACCTGGCAGCAGTGGGCAGGGGCGGCGATGATCCTGGTCAGCGTGCTGCTGGTCGGCTACGAACGTAACGTGCCCCGTTTTATTGACTGGTGGGCCGCCATCTACACCCGCCTGCGCTGGCCGAATTGACGCCATCCAGCCACATTAACCATTCACAGATTGTAACTACTAACGCTCTCTGGAGATTGGACCAATTTCACGCGTTCAATGGCGATTTTCACCAGAGCAAATTGGTCCAATCTGGCTTAGTAGTTACCACAGATTCAGGAATTCACCCATCAATTATCGCTCTCGCGTCCCTTTATCGCCTAAACTCGCGGCGCGGCTAATACCACCAACCACTGTTGAAGGAAAACACCCCATGATCTCCCCCAACCCTCCCATCCCCAATGCCTACTGGGTGCTGCCCGGACAACTGCTGGCGGGTGCGTATCCGGGGGCACAGGACGAGGCGGTGGCACGGGACAAGTTGGAGAAATTGGGGAATGCCGGCATTTCCTACTTCCTCAACCTGACCGAACCCACCGAACTGAAACCCTACCACCCCTTCCTTCACCCCGCCATCGTCCACCACCGCCTATCTATTCCCGACTTCAGCACCCCCACCCCCGACCACATGACCGCCATCCTTGACGCCCTGGACGCCGCCCTGGCGCAAGGGCACACCGTCTACCTTCACTGCTGGGGCGGCATTGGGCGCACGGGAACCGTCGTTGGCTGCTACCTGGTGCGGCACGGTTGGGATGCCGCCGCGGCCCTGGCCCAGATTGCCCGCTGGCGACAAAATACCCCCGACGGCCACCGTCCCTCCCCGGAAACGGAAGCGCAGCAGCAAATGGTCCTCCACTGGCAAGAGAAGTCCGATCACCTTCCCGCACGCGGCTTTGATGTCCAACAACCTGGATGACAAGACGCTTTTGACCTAAAACCGGGCTTCCCGGAAGCTGATTTTTACGGCTTTCTTTCCCCCGTGTATAATCTTGTAACAAAGATCAGGTACAAGCGGAGGTAACGGTGAGTACGCTATTGCTCAAGAACAAAGTGTTGCAGGAAATCGATCTCATTCCAGAGGAGCGACTTCACTGAAAAAACCGGGTTTTTCGAGTGCCCGGCCAAAATTACCAGAGTGGTTCATGTGTAAAAACCCGGTTTTTGGCCTTTTTTCAGTAGAGTCATTCATTCTTTCAGGCGAGACCTGGAAAAATCAGAGACAGTCCCCGCCACGCCCCTTCAATCCTTTGCCGGCTGCTGGAAAGACATGCCAGACGAGATTTTTCTAGATTTCTTGAGAGAAATAAGCCAACGTCGAGATCAAGCCTTCGCGCGGAGAAGAAGTAATGAAGACGTCGCTGGTTGATACCGACATCCTGTCGCTACTCTTTCGTGGATACCCTCACGTTGTAGCTCAATTTGAAGCATACTTCAAAGAACATAACATAATCAGTTTCAGCGTCATTACTGACTCTACTGAAAAAAGGCCAAAAACCGGGTTTTTACGCATGAACCACTCTGGTAATTTCGGCCGGACACTCGAAAAACCCGGTTTTTTCAGAGACACCGCGATGCCCATAATCAGTTAGTAACCGCCCAAAAATAACTTCACATTTCTTCGGACGGTTACTGACAAGCTGTCCGCACATTTCCGCTAATTTAATTGCGGACAGCCATTAGCGACGTTTCTTGAATTTGCCGCGCAAAACATCATTTACCCATTTACGCAAAGCGTCGCCGACGTTGCGGCTGAGATTTATGCGGAAACCAGGAAAGGCAGACAACCAGTTGATGACATTGATTTGTTGATAGCGGCGACAGCAATAGCTAATGGATTGACATTGGTTACCAATAATCGCAAACATTTCGACCGAATCGCCGCGCTGGAAGTCGAGAATTGGGTTGAAGACACGGGCAACTGAGATCGTTCTATCAGGGAATGAGACGGACAGGCGATCCCAGCGGGGTCAGGGTGGGGAGGTCGTAAAAGCCGGTTTCCAGGGCGACCGTCGCGGGGGTGTCGGGGGGCAAGTCAATGACGAAGGTGTCTAGCACGATTTCGCCGGGCTGCCAGTCGGTGGTGGGGTAGCCGGCGGGGGGACGGTCTTGCTGCGCCAGGAGTTGCCCCGCGCTATCCAGGGCGTGTACATAAGCAGTGTACGCCTTTTCCGGGCGGGTGTGCGCCTGCCAGACGAGGGTGACGGCAAGGCGACCGTCCTGGCGCGCCTGGGACCAGCCGCGCAGGTGAATCTGGTCGGCGAAGTTGGCGGGGGAGGCCAGGGATGCCGGCATACGCGCCACCCCCCCCCCCACCGTAAAAGGCACAAACCCGTCCCGCTCCGCCCCCATCACGCCAGCGGGAAAGGCCGCCTGTAGCTGCGCCAGCGTCACCGTGCTGTCGGGACGGATGAGATAGAGCGCGGGTTGGTCGGGAATGCCGGCAGGAACCGCCCCCCCATTCCCCGTAAAACTGCGCAACGCCCCCCGCCTCTCGCCCAAAGCATAATAAATCGTCGCCATCTCCTCCTGCGTCGGCGAGAGATACAACGCCCCCGGCGTGGGAAACGCCGCCGCATATTGCCCCAATGCCCAATCCGGGGCGTAAAAATCCGCCTCTAACGCTGGCTGCCCCGCGTAACGCACAAAATAGTCGTAACCGGTGAGGCAGGCGCTGCCCAGCAGCAGCAACGCCAGCGCGCCCGCGGCCACGCGCGGCGACCGGCGCTGCGCCAGCCAACGCCACGCGCCCACCACGCCCCCGGCCGCCAGCAACGCCAGCGGCGGCGCGGCTCCCGCCAGGCGGCCAAAATGGGGCGCGTCTCCGCTGAGGATGGACGGCAGCAGCATCACCGCCAGCCAGATGAGGAGAAACTGGTCGGCGCGCGCGCGGCGGCGCACCACACGCACCAACCCCAAAGCCAGGAAGCCGGACTGGATGGCGTCGAGGAAGGGGCGACCGGGGAGGTTGTGGCGCAGGTGGGTTTCCCCTTGCCACACCAGCCCGCGCAGCACGCGCCCCACGTTCAGCAGCCAGGTGAGCCAGGGGCGGTCGGCGATGGTTCCTTTGCCCTTGTTGGCGACGTAGGCGATGCGGAAGACGAAGAAGTAAGGGTAGCGGAGGAAGAAGAGCAGCAACGGCAGGGCGACGACCAGCGCCGCGCCGCCAACGAGCAGCAGGTCGGCGGCAATGGCGCGCCAGGCATTCCGCTCCTGCCCCACCCGGAGGAGGGCGTAGAGGAGAAAGACGAGGGGAAAGAGGCGGGAGGCGGCGTAGGTGTACAGCCCCAGGCCGACGAAGAAGCCGGCGGCCAGGAACCAGGGGGCGGCGCGCGCGCCGGTCCGACGCCGGGCCAGGCCGCGCCAGTAGCAGGCGACGGCCAGGGTGGTCATGGGCAGGAAGAGAATGACGCGCAGGCCAAAACGGCTGAAGTGGACGCTGGGAAAGAAGATGGCGATGAAGAAGGCGGCCAGGAGGGGGAACCAGGCGGGGGCGCGTTTTTCGTCGTTGGCGTAGAGGGCGGCGGCGGCGAGATAGGTGGTGTAGGTGGCGAGGATGCCGGCAAATGCCGGCACAATTCGCACGGCCACCGGCGTCGCCCCCAACAACCACACCGCCACCGCCATCAAGTAAATGTGCAGCGGCTCCCGCCCATAATTCCCCTCAAAAAAGACCGGCCGGCGCGTCGGCGCGGGCGGATGGTCCCCATGCGCCTCCGCCGCGTACAGCTCCCATCCCTCATAAAACTGGGGAAACGTGGCCCCCTCGGTCAAGGCCAGCGCATCCAGCCCATTGTACGCCTCATCGTGGTACAGACCCGGCGGCATCTCTCCCAATCGCCACAGGCGCAGGAAGGCGGCCAGCAAAATCACGCCTAACAGAGCCAAACGCGACCACCCCGGCCTCATGGCACAATCACCGTCCCCAGGTTCAGCGTATCCGCGCCGGCAGGGGTGCGCCAGCGCGCGCCATCGGCGGGACGATAGAGGCCGGCGACCACGGCATACGTGCCGGGCGCGAATGACGGCTCCAGGTGGATGGCGTGCGTCTGCATCAACAGATCGCCCCGCTGCCAGCCGGCGGCGACGATGCCCAGGCCATCCCACTGCGTGGCGATTTGCCCATCGGCGGCGATGAGGTGAAGAAAAATCTTCACGGGGGTCGGTTCTCCGTCCTGCCGCCAGACCGTGCGCCAGACAAGATCGGTTCCGGGCGCGATGGTGATGGTCTGGGGCGCATCCGGGTAGGCCGAAATCTGGCCGTCATCCAGGCGCAGGGTGACGGCGGGGACGGGCGGGGACGCGACAGCGGCGGGGTCGGCGCGGTAGAGGGTGTAGGCGGCGTTGGTGGCGATTGGCTCCAGGCTGGCGGCGAAAGCGGGCGGCGGCGGGGTGGCGAGGGCATAGTATGCAGGGGCGTCGGCGGGTTGCAGCCATGCCTGGTAGGGGAACTGCCAGCGCAGGCGCAGGTCGTTGCCGGCGAGGAGGGCGTGATCGGCGGGAGCGATTTCGTCGAGTTGCACACCGCTGAGGATGAGGTTGATGGGGGGCGTGGATGCCGGCACTTCATACAAAAAAATGCTGTACCCAATCTTCGCTATCGGCTGGCGTTGGCGGAACCAGGCGTACAAATCGTGGTCCGCGAAAAGCACCCCCTGCAAATTCGTCACGCTGATCGCGTACACCCCCGGCGCGGGGTCCGACGGGTAGAAAATACGCGCCCCCGCGTCCATCAAGCGCGGCGGGAAACTCGCCAATCCGCGATAGGCGATGCCGTAGTAATCGGGGCGCGCTTCGCCGAAGTAGCTCAGGTACACCCAGGGCACGCCATTTTCCGCCATCCACGGCGGCAATCCGGCCAGGTCTTGCCCCCAATCGATGTTGCTGTCCACCAGGTAGCGCCAGCCGCCATCCGGCCCGCCCGCCAGGATATTGAAGAAGGAAAGATGATGCGGCGCGATCAGCAGCGAAGCCGCGCCCAACCAGCCCGCCAATCCCACGGCGGCCCAACGCGGCTTACCATCCAGGCGAGAAAGGGCGACGGCGACAAAGACGGCAAGGAAAGGAAGCAGCGGCAGCAGATGGCGATACCCCAGGTTGATGTCGCTGGTGAGGGCAATGGCGAAGTAACCCAGCGGGGGAATGAGCAGGACGGCGGCGTCTATGCCGGCAAACGGCAACGTACGACCGCGCCACCACCGCCAGGCGGCATATCCCGCGCCCCAGGCGAGCAAGAGCAGGCTGGGCAGGGGCGTCTTGAGCAGGAAAGCGACGGGGAAGTAGGTCCACCAGCCGCTATCGCTGTAGTGGCCGAGGAGGAAAGCGGGGGTGACTTTTTGCAGCCGCCCGCCGATGTCCAGCAGTTGCTCCAGGTGGTGGGAAAGGGGCAGCGTGAGGCCGGATAGTTGGGGCAGGGTGGGCAGGTTGGTGGGCATCGTGCCCACCTGGAAGCCATAGGCGGCCCAGAGGGCGAGCAGGGCGCTGAGGGGAAAGCCGATGAGGAGTTGACGCAGCATGGCGGGGCGCGCGGCGCGCGGCTGTCGCCAGAGGCCAACGAGGATGACGAGGGCGAAGAGGGGGACGAAAAGGCCAGCGGTGAATTTGGTGTCCTGAAGTAGGGCAAAAGCCACGCCCGCGATGATGACGCGCAGCCACCCTGGCCAGCGCAAATAGCGCCACAGCGCGTATCCGGCCAGCGCCGCGCCCGCCGCCAGCCCCAGGTCAGTGGTTGCCAACTGCGTGTGCGCCAGGATGTTGGGGTCGAGGGCGATGAGGGCCAGCGCCAGCAGTCCCGCATGGCGACGGCGACTGATGCGCCACGCCCAGCGTCCCACCAGGGCCGCCAGCAGCATCCCCAGCCAGACGGTCGGCAGCCGTCCTTCCAGCATGATGCGGCTGACGTCGTTGCCAATCTCCCACATGAACAACTCGGAAGGACGATGGAAGTTCGTCCCGACCCAGGCGGGATCGTCCGTGGGCAGGCGCACGGCGTCGTCCGCGGCCAGGAAAGCGGCGTTGAGCGCGTTCAGCCCCAGGGGATGGCCGACGCGGATGGCGCGGTTGGCGTCGCGCAGATAGGCAACGCCCCGGGTGAGGAAGCCTTGCTCGTCGAAGGTGGGGGATTGCCGCACCAGGCTGGTGACGGCGAGGGCGTACATGAGGAGGAGCAGCGCCGCCGCCGGCCAGATTGTCCACGGGTTTGGTTTAGGGTGCGTGGGGAAAAGTGTTTTGGACACGGTGGGTATGTTTTTGCCAACAACTTCCGGGAAGGTAGTCGTGAACCGAAGTACATGTACCAACAAACTTTCCCGGAAGTTCACCAACCGCTTGCGGGAAGGAGGTCATGAACAGCCACCTCACGGCCTCTCCACCCAGTCAAACGTGCGGGTGACGGCTTTTTTCCAACCGGCGTAGAGGCGATGGCGGCGGTCGGCGTCCATTTGCGGTATCCAGCGTTTGTCTTCGCGCCAGTTTTGGCGCAGTTCGTTCAGGTCTTGCCAAAAACCAACGGCTAATCCCGCCGCGTAAGCCGCGCCGAGGGCGGTGGTTTCCGCCACGCGGGGGCGGATGACGGGCACGCCCAGGAGGTCGGCCTGGAACTGCATGAGGAGATCGTTGTGGACCATGCCGCCGTCTACTTTGAGGGCGGTGAGGGTGATGCCGGCATCTTCCAGCATCGCCGCCAACAGTTCACGGGTCTGGTAGGCGGTGGCTTCCAGCGCGGCGCGCGCCAGGTGACCGCGGTTGGCGTAGCGGGTGAGGCCGACGATGACGCCGCGAGCGTCGGGCTGAAGGTAAGGCGCGTGTAGGCCGGAAAATGCCGGCACAAAATAGACCCCTCCATTGTCCGCCACCGTATCCGCCAGCGCCTCCACCTCCGCCGCGGAGGCAATCAGGCCCAGGTTATCGCGCAGCCATTGCACCAAAGCCCCCGCGATGGGGACCGCGCCTTCCAGGGCGTAGACCGGGTCGGCGTGCCCCAGGCGGTAGCCGACCGTTGTCAGTAATCCGCCGCCGGAGGGCACGGGATCGCCCCCCGTGTGCAGGAGCAGGGAGCAGGCCGCGCCATAAGCGGCCCTGGCCTCGCCCGGATTGAAGCAGGCCTGCCCTAACAAGGCGGCCTGTTGATCCCCTAACGCGCCGCAGACGGGAATCATGCCGGCAAAAGGACCATTGCGCAGCGTCGTGCCCCAGGTGTTGGGGTCGCTGGAGGGAACGATGAGGGGCAGCATGGGGCGGGGGATGCCAAAAATCTCCAGTATCTCCTCGTCCCAATCCAGCGCGCGCAGGTCCATGAGCATGGTACGGCTGGCATTGGTGACGTCGGTGACGTGCGCCCCCCGGCTGACGCCGCCGGTGAGATTCCAGATGAGCCAGGTGTCCATGGTGCCGAAGATGGCTGTGCCGGCATTGGCCGCCTGACGCAAACCGGGCACATTGTCCAACAGCCACTTCAACTTCGGGCCGGAAAAGGACGACGCGAGCGGCAGCCCTACGCGCGTGCGAAAGCGATCTTGCCCCCCCCGCACCGCCAGTTCCTGGCAAATCGGGTCCGTGCGCCTATCCCGCCACACCAGTGCATTGTAATACGGCTTACCCGTGTCCCGATCCCACGCCAGCGTTGTCTCCCGCTGGTTGGCGACGCCCACGGCGGCAATTTGCTCTGGCGAGATGCTGGCCTGCGCCAGCGCCTGCTCCACCGCCTGCTCCGTCCGCTCCCAGATTTCCAGCGGGTCGTGTTCCACCCAACCCGCGCGCGGGAAAATCTGCTGGTGTTCCCGCCACGCCTGGCTAATAATCCGTCCCGCCCGATCAAAGAGGATACAGCGCGTGCTGGTCGTTCCCTGATCAATGGCCGCAACAAATTCGTGCATAGTTGCCTCTATGGTGACGGAACGTCCGCGGCGGCAAGCGTGAGGAGCAGCAGTTGGCCCAATCCCCGCGGCAAGGTGTAGGGGTCGAGGTATTCATCCAGGCGATGGGTGTTGCCGGAGCGAGCCAGGCCAATGCAGACGGCAGGCCAGCCTCGGCTGAGGGGGATGTTGGCGTCGGTGCTGCCGCTTTCGTAGGTGGAATGCCGGCATCCAACCGCCCGTAGCGCCCCCATGGCCCATTGTACCAGCGGCGCATCCGCCGCTATCCCGCCGGCGGGTCGGTTCCCCACCTGCGTCATGCCCACCGTCACCCCCGGCTGCCGAATGACCGACGACGTCAACCCCCTTACCGTCTCCACCAGATTCGCCAGCGCATTCGCGTCCTCGGAACGCAAATCCAGCAGCAGGCTGGCCGACTGGGCAATACTGTTCACGGACAGGCCCCCCTCAATCACGCCCACGTTGTACGTCGTCTTGGGACGTTGGGGAACCGGAATCTCATCAATAGCCGCGATCAGCCGCCCCAGCACATGGATGGCGCTGGGCGTGCCAAAAGCCCCCCATGAGTGCCCGCCTGGTGCTTCCACCTCTATGCGAAAACGATTGACGCCAATCGCCTGGTGAAAAACCTGTCCGTACAGCCCACCTTCGACCACAATATAACGCGCCTGGCCGCCAAACCGGTCCGCCACGGCGCGCATACCGCGCAAATCGCCCAACCCCTCCTCGCCCACGTTCGCCACAAACCAGATGTCGCGGCGCGGCAGCGGGTCGAACGCGCGCAGCGTCTGCGCCAGCATCAGCAGCCCCGCCACGCCCATGCTGTTGTCCGCAATGCCCGGACCATACACAAATCTGCCTCTGCGCCGTACGGTCAGGTCTGTATCGGGCGCAAATACCGTGTCCAGATGCGCGGAGACCACCACGGCCTGCTCCCCGCCACGACCCGGCAAACGGCCATAAACGTTGTGTAAATCATCCTGGTCTACGTCGCGCAAACCGGCGGCAGCAAACTGCTCTTGCACGTAGGCCGCCCGCGCCGCTTCCGCAAACGTGGGAGCGGCGATCTGCTGAATGGCGATGGCTTCGGCAATCGCAGACGCGCCCCGCGCCTGCAATGCGGACAGGGCAGCCTGTACAGAGGGTATTTGCATCAATTCAGAGATTCGGTCCGTCATGTCGTGCGTGATCCGGCGCGGCGCGCCTTTGGCGAAGCGCGACGCATGGCAAAGGTGCGTCGCCCCCGTGAATTATCCCAACGGTTTGATGAGCAACAGCCCCAACAGCGCCACAATCAGGCCAAGATGCAAGAAAAAGTTGCTGTCCACGAGCCAATAATCCGTACCCACGAAAATTTGCAGCAGCCAGTTCAGCAGGATCAGGCCAATGCCGACCAGGGGCAGCAAACCGGGGCGAGCAGCAAGGAAGTTACTCGTCTTGTCCAGCATCTCGTTGATCAAGCGATTGAAATCTCTTCCCTGTCCGTTTCCGTTTCCCATCGTACTTGTATCCAATCATGCCCAAGATTGGTTCATTCGCCGCGAATGAACCAATCTGAAAAGCCTGTATTATGGATTACCGCTCACTTCATACGCGGCAAAAGCGGGCCGCAAGCGACGCGGCAAACGACCAAAAATGTCGATGCCGTCGGGACCATGCTCCTCATTTTCTACCTGGCCGCGCTCGTGGAAAAGGGAGAGCAGGTCGCCACGTGTGTAAGGCAGGTGCACGCGCAGAGGCATCATGTATTTTTCCGCCGCGGCTTCCACGGCGATGAGCAGTTCCTCCATCCCTTCCCCGGTAAGCGCGGAAACGGGGACGGCAGGCGCGGCATAGTCGCCCGACCGCAACGCTTCTCGCGCCAGCTCCGATAGCCTGTCAATTTTGTTGAGGGCAATGACCACGGGAAGCTGCTCAACTTCCAGTTCGGCCAGTGTGTCTTCCACCGCCTCCATTTGCGCGCGCGCCTGGGGGTGCGTGGCGTCCACGACGTGCAGGAGAACGTGCGCGTCGTTGATTTCTTCCAATGTGGCGCGGAACGCGGCGACG
This sequence comes from Ardenticatenales bacterium, assembly GCA_020634515.1. Lineage (NCBI taxonomy): Bacteria > Bacillati > Chloroflexota > Ardenticatenia > Ardenticatenales > Ardenticatenales bacterium. The sequence goes on along the minus strand of JACKBL010000008.1, from coordinate 307,141 downwards.
ATCTGCGTGGGAAGTTTCTGAATGAAGCCGACGGTGTCCGTGAAGAGCATTTCGCGGCCTCCGGGGAGGTGGACGCGGCGAGTGGTGGGGTCGAGGGTGGCAAAGAGCATGTCCGCTGTGAGGATGTCCGCGCCGCTGAGTTTGTTGAGGAGGGTGGATTTGCCGGCATTCGTGTATCCCACCAACGCCACCACCCGCAACGCCGTCTGCCGCCGTTTGGCCCGCTGCTGACTACGCCGCTGCCGCACCGTCTCCAACTCCTGCTTGATCTTGCTGATGCGCCGCTGAATCTCGCGCCGGTCCGACTCAATCTGCTTCTCACCCGGACCACGCACGCCGACGCCGCCCGTGGCTCCGCCGGCGCGACCGCCCGCCTGCCGCGCCAGATGCGTCCACATCTTCGTCAAGCGCGGGAGGCGATACTCCAATTGCGCCAGCTCCACCTGAAGCTGTCCCTCGGCGGTTTGCGCATGTTGCGCGAAAATGTCCAGGATCAGCGCCGTGCGATCCAACACCTTCACGTTTTCGCCAAACACCTTCTCCAGTTCCCGTTGGTGGCGCGGGTTCAGTTCATCATCAAACAAGACCACACCCGCGTCCAGTTCCTCGACCAGGCTGTGAATCTCCTCCAACTTGCCGGAGCCAATGTACGTGGCACTGTCCGGCTGCACCAGCCGCTGCATGGCCTCGCCCACCACCTCCAGACCCGCCGTATCCGCCAGCCGCGCCAGTTCTTGCAGGCTCTCTTCCACGGGCAAAAGCGCCCGTCCTTGCTTAAATTCCACCCCCACGAGAAACGCTTTCTCCAGAGGACGATCTGTTGTTCTTGTTTCTTCCATAAGTTTACTCTTTGCGAGTTTGCGAGTGCGCGAGTTTGCGAGTCTGCGAGTGCGCGCGTCTGTGAGCTAGCACGTCACCTGCCCCTCGCCACTCGCCACTTGCCCCTCACACATTCAGGCCGGAGAGCGTGAGGGCGCGGGGGTGTTCGACGGAGAACTCGTACTGCACAGTCTGCTTCTGGCCCGGCGGCAGGGTAAAGCGCCAGGTGAATAGATTCAAGTCGCTCTTTTCCGCGGGTTCGGGCGTGATGCGTTCGGCGCGCACTTTGATGTTTTCGTGGCGGGAGATGGGCATCTGATCCTGCAATTCTACCACCGCTTCCGTGGGCAGCAGGTTTTGCAGCTCAATTTCATAGCCAAAGCGAAGCTGACGATTGTCCCGCAGCAGTCGCTTGTCTACATCCCGTCTCACCAGTTCCCGCTTCACGGTGAGGCGATCTTCCACGCCCAGGAGGAATTCGATCTCCTCATTGCGCGGCGCGTACTCAATGCGGCTGCCACCGATGAACTCGTCGTTGACAAACAGATTGACCGGGCCAGCAAGCAGCGGGCCAGGGCTGGTGTTGCGCACGGTGAGGCGGCGAAAAACGGCGTCGGTATGCAGGGGAATGGCCAGATAGTCGAGCCGGGGGTCCAAATTGAACCGGGCAATCACAGTCTTGTGGGGGGAGCCATCGCTGGGGATGTCGGCGGGCGTGGGCGTCGTGAACTGCACGGACATTCCTGTGTCTTGCACGTCCGCCACGACCACCTCCGCTTCCTCCGGCACCGACGCGGGGGCCGGCGCAGCAGCCAACATCCGTGGCTGCATCTTGGCGGCGCGCACCATTTCCGCCTGGGGCGCGGGCGTGGGAGGCGTGTACACGTCCACATACCACGGCTGCAATTCCGGCAGGCGTTGGTTCAGAGCCGGACGCGCCGTGGAGAGCGAGAGCGTCACGCCGGACCAGTCCTGGCCGGTGCGCTGCCGCACCTGCGCCAGGTACATGATCTCCAGGCGGCGGCCTTGTTCGTTGTCGGCGAGGCGCAGGTCGTACAACGGCTGCCAGCCGGCGCCGCGCGCGACGTAGCTTAATTCCAGGCTGAATGCGCCCTCGGTGAGTACTTCGACTTCTATTCGCGCCTGGTAACGTTGCAAGGGGCGCTGGGATTGCATTTGGGCGATGTCCTGGCGCAGTTTCTTCAGGTCGCGCTCCAATACGCGCTGCCGCGCTTCCAGGTCACGCACGGCGGCGCGAATCTGGGTGTCTTTTTCCAGCCAGAACTGGACGAGACGATCCTGGTCGGCGACGGTGGTGCGCCCATAGGCGAGACCTTTGGCGTATTCGAGGGTGGCCGAGCGCATGCCGGCAATAAACTTTGCCTGCTCCACTTGTCCGGTTTTCTCATCATGGATCACGCGCAGGTCTTCCTCCATGCGCTCCGCTGCTTCCTCCAGGTCACGCACGGCGGCGGCGGGCGTTTGCGCGTAGTTGCGCTGGCGCAGGTCCACGCCCAACAGGCGCACCCGGGCCTCGCCCGCGCCACCGACACGAACGGATTCCGGTTCCAGCAACAGGGGGAGTTCATCCACGACCAGGGTGTGCGCGCCGGGTTCGAGGGGAGCCTCGCCACGGCACAGGACGCGCGCCCGGTCAGGGTAAACGGTCACTGCGCTGGCGGTGACGGTGACGGTAATATCCATTTCTTCATCCTTCGTAACGACTAACGCTCTCTGGAGATTGGACCAATCTGGCTTGACGCCATCCTTCCGAAGTTCGGAAGTCGGCGCTACGGCTGCTCCAGCCATGTTTGCACAGTGCGGCCTACGCGCTCCAGGCTGTCCGGGCTGATTTTATCCAGCGTGTCGTCCACGGTGTGCCAGTAGGGATAATCGAAGTCGATGATGTCCACTGCCGCCCAGCCCCGCTGCGCGAAGGGGAGATGGTCGTCTATCATTGTATGCCGAACGGCGGGAATAAAAAAGTCGCCATAATCCAGGTCGGCGGCGATGGCCCAAATTTCGGCGCGGAGGGCGTCGTCGGAGTTGCCTTCGTAGTAGAGTTGTTGGTCGGCGTCGCCAATCATGTCCAGGACGATAATGCCGGCAGGCGACACCGTCAGATTATCAGCCATATAGCGGGAACCGGCAATCCAATCCCAGCCGGCAATACCGCCATGCCCATTGTCCTCCACGTCAAAGAAGGCCAGCCACACTTCGTAGGGAACCTGGGGCAAATTGAGCGCCTGCGCCAGTTCCAGGAGGACGGCCACGCCGCTGGCCCCATCGACCGCACCGGGCACGGGGGCACTGCTCCCTGGGGTCTGGTCCGCGATGCGGCGCGTGTCGTAGTGCGCGCCAATGATGACCACGGGACCATGCCCGACGTTGGCGCGGGCAATGATGTTTTGCGCGGCGAAGCCCTGGTAGTCGAAATCCTGTGTTTCGACCTGCCAGTTGGCCTGCGTGAGCGTATCGACGAGCAGGGCACGGACCTGGCGGTGGCCGTCGGAGCCGGGCCAGCGGGGTCCGAGCGACAGTTGCGCGGCGGCGAATTGATGGGCGCGGCGGCCGTCGAACAGGCGCGGGGCGGGGGTGGGAGCGGGGGTGAGGGTGGCGGATGCCGGCATTTGCGCTAACTGACCGGCAACAGGCTCGGCGGGCAGCGCGGTCTCCGGCGCGCGGCTACACCCCGTCAACCAGAGCCAAAACGTCAACAGCAACAGCAGAGAGGCAAAATGGGACGTGTATCGGCGCATAGCTGGCTCAACCTGGAGGGGCGGAAGCGGCCACGACGCGCTCGGCGGCGGCCTGGTCGAAGGCCAGTCGGCGTTCGCGGGCGAAACGGCGCAGCGCGGTGAGCGCCCGTTTGCTGTAGTAGGCGTAGCGATCCGCTTTCTTCATGCGGCTCTCTGGGGGCGGCAGGAGGCCGAAGTTGGCCTTCATCGGCTGGAAGCTCCGGGCTTCGGCGTGGGTGACGTAGTGGCAGAGCGCGCCCAGCATGGTCTGGGTGGGCAGGATGAGGGGCAGGTCGCCGGTGAGGAGGCGGGCAGCGTTGATGCCGGCAAGGAGTCCCGTGCCGGCATTTCCCACATACCCCTCCACCCCCGTCAACTGACCCGCGAAAAACAGATCGGCGCGCCCGCGATACTGCATCGTCGGCAGCAGCCATTCCGGCGCGTTAATGTACGTGTTGCGGTGCATCATGCCATAGCGGAAAAACTCCGCTTCCTCCAGGCCGGGGATGAGGCGCAGCACTTGCCGCTGTTCGCCCCAGCGCAGATTGGTCTGGAAGCCCACCAGATTGTAGAGCGAACCGGCCGCGTTATCCTGGCGCAGTTGCACCACCGCGTACGGCTGCCGCCCCGTGCGCGGGTCCGTCAATCCCACGGGACGCATGGGGCCAAAGGCCAGCGCCTCGCGCCCACGCTTGGCCAGCACTTCCACGGGCAGGCAGCCCTCAAAAAAGCGGGGGTCGTCCAGTTCGAACTGGCGCAGTTGGATCGTCTCGGCGGCGACGAGGGCGTCATAGAAGCGGTTGTACTCCGCCTCCGTCATGGGGCAGTTGATGTAGTCGCCTTCTTCTTGCTCCCCTTTCTCCCAGCGGGAGGCACGGAAGGCGACGTTCATGTTGATGGTTTCGGCGTTGACGATGGGGGAGAGGGCGTCGAAGAAGTAGAGGTACTCCTGGCTGCCGAGGGATTGCAGGGCGGTGGTGAGGGCGGGGGAGGTGAGGGGGCCGCTGGCGATGATGCAGGGGGCGGCGGGAATGTGGGTGACTTCTTCGTGGATAAGTTGGATGCGGGGGTGGTTTTGGATGCGTTCGGTGACGAGTTGGGCGAATTGGTCGCGGTCTACGGCAAGGGAAATGCCGGCAGGAATGGCCGCCTCCTCCGCGCATTGCAAAATCAAGGAACCGAGGCCGCGCATTTCCGCTTTGAGCAGGCCGGGGGCTTTGTCGATGAGGACGGAGCCGAGGGAGTTGCTGCAAACGAGTTCCGCGAGGCGGTCGGAGACATGGGCGGGGGTGGGCGTGTGCGGGCGCATTTCGTAGAGGCGCACGGAGACGCCGTGCTGCGCGGCTTGCCAGGCGGCTTCCGCGCCCGCCAGCCCGCCGCCGATGATGATGAGTTCGGAGGGTTTTGGAATCATGCCGGCATTTTAACACAAAACGCGCCCCTGTCCGCAATGGACCATAGACGCGCGTGCCGATCAGGATAAAATACCGTCGTGATTCACCAGGTGACTTGTTCGATGATGGAGGCACGCTATGACCACACAGACTGAGTTGACCGAGAGAGATATTATGGCCCTGGCCAGCGACGCATCCTTTACCAGAGGGATGAAATACTACAGAGACGAGCTGGTTTCGCATGTGGTGCGACGCGGAAATTTTGTCACCGCGCGCGTGGCGGGAAGCGGGTATGAACCGTATGACGTGGCGATCACGTTGGATGAATCGGGTATCGCGGATTCGTCCTGTACCTGTCCTTATGATTGGGGCGGCATCTGCAAGCATATCGTAGCCGTCTTGCTGACGCTGATTAACGACAAGAAAGAGGTAGTGGAGAAGCCGGCGCTGGAAACGCTGCTGGCGAATCTGACGGCGGACGATCTGCGGCGGGTGCTGCTGGGGGCGGCGGCGCAGGGCGTGGGGATTCTGGCGGCGATTGAACAAGAGATTGGGTGGTTGAAGGCAATGCCGGCATCCGCCACCCCCATCACGTCTGCTTCCATCGACCTCAACGCCATCCACCGCGAAATCCGCGCCGATTTCCGCCAATCATCCGCGCGGGATGCGCACTATGGCAGATATTACGACGAATACGACGGCCTGGAGATGAACCCCGACCTCATTCTCGACCCCTATCTGACAAAGGTGAGGGCCTTGCTGGATGTGGAAGATGTCGCCGCCGCCGCGGCCATGATCACAACCATCGTCGATGCATACATCAATGAAGTAACTAACCTGGATGAGCATATCTACGATTACAACATCGACATTTTTGACGAGGCCACGCTGATGCTGGGCGAGGCTCTCGCCGAGGTCTTGCTCAGCCACGACCTATCGCCGGCGGAGATCAAAGCCTGGAGCAAGAAGGTAGCTGCCTGGGAGGAAGACTTGCTGCTGGAGATAGCCACGACGGCGCTGGAGCAGGGCTGGACCTATCCGCCGCTGGTGGCGGCCATGCAGGGCCATATCACGGAACGGGGAGCCTGGGAAGGAGAAGCCCCTGATTTCGCGAATGAGTTGGCGCAGGCGCGCCTGCGCATTCTGGCACGGCAAGGGAGAACGGCGGCGTACATCAATCTGGCGGAAGCGGAAGGAGAGACGCAGATGGCTATCCTGATGCGCCTGCAAGTGGGCGATTATGCGACGGCGGTCGCCGATGCCAAAGCCTATCTGGCACTACCGCGAGACGCGCACGCCGTCGCCACCGTTCTCGTGGAAAAAGGCAAAATCGCGGAGGCGCTGGAGGTTGCCGCGCAAGGGCTAGCGTTGGAAGCCCGGGAGGGAAAGGTCGAACTGGCGCGCTGGACCCGCGACCAGGCTACGGCAACACGGCAGCGAGATCTGGCCCTACAGGCGGCGCAGGCGGCTTTTACGGCAAGCCTTACTTTCGACGATTACACCGCGACGCAGGCGATTGCCGGGGATGAATGGTCGGCGATCCGGCCCGCCATGCTGCAAGCTGTGCGGGGTGGTTGGGACACAACGAGCAAGGTAGACGTCTATCTGCACGAGAATATGCTGCGAGAGGCCATGGAACTGTTCGACAAAGTGAATTATGGCAGCGACCAGGCCCTCATGCGGGTGGTTGACGCCGTCTCGGCCACGTACCCGGACTGGTGTATACGGCAGTATCAGAAAAGGGGAGAGGTGATTATGGATGCCGGCAAAGCACAAGCCTACTACAATGCCGCTATCTGGCTGCGCCGCGCCCGCGACATTTATCAACAGCACAATCGTTTGCCCGAATGGCAACAGTACCTCAACCACATTCTGAGTAAACATGGCCGCAAATACAAGCTGGTTCCCTTGCTGCGCGACCTCCGCTAAATCCAACATATGACGCTCCCGCGCGACCTCTCCCTGCCCGCCGACCTGAGCGCCCGCGTCGCCGACTGCGCCTGGCAAATGGCCACCATGAGTTGGTCGGGCGCGCGGGTCTTTCGCCTGCGCCGACCGGATAACGTCATCTGGTATTTGAAGGTGGCAGCCGGTTGGTTGGCCGGTGAACTGCAACACGAAGCCGCGGTGATGAGGTGGCTGGCGGGAAAACTGCCCGCGCCACGTTGTCTCTACTTCGCGCGGCAAGAAGAAGACGCCTACTTGCTGATGACGGCGCTGGCGGGCGCGGATGTCACGCATTTTAATGACCAGTCCGATGCGGCGAAAGAAACGGCGGTGCGTTTGCTGGCGTCCGGGTTGCGCCAATTGCACAGCGTGCCTGTCGCCGATTGCCCTTTTGATCAACGTCTGGCGATGAAGATGCCGGCAGCCCAAAGCCGATTGCTGGCGGGTCTGGTGGATGAATCGGATTTTGACGTGGAAATGCCGGCATCTCACGCCTACCAGGAACTCCTACGCACACGCCCCCCGGATGAAGACCTCGTCTTCACGCATGGCGATTACTGCCTGCCAAACATCATGGTTTGGGATGAACAGGTCTCCGGTTTCATCGACCTGGGGCGGGCGGGCATCGCCGACCGCTACCAGGACCTGGCGCTCTGTACCCGCAGCCTGGGACACAACTTTGGTCCCGGCTGGGATACCCGTTTTCTTACGCACTATGGCCTGCCCGAACCGGATGCGGCCAAAGTCGCTTTCTACCGCCTGCTGGACGAGTTCTTTTAAGTAGATCCCTGATAGCTTGCAAAAAAACGTCTCAGGCAGGCGTCTAATTGAGAACAGGCCATCCGCAAATGCTTCCCTGGCCTCACAAGAACGGGAACGCATTCACGACTGGTCCATTATACGCCAACGAGATGCCCTTCTCCCGAAGAAGTGGGCAATGAGACGATTGGGGTCTGAAATGGCGCTTCCGGGAAGGTTTGTTGGACCATGTACCCCGGAGTCTGAACAGCTACATTTGAAAGAGCGTCCTATTTATGCTTGTATCCAATGCGCCCATCGTGCACCTTGAAACCTGTGGAATCACGACAAAGGCCCTGTTTGGGGCTGTAAGGCAACTTTTCCCTCAGTTGACACACGAAGATAGTTCGCTTATCATATGCAACTGTCTTATCTTGATCGCCGTTCCACAAACCAATAAGGGTAGAATTTTTGCCCATGTTATGCAAGGATGTGTAAACTCCTTGTCTTCAAATAACTGTAGCGTAACTATTCACGTCTCCGAGAGATTGGACCAATTTTGTAGACATCAATAAGATTCAACCAGAGCAAATTGGTCCAATCTGGGCAGATGACCTGTATAGTCACACTGTAGCTGCTAAGCCAGATTGGACCAGTCTGTAGAGAGCGTTGCAGTTACAAACAACTGAAGTACTGGTTAGTGTACAGTACGTAGTTGTCAGCCATCAGTGGACCTCGGGCGGGAAGATGCAAAGCCAATCCTCACAAGGCATCTAACCGTCCCAATTGGGCAGCATAAAACAACACAATAACGCACTTCCACCCTGGATCAGAAGACAGGCTGGGTAGAAATGTGGCGTATTCAAATGCCATCTGTTATGTAAATCACATTGCGGACACAAGGCTGTTTTTTGTTTGCTGCCAAGACAAATCAGAGACTAAACTGAAGAAAACGGTCTTCTTTTCGTTTCCAATCTCGCGCAGACCGCCTGTTTCATGACGTGCGCTTGGGCTAGTGGCTTCCACTGCGCAGGTGTTTTCATGCCTATTTTTGCTATTCCCCAAGACCATCAAGAATAATGACCAACATGCAAATTCAAGTTTCGGCACGAAATGTTCGAAAAACATATGGGAAAACAGAAGCCCTGAAAAATGCGACCCTGGATATATACAAGGGAGAGATTCTGGCATTGCTAGGGCCTAATGGGGCGGGGAAAACCACCCTTATCAAGATATTGGCAACATTGATCGCCAAGGACAGTGGGCAGGTAGAGGTCCTTGGCCTCGATCTTGACAAGCACGAAAGGGATATACGGTATCTTTTCGGATATGTCGGACAAGATTCTGAACGTTCTGCCTATGCCCGCTTAACGGCAATAGAGAACTTGCGCTTTTTTGGTTTTCTGCGTGGTTTGAGCAGAACAAGAATCGAGAACCAAATCGAGAAATTGGCAACCGATCTTGATTTTCAGCCCAACTTGAACAAACAGTTCATGCACCTTTCGGGAGGGCAGAAGCAAGCCGTCGTCATTATGCGCGCGCTGCTGCATGATCCACCCGTTGTTTATCTGGACGAACCGACGAAGGGGCTGGACCCTATCATCGCCAAAAAGACGCGCGCCTTCCTCAAACAATACGCCCACGAGGAAGGCAAAACGCTGCTATTAACGACTCACATCCTTTCCGAAGTAGAGCAACTGGCAGATCGTGTCGCGCTTATCAATACCGGCGAGATCGAGATTGTGGCCTCTCCACAAAGTCTGAAAGCGGCTGTAGGAGCAAGAGAGTTTGTAGAAGTCCAAGGGGACGCTTTACCCCAGTCTACCATAGACAAGATCTTAGCATCGGAAAGTGTACTGTTCAGTATGACCCATGAGTCCAATTGGGTTTCTTTTGGGGTCACTGACTTGCTAAGTGGGACGGAGGCTATCATTAACGTGCTGAAACAAGATGACGTGTACGCCATGCTTCGCCAACGAACTGTATCTCTAGAGGACGCCTTCTTGCACCATATTGGCAGGCTTGAAGACAGTTTTGATCGGTAGAGATGTCCCGTTGGGAGTTGACTGTTGTATTGGAAGTCTATGAAGGAGTAGACACTGTGCAAACAAAAGTGATGAGCGAGCGGGCAGCAACTATACGGGCCGATGTGAAATCCCCAACAACTGTTTCCGCATGGGTTGTGCTGCGAGAAACCATTATTAAAGATCTGCGAACAGCAGTGCGTTACCGGGCTGGTCTGGTAGGCGGCGTGATTGAGCTGCTGGTCAGAATGGTATTCTTCGTGTTTTTTGCCAATGTCATTACGTTTGAGGCAAGCCAGATTGGCCGGGAAATGACGACAACTGATGTCTTTGTGTTTTTCCAGGCATCTCTGATCTTGTGGATTTTTCGCGGTATTGCTGTTTCCGGCCCATTGGAAGCTGTGTACCGCGATTTATATTATGGAACGCTAGAATTCCTTTATACCAACCCCAGCTCCCGGTACGCCTATTATGTAGGTTCCGTACTGAGCCAGGTGTTAATTGCGCAGATTGTCTTTCTTCCCTTGTACGTGATTTTGATTGTCGTGTCGGGGGCGCAACCAATCAATATGTTAATGGTCCTCGTCGTATGCCTGGCTGTATTCCTAACACTCACGGCCATGGGGGTGATGATCGCCGGGTTGGGACTATTGTGGCGCAATATCGACTCGGTAGCCGGGCTAACGAACCTGGCTTTTGAGTTCCTGGCGGGGGCCTTCTTCCCGATTACTGTATTCCCTAAAGTGCTGCAATATATCGCTTACTTGCTGCCTTTTACATGGGGCTATGATTTGGTTCGCTACTACAGCTTTAATGGGGATTGGGTCACTATCCTTCCTGTATGGCAGGAATGGACCATCTTGATCGTGTACGCCGTCATTTTCCTGGCCTTATCCTACTTCTTCCTACGGAAGGTGGAACGCATGGCCAAGAGGCAGGGTCTGAATATCATTTAGAACTCTGTCCCCTCCCCGTTTCATTAGCACACACCTGACATACCAGACAGCGTGCTGTCTCTTGTTCGATGCACCCACCGCATTCAAGCACCTGGTATCCTGGAAAAATCGCGTCAGCGGAAGCTAATGACATCTTGGATCATCCAAAAACAACATCCCATTTCCCACAGACCTGGGTCACTTAGGAACGGAATTTAATAGGACAACAAAGTTGCTTCCTTACCGTTCCTTCAAATTGACGATGCAATTCCGTGCTTTTTTTCATCGTCAGTCCTTATCAGCCCATCAGAAAATGCTCACGCGGATCAAAAAAAGGGGACTTATTGGCGGATGGGACCGAAGGGTTCGCGTAAAACTGACTTTGGATTATGCGATAAGCAAAAACCCTGCCAGCGCATTCGTTATTTCCAGTCTGGCATACGGACGCGCCCTAAGCAAACGTCACGTTCCACACCAATCATGATGCCCCATGCTTAATCTCTTGACATAGCAAGGTCAAAATTCCAACAGTGACTCTACTGAAAAAAGGCCAAAAACCGGGTTTTTACACATGAACCACTCTGGTAATTTCGGCCGGACACTCGAAAAACCCGGTTTTTTCAGTGACTCAACAGTAAGAGGTTCTTTATTCGAGAGTTTCCATTCATGGATAGCTATCAGACAGACCTTGTGACTATCAGCGGGCTGCCAGGTGGTGTACCTGTTTCTAACCACGACCGAGACAGACGGGATTTGCGGGCAGTCTCCGTAATCAATGAGAGAACAACCATGTATCCATCTCTTCCCCCTGAGAACGGCGCTATATCCGAACCAGTTGCCATTATTGGCATTGGTTGTCGTTTACCGGGCAATGTCAATTCGCCAGACGCTTTCTGGCAATTCCTACTAGACAAAAAAATTGGCATTGGAGATATCACGCCGGAACGGCTGCGCACGAACTATGCGTTTTTTCCGGGCGCGTTGGAAGAAGTGACGACTCGTCGGGGGGGCTTCCTAGAAAATATCGATCGGTTTGACGCGGAATTTTTCGGTATTTCCCCACGCGAGGCCCGGCGCATGGACCCGCAACAGCGGTTGCTCTTGGAAACAACCTGGGAAGCGCTGGAGGATGCCGGGCAGGTTCCTGAAGCATTAGTCGGCAGTCGTACAGGTGTCTTCATCGGTTTGTGGCTCAGCGATTATGAAACGCATGTGTTTCGCGATCTGAGCAAACTCGATTTTCATATGACGACAGGGAGCGGTCGCTATGCCGCATCCGGGCGGCTTTCCTTCTTCCTGGGGTTGCAGGGGCCAAGTATGACGATTGATACGGCCTGTTCTTCGTCTCTGGTCGCGGTGCATCTTGGTTGTCAAAGTATAAGAAATGGGGAGTGCAATCTGGCCGTTGTGGGTGGCGCCAACCTTATTCTGCAACCTCACATCAGTGTTGCATATTCTCGCTCGAACATGATTGCGCCTGATGGGTTGTGCAAATTTGGCGATGCGGCGGCTGATGGTTACGTGCGCAGCGAAGGCGTGGGGGTGATCATCCTCAAACGGCTTTCTCAGGCTATCGAAGATAATGACTCAATTTACGCTGTGATTGGCGGCAGCGCTGTTAACAATGATGGTCACCGAAATGGCTATTTGGGCACGCCAAGCCAGGCCGGGCAGGAGGCGTTACTGCGTTTTGTTTATGAAAGTGCCGGCATTGATCCCCACCACGTCCATTACGTCGAAGCGCACGGCAGCGGTACGCGGGTCGGGGATCCTGTCGAATTAGGCGCCCTGTCCGCTGTTCTTGGCAATGGGCGTTCCGCGGACAAGCCCTGCTTTGTCGGTTCCGCCAAAACGAATTTTGGACACACTGAAGGCGCGGCAGGAATTACCGGCTTGATCAAAGCCGCGCTGATTCTAAAGCATCGCCTGATCCCGCCCAGCCTCCATTTACACAACGCCAACGGGCAAGTAGCCTGGGAAACAGGGAGGATACATCTCGTCACCGAAACCAGGCCCTTACCGGCAAAGAAAGGACAAGGCATTGCTGGCGTCAATTCGTTTGGTATTACAGGCACGAATGCGCACGCCATCCTGATGGAAAGCCCTCTGACTTTGGGAGAAGGCAAATCACCCGAAACTGACGACAAAGCTTACTTGCTTCCCTTGTCCGCGCATACGTCCGCTGCCCTGAGAGAAACGGTACGCGCCTTCCAGACGTGGCTGACGACAACAGAAAATGCTTCTTTGTCTGACATCTGTTACACCGCCAGTTGTCGCCGCATGCACCATAGAAAACGGGCGGGCTTTGTGGGCCGAAACAAAGAAGAAATATCGGCGCGGTTGAGCGCATTTCTGCATGAAAAGCGGTCTGCAACGGTCATGGATGACACAGCGTCTGCTGTTGCCGCGCCCAAAATCGCCTTTGTGTTTCCAGGGCAAGGCTCACAGTGGTTGGGAATGGGGCGGGAATTGATGATTCGCGAACCCGTCTTTCGGCAAACGTTGGCCCAATGCGAAGAAGCGATGCGACCGTTTGTAACCTGGTCATTGCAAACGCAACTTGTAACGGATCCCGAATCTCCTGGCTACCTTCTTGGCGAGATTGATGTGTTACAACCTACATTGTTGTCCATCGAAATTGCCCTGGCGGCACTTTGGCGTTGGTGGGGGATTGAACCCAATGCCGTGATTGGACATAGCATGGGAGAAGTCGCGGCTGCTTTTGTGGCTGGCGCTTTGAGTTTGACGGATGCCATGAGGATTATTTGCCGGCGCAGTCAACTGCTGCGTCGCGTGGCCGGGCAAGGGGCCATGATCGTTGTGGAATTGTCTCTGGAAGAAGCACGAGAATTGTTAGCGGCGGAAAGTGCCGATTCCGTTTGTTTGGCCGTTAATAACAGTCCACAAATGTGCGTACTCGCTGGAGAACCGTTCGCCCTTGAGCGTATTGAGCAAAGATTGCAGGCTCAGGATGTGTATTGTCGGCGCGTAAAGGTTGACGTTGCTTCGCACAGTCCACAAATGGACTCTTTGATTCCGGAATTGCTGGTTGAATTGGCCGACCTCCAACCTTGTTCGGGGTCTGTTCCCATTTACTCTACCACGCTAGGGGCGGTCATTGAGGGCGACGAATGTGACAGGACATATTGGGCGAAGAATCTGCGCCAGCCTGTGCTTTTCTCCGCCATGACGCAGCAACTGATAGCAAGTGGTCACACTATTTTTATTGAGATGAGTCCGCATCCCATTTTGTTGCCCGCCGTGCAACAGGGGCTGCAATATGCAAACCAGGCGGGAACTACGCTCTCGTCGCTACGGCGAGATGAACCAGAACAGGTCAATTTGCTGACATCATTAGAACGTGTTTTTGCCCTGGCGTATCCGGTGCGATGGGCGTCATTTTATGCACGGCCCGGGAACTTTGTACGGCTGCCCTTGTATCCCTGGCAGCGTGAATCTTATTGGGTCACGACTCAAAGCCCGGCTGAATCAAACCATACACCACGCGCCTCCGGTATCACCTCGCTGCCGGACACGTATACCCTCACCGCTGAGGGCAATCATCTCTGGCAAGGAACGTTATCCTTAGCTCACTTTTCTTATCTGCGCGATCATCGGGTGCAAGAGTTGACCATTGTGCCGGCATCTTTCTATCTGGACACCATTTTTGCCGCCGCCACCCAAATCCTCCCCAAAACAGATTTTCAATTGGCACAGGTTGTTTTTCAAGAAGCGCTCACTCTGGATGATGCACAAACACATGTCATACAGCTTACAATCACCCCCGACACACCAGGTACATTTACTTTTCGCCTTTACAGTCGGCCGCACACATCTACCCAGACAAAATCCTGGTCACTACATACTTATGGAACTATTCAAGAAATAGAGCCAGAAGCACGTTCCCGTGGAAACAACCCACCTCAACCGTTCGCCGCCCTCTCTCAGCCCTCCTCCGCCGCGGACGTCGTCTCCGGCTCCACGCACTACACTTCCATGCGTCAACGCGGACTGCATTATGGCCCGCATTTCCAGGGTGTCATTGAATGGTGGGCCGGAGAATCAGAGGACGTCATCGGCAAATTGCGGCCTGTGGCGTTGCCTTCAGCGGGCAACAACGGGCAAAAGCTGCATCCTGCCTTGTTGGATGCCTGTTTCCAACTCCTATTCGCTACTTTGCCCAGGCACGACGACAAGACACGCCTCTACCTGCCAAAACATCTGAACAGTTTGCGGATATACGCTCAGCCAGAGGATGGTGAGGTCCTTTATGCCCAGGCAAAAGGCCATTCCCTAACGCCAGACGGCATTACAGGGGATGTGCTGCTAGTAGATGGGGCCGGCCAGCTATTGGCAGCCGCCTACGGGCTGCATTTGCAGCATATTCCCCGGCCGAAAACCCCTATCCTACCCAACTGGTTCTATAAGGTTCAATGGCAGCGGCAACCGCACGCTGCCCGCAACGGACTTGTTCTAACAACATCAACCAACTGGCTGATCTTTGCCGATACGACTGGCCTGGCTCGTCAATTGGTGGATCGCCTGCGGGAAGCCGGGGCAACTTGCATCGTTGTCTGGCCCGGCGCGGATGACCAACAGCTTTCTGCCGGCGAATACCAGTTCAATCCGCTTTCGGTCGCGTCATGGCAGCAAGGAATCGGTACGATCTTCGCGGAGACAGAACAGATTGATCATATTGTTTACCTGTGGGGTTTAACATCCTCGTTTTCTGACGAGACAACGGCCGACAATTTGATGGCAGCGCGGATGGCGTGCGTGGGCATTGCCTATCTGATCCGGGCGATGCGCAAAACGCCGCGATATCCTTCTCCCCGATTGTGGCTAATTACCCGCGGGTCACAGGCAGCAGGCGAAACACCTGATGTCGTCGCGGCCGACCAGGCAGCCCTGTGGGGACTGGGAGCAGGCGTTATCAACGAACGACCCGAACTGCGCTGCACCCGTATTGACTTGAGCCAACAGCCATTTGCCGGGGAAACCGAGGCCTTGCTGGCTGAGTTACAGTATGATGCCCCTGTGGAGCAGATCGCGTTGCGGATTGATGGACGGTATGTGGCCAGATTGGCGCGCTATGTACCCGAAATAGAAACGCCCGTCACGCCGCTCGATCAAACAAATGGGGTCGGGAGTCTCCCTGATCAGGCTTATCGTCTTAAAATCAACCAACCTGGAATCCTGGACCAATTGAGCTTGGAAGCCGCGACGCGAACGGCTCCAGGGCCAGACCAGGTAGAGATAGCCGTTCAAACAGCCGGGTTGAATTTCATGGATGTTATGAAGGCGATGGCTATTTACCCGGCCGTTGATCCGCGAATGCCGGCATTCCTAGGCGGTGAGTGCAGCGGGATAATCACGGCTATCGGGGAAGAAGTGGTTGGTTTGCATGTCGGAGACGAGGTATTGGCACTTGCCCCAGACTTCGACACCACCAGCCTGCTGGCCTCGCACGTCATTGTCCCGGCTGCACTGGTAGTGCCCAAACCATCTCATCTGACGCACGAACAGGCAGCCACTATTCCCATCACGTTTCTGACAGCCTATTACGCTCTGTATTACCTGGGACGTTTGCAAACGGAAGAGCGGGTATTGATTCACGCTGCTTCTGGCGGCGTAGGGCTGGCGGCAGTGCAGCTAGCCCAATTGGTCGGCGCTGAAGTTTTAGCCACCGCCGGCTCGGCGGAAAAACGCGCCTATCTGCAAACGCTGGGCATCCAAAAGGTAATGGACTCTCGCACATTGGATTTTGCGCGTGAGGTAATGACGCATACGGATGGAAAGGGCGTTGATGTCGTCTTGAACTCCCTTACCGGGGAAGCAATGGAGCAAAGTCTGTCCGTTTTAGGGTCATATGGCCGCTTCCTGGAGATTGGTAAACAGGACATCTATCAAAACAAGCCCCTGGCTATGCGTCCTTTCAAGAACAACCTGTCATTTTTCGCTATTGACCTGGCTCGTCTTATCAAGGAAAAGCGTTCTTTCGTCATGGAACGCCTGCGAGAGATAATGTCCTTGTTTGCGGCGGGGAAGCTCACGCCCCTCCCCTGCAAAACCTTTGCCATAACCGAAGCGGAGAACGCCTTGCGGCATATGGCCCAGGGCAAACACATCGGCAAGATTGTGATAACGATTCCCGCCCAATCAGTCACAGTGACCGGCACGAAAAGACCCGCGACACGTATCCAACCTGATGGTAGTTACCTGATTACCGGCGGGTTGGGCGGATTGGGATTAAAAACCGCCCGATGGTTAGCGACGCAAGGAGCGGGCACGATCATTTTAATGAGCCGCGGCCAACCCTCAAGCGATAAGCAAAAGAGCATAGATGAATTGGTTTGTGCCGGCATAAACGTTGTCACAGTAGCCGCGGATGTTTCCCAGGCTGACGAAGTGGCCTCCGTCCTTCGACAAATCGAAGAGACATCACCACCCTTGCGCGGCATTATCCACGCTGCCGGCATCCTGGATGATGCCCTTCTGCACCAGCTTGACCAGGCGCAATTTGAACGTGTATTCGCGCCGAAGATAAAAGGCGCCTGGAATCTACACACGCTCACACGCCACAAACCCCTGGACTTCTTCGTCCTATTTTCCTCCTCCGCCACCATTCTCGGCTTACCCGGACAGGGCAACTATCTGGCTGCCAACGCTTTTTTGGACGCCCTGGCGCACTACCGCCACGCGCAAGGGCTGCCCGCCACAAGCATCAATTGGGGCGTATGGGCAGAAGTTGGCCTGGCCGCGATGGACGAGGCCCAGAGCCAGCTTTTGACATTGCGTGGCTTGGGCGCATTAACACCCGCGCAAGGGATAGCCGCCTTCGATTGGCTAATGAAACGGCAACACGAAACGCAAATAAGCGTGATGGCTTTTGACTGCCGGCAGTGGGCCGTGTCCATGCCAGAAGCTACCACATTGCCATTCTTCCATGAGCTAATGCCAGAGCTGACCCATGATCCCCGCGAACAAGACAACAAATCAATGCGGGAACTATTGACAAACCAACCCCAGCAGGCCAGAAACGCCACCCTGGAAGCCTACCTGCGCGATCAAGTCGGTCAGGTACTGCATCTACCCACAGAAACCATATCGGCCAACCAATCCTTCAAAGGATTGGGAATTGACTCCCTAATGGCTCTGGAGCTGAAAAATCGCCTGGAGAAAAACCTGCAAATGCAGTTGTCAACAACCCTTATCTTCAACTATCCCACTATCCATTCATTGGCCGCGCATTTGTCAGGAAAATTCATGGCCGACGAGCACGCACCGCCCCCTAAAACCCTGTCTGTCCAAGCAACCCTCCCAGCCCATTCACCAGCCTCTCCCGCGGACGTTTCTACGGACTCCCTCGACCAGTTATCAGATAGCGAACTGGAAGCCCTGCTGGCGGAAGAGATAGCGGCGCTGGACGATCTATTGAAGAGTGTGTAGATGAGCGTTTCCCCAGACACAAGCAGGAATACATCGCAGCAACTCAAACACGCCCTGCTGGCACTCAAGGAGGCACGCGCCAGACTAGAAGCGGCCAATCAGACGCAGCGGGAACCAATTGCCATCGTGGGAATGGCCTGCCGTTTTCCAGGCAGCGCCAACACCCTCCAAGCGTTCTGGAATATGTTGCGACAGGGAGAAGATGGGATTGGCGAAATCCCTCCCGACCGTTGGGCAAGCGACACCTATTATGATCCGGACCCTGCCGCACCTGGCAAGATGTACACCAGACGCGGCGGCTTTGTGGCCGAGGCAACATCGTTTGATGCCGCCTTCTTTGGCATATCTCCCCGTGAAGCCCGGCGCATGGACCCGCAGCAGCGATTGCTATTGGAAGTAGCGTGGGAAGCGCTGGAGCAGGCAGGACAAGACCCCAATCGCCTGACCGACCGCAACATAGGTGTGTTTATTGGTGTTTCCGACAACCAATATACACAGCATCAAATCAGAAGTGAGGGGGATGTCTGCGTTGACGACCCAAACTTTCTGCTCGGCAGTTCGTGCAGCGCGGCAGCAGGACGGCTTTCGTACCTTTTCGACTTTCGCGGACCAACGTTAGCTGTTGACACCGCCTGCTCATCTTCGCTGGTGGCCGTCCATCTAGCCTGCCAGAGCTTACGCACCCAGGAGTGCGGCCTGGCGCTCGTTGGCGGTGTCCATGTCATTTCCTCGCCAGAGACATTCATTAATTACTGTAAAATGGGTATGCTTTCGGCGGATGGTTACTGCAAAACATTCGACGCCGGCGCGGATGGCTTTGGCGTTGGTGAAGGGTGCGGCGTCGTCGTATTAAAGCGATGGTCTGACGCTGTAGCGGCGGGGGATCATGTGCTGGCATTGATCCGTGGTTCAGCCATCAACGAGGACGGGCGGAGCAACGGGCTGACTGCGCCAAATGGCCTATCGCAGCAAGCCGTTATCCGGAAAGCATTGGAAAATGCCGGCATCTCCCCCACTCAAATTAGCTACGTCGAAGCACATGGTTCTGGCACCCCGCTGGGCGATCCCATTGAGATAGAATCCATACAAGCCGCGCTGTGTCAAAGTCGCCCACCAGAACGCCCCCTCCTTGTTGGCACAGTCAAAACCAATCTGGGGCATCTCACAACCGCCGCGGGCATGGCCGGTTTGATCAAAACAGTCCTCAGCTTACAGCATCAGGCCATTCCTCCTCATCTGCATTTGCGCCAACCGAACCCTTACATCACCTGGAATGAACACCAATTCCAAGTGCCCACGCAACTTACCCCCTGGAAGCCTATCAATGGCCGTCGTCTCGCCGGCGTCAGCTCATTCGGCTGGGCCGGCACAAATGCTCATGTGGTTTTAGAAGAAGCCCCTACCCCGCAAGCAACGCCAGCCGACCCCCATTCACGCACGCCCTTTCTGCTTCCTTTGTCAGCCCGAACAGAAACAGCATTGGCCCACGCCACCGGCAATCTGGCTACCTATCTACAGACGCACCCAAACGCGCCGCTGTCCGATATAGCCTACACCTTGCAGGTTGGGCGTGCGGCTTTTGACTTCAGACGGATCGTGGTGTGCCACTCGGCACAAGAAGCCATAACGGGTTTGGAAAACCCAACAGCACGAAACGTCTTAAGCAGCGTCGTTTCGTCTCACTCTCGCCCGATAACGTTCATGTTTCCAGGATTGGGGGACCAGTATATCAACATGGCGGCGGGTTTGTACCACAACGAACCCCTCTTCCGGCAAGTGATTGATCACTGTTGTGAGGTATTGCAGCCCTATCTGGGAGTTGATTTACGCCCTCTGCTATTTTCCCAGAATGGCGGCGGCAAAGAAACATCCGTCGGACAAATGGATCTGGATTTACGGCAGATGCTGGGGCGCGCCAATAAGAAAGACGTTTCAGGATCGCTCAAACAGACCTCACTGGCACAGCCCGCTTTATTTGTCTTGGAGTACGCGCTGGCGCAACTGTGGATGTCCTGGGGAATTCAGCCACAGGCGATGATCGGGTACAGCCTCGGGGAATACGTGGCAGCCTGCCTGGCCGGCGTTTTTTCTCTTGAAGATGCGTTGCAACTGGTTGCGCGAAGAGCGCAAATGATTGATGCCCTGCCCGCGGGAAGCATGTTGGCCGTCGCTCTACCAGAAGAATCCATCGCCCCTCTGCTTTCTGAGGCCGTCTCGCTTTCCGGGATCAACGGCCCAACGATGGGCGTCGTAGCCGGATCACCCACGGCCATAGCAGACCTGGAACAAACGCTTATAGCCAGAGGGATTGCCTGTCGCCCGGTATCGACCACCCACGCTTTCCATTCGCGGGCAATGACACCAATCATGGACGAGCTGACCCAACTTGTCGCGCAATTCGAGCGGAGACCACCACAAATCCCCTATATTTCCAACGTAACGGGAACGTGGATTACTGACGAGCAGGCCGTTGACCCGCGTTATTGGGCTACCCATATGCGCCAACCTGTGCGCTTCGCGGATGGGGTTCGTGCGCTGTGGGAAAAGCCGGGAAATATCCTGGTCGAGGTGGGCGTAGGGCAGATGTTGGGTAGTATGGCTATGCAGCACCCGGCCAGGGCCAGCGCCAATGATCCAATTGTTCTGTCATCTCTACCCTCCGCGCACGACGCAACTTCAGACCAGGCGTTTATGGTGCGTTCGCTGGGTCAACTCTGGCTGAGCGGCTGCGCCATAGATTGGTCAGGCTTTCACACCCAGGCTTCTCGCCGCCGGCTTCCTCTTCCCACTTATCCCTTTGAACGTCAGCAGTACTGGACTCACCATTCTCGGCCGGCCAGCCCTGAGTTATCTCTGCCGCCAGCCCCGGCGCAAACGAGCATGGCGAAGCAAGAAATGGACGATTGGTTCCATCTGCCGACATGGCAGCGCGTCCCGCTGCTGCCCCCCAACAATGCCCCGGAAACGCGGCCGCAGAATTGGCTTTTGTTCGCGGACGCTTTGGGGGTAGGTACGGCACTGGCGACGCAATTGCGGCAGCGAGGGGATCAAGTCATCGTCGTCACGGCTGGCGACGCTTTCCAACGGCTCCAACAAGGATTCTATACGATTAATCCTCAACTGAGTCAGGAGTACGAAGACCTGCTGCACCATCTTTCTCTACTCAACCTTGCACCTGATCACATCGTTCATTTGTGGAATGTATGGACTAAGGAGAGGGTAGTGGTTGATGAAGACAGCGTTACCCAGGCGCAGGAACTTGGTTTTTATAGCTTGCTTTTTCTGGCGCAAGCTCTGGGAAAGCAGCAAACGACTACGCCCATTCAACTGCACGTTATTTCCAACAATATGCAGGACATGTCTGGCGGGGAAGCGACGTGTCCCGAAAAAGCAACGATGTTGGGAATGATCAGGGTTATTCCCCAGGAGTATCCCCACATCCGGTGTCAGAGCATTGACGTGGCGTTGCCGGCAGAATCCAGGGCCATCGCCATGCAACTTTTGCCAGAACTATCAGGCGATATTGCGGAAACCGTGGTTGCCTATCGCGGTCGTTCTCGGTGGGTACAGTCATTCGTGCCGGCAAAACTAACTCACAAGCAATCCGGTCTGGACTTGCTACGCCAACGCGGCGTTTACCTGATTACCGGCGGCTTTGGAGGCATCGGCTTTGCGCTGGCGCGATCTCTGGCGAAGAAATTTCAGGCCAGACTGATATTGGTCGGGCGGTCCCCCCTGCCGCCGCGCACGGCCTGGTCGTCACTGCTTGTGGACGAGAATGCGCCTGTTTCCACGCGGAACCGCATTCGCCAGATCCTGGCGTTGGAGGAGTCAGGGGCCGAAGTATTGGCTGCCACGGCGGATGCTGCGGACAAAGCACAAATGCAACAGGTCATCGCGGAAGCGCACGCCCGTTTCGGTCACATTCATGGCGTGTTTCATGTGGCCGGCGTGCCCGGAGAAGGATTGATCCAGGCCAAAGCGCCCGATGTAGCCGCACAAGTGCTGCGCCCCAAGGTGCAGGGTAGTGTCATGCTGCACAATATCCTGCGGCAAACACAACAAACCCTTGACTTCATCGTTTTGTATTCGTCCCTGGGGGCCGTTATGGGTGGGCTGGGAGAAGTAGACTATTGCGCGGCCAACGCTTTCCTCGGTGCGTTTTCCCACTATCTGCAAAGCCACCATGGAATCAACGCCGTCACCATTGATTGGGGGCTGTGGCAATGGGACACGTGGCAATCCAACATGGCAGCGGATGTTCCCGGCGTCTATGAGCAGATACGGCAAATACGCCAGACTTATGGGATTAGTTTTGCTGAAGGAGAGGAAGCACTCTGGCGTGTTTTGGCGACGCCGCTGCCCCAGGTGCTGGTATCTCCCCTGGATTTGCAGGCCACAATGGCGCGCCAATACTCGTTTACGATCACGGATTTTCTGCAAGATGTATCCCGAACACGGCAGCAAACAACCCACCCGCGCCCCAATCTACGCAATCCCTACGTGGCGCCCAGCAATGAAACAGAGAGGGCCATAGCCGCTATCTGGGCCGATGTGCTGGCCATGGACAGCGTGGGCATCCATGACCATTTCCTGGAATTGGGGGGCAACTCGTTGCTTGGCATGATGATCATCGCCCGTTTGAAGCAGGCGTTTGGCATCGCCCTCTCCGCGGCATCCTTATATGAAGGGCCTACAGTGAGCGAACTATACAAACTCATTTCCCCTAATGAGGAAACCGACAAAACGTTGTCGGCCAACAGAGAACGGGGGCAAAAACGCAAAGAACGACGTCAGAGACGAGGTCTCGCCCGTTCATAAGGGCGCATCCGTTTATAAGTCCGAAAGTGACGGATGCGCGGCAAGGGTTCTCACTTATCGGATAGTCCAAAGTTAATTGCGCGCGAACCCTGAGGCTCATTCTAAGAAAAACAACCCCGGTTTCTTCATGAAGGCCGGATAGTTCCAACAGGTAGGAACAGTGGAAAATCTAAAGATGCCTGATCTGAATCTTGACAATACAGCAAACGACATTGCCATTATTGGCATGGCCGGGCGCTTCCCTGGGGCAGCCGATATACGCCGGTTTTGGCAAAACTTACGCGATGGGGTGGAATCAATTACCCAATTCTCTGATGAGGATGTGCTGCGGGCCGGCGCCAATCCATCCGTGCTGAAGGACCCTAATTATGTCAAAGCTGGCGCCATTTTAGATGATATTGAGATGTTTGACGCTTCGTTTTTTGGCCTGACGCCGCGCGAAGCGCAAATCATGGATCCCCAGCAACGATTATTCGTGGAAGCGGCCTGGAACGTTCTGGAACACGCTGGCTATGATCCGGGACGTTATGCCGGCTCAATTGGCGTTTTTGCCGGCACGGGCATTAGTTCCTACTTGCTCAACAACCTGTATCCTAATCAAGAACTACAGGAATCCGTCGGCTTGTTGCCCCTCATTCTGGGCAACGACAAGGACTCCTTGACTACCCGCGTGGCCTATTTCTTGGATTTGACCGGGCCTTGCTACACCGTCCAAACATACTGCTCCACATCGCTAGTAGCCGTCAGCGTCGCTTGTGAGAATCTATTGTCTGGCGTTTGCGACATGGCTTTGGCCGGCGGGGTACATATCAGCGTCCCGCAAAAGATCGGCTACACCTATCAAGAAGGAGGAATTGCCTCGCCGGATGCGCGCTGTCGCGCCTTTGATGCTCGCGCCAAGGGGGCGCCGCTAGGAAATGGCGTCGGAGTCGTCCTATTGAAGCGCCTGACGGACGCCATTGCGGATGGGGACACGATACATGCCGTCATCAAAGGGTGGGCAGTCACCAATGATGGCGCGATGCGCGTCGGGTACACCGCCCCCGGCGTGCGCGGGCAGGCGGGCGTCATCCTGGAAGCACTGGCCAGCACGGACATCGATCCGGAAACCATCACCTATTTTGAAGCGCACGGAACCGGTACCGCTCTGGGAGATGCCGTTGAATTCGCGGCCATGACCAAAGCCTTCGCCGAATATACGGACAAGCGTGGTTTTTGCGCGGTTGGGTCCGTTAAAACAAACCTGGGCCATCTGGATCGGGCGGCGGGCATTACCGGGCTGATTAAGACGATCCTGGCGCTGCAACACAGACAAATCCCCGCAACCCTCCATTACGAACAACCTAATCCCGAAATTGACTTCGGCCAGACGCCTTTCTATGTGAACACCACCCTGCGCGATTGGGTTGTTGATGAAGATATGCCCCGGCGGGCGGGCATCAGTTCATTCGGCATGGGTGGCACAAATGCCCATGTCATTGTTGAAGAAGCGCCCCAAATTCCAACCAGCGCGCCGCGACGCCCCGCCTTTCTACTCCCCCTGTCCGCCAAGACGCCAACCGCCCTGACGACCCTGGCGCGGAATCTGGGGCGTTATTTGCACGAGGAGCAGGTAGAGAATCTGGCCGACGTCGCTTACACGCTGCAAATGGGACGCAGCGCCTTTGCCCATCGCGGGTTCCTGATTGCGCAAAACAGAGAAGAACTCCTGCGCCTGCTGGCCGAGGGCGGCGAACGGCTGTCCCGCGCCGTCAATCCAACCCAATCACGCCCTGTTACATTCATGTTTGCCGGCATTGGCGATCATTACCCCAACCTGGCTCGTGAACTGTATGAGGTGGAACCTGTTTTCCGCCAGACAGTAGATACCTGTTGCGACCTTTTACAGCCCATTTTGCAGTTTGACCTGCGCCAGCAACTGTTTACGGGAGAAGCTCCCGCCCCCGCGGAAAAGGGCTTTAGTTTACGCCAGATGCTGGATCGCAACAGACTTCAGGAGAATGCCCGGCTCAACCGCACGGATGTGTCCCAGCCGGCCGTTTTTGTCGTTGACTACGCCCTGGCTCAACTTTTGCTGTCATGGGGTATCGCACCAGACAGTTTGATCGGACACAGTCTGGGCGAATACGTGGCTGCTTGCGTCGCTGGCGTACTTTCATTGAAAGATGCGTTGACGCTGGTAGCGCGTCGGGCGCAGATGATCCAGAACTTGCCGGGCGGGCGTATGCTGGCAGTTTCCCTGTCCGTGGCGGACGTACAGCCTTTCTTAAGCAGCGCTGTTTCTCTGGCATTGGTTAATACAGCGGAAACCTGCGTGCTGGCGGGCAACCCAGAGGCAATCGCGCAGATTGAGGCGAAGTTAGCGGAGAAGGAAGTGGCAACGCGCCTTTTGGAGACGACGCACGCTTTCCACTCCCATATGATGCGCTCACTGGTAGATGATTTTACGGTGCTTCTGCGGCAATTCACCCTTAAGCCTCCCCAGATTCCTTACCTCTCAAACGTGACCGGTACGTGGATTACAGATGAAGAAGCGACCGATCCTGCCTACTGGGTGCGTCATCTATGTGAAACAGTGCGGTTCGATAAAGGTTTAGCCGCGCTACTGCCCGATAAGAATCGCATCTTGCTGGAGATCGGCCCTGGGCAATCGCTCAGTTCTTTTGCCAAACAACACCCTTTATGTCAACGAGAGCAGTTGTCGTTAATCCTGCCCACGTTGCGCGCCGCTTTCGACACCCGTTCCGATGTGGCTTTCCTTTTGGAAACAATCGGTAAGTTGTGGCTGACGGGCTATGCGTTTGAGTGGCAACATCTCTACAAGGAAGAACGCCGTCAGCGTATCCCGCTGCCTACCTATCCGTTTGAGCGTGAGCATTATTGGATTGAGCCGCTACCTAATAGTTTTGCCTCCCCGGCAAAGCAGGAAGATCCACGTAACGGCAAACGAGACGAGCCTGCCGACTGGTTTTATGAGGAGGTGTGGGAGGAGTGGCCTTTGCTCAATGCAAGCAATGCGGAAATGGCCGATCCCTGGCTGCTCTTTGTGGACAAGGTGGGTTTGGGAGCCGCGCTGCAACAGCAACTGCGACAACGGGATGTTACTGTTTTTTGCGTGGAGGCGGGCGAGACATTCGCGCAAATAGATGATTTCACATTTGTGGCGCGCCCTGATGAACGAGCAGACTATGAGCTTGTTTTGGCGAAATGCCGGCAGCAATCAGGCGCCATCCCCTCTCGTATTGTGCATATGTGGAGCGTGGACCAGACAGAAATCGACCTGAGTAACCGTAACCATTTCCAGGAAGCGCAGCGGCGCGGGTTTAACAGCCTGCTTTATCTGGTGCAGGGGCTAGGCGAGCAACGGGATGCCCAGGCAGTTGAGCTGACGGTCATGACCAACCAGGCGCAACCGGTGGCCGGCTATCCACTCAATCCGGCTCAGTCACCGGTCTTGGGCTTGTGTCGCGTTATTCCCCAGGAATACCAAAACATTCGCTGCCGCGTGGTAGACGTAAGCGCCGGACCATCTGTGCCGGCAAATCCACAAACCGTTGTCCAACCACTCTTAGCCGAACTATGCGCTCCACTGACAGAAGTTGCCGTCGCCTTTCGTGGCGACGCGCGCTACGTGCAACGGTATATCCCCAAACGGCTTACAACCTCAATCGTTGATGCCCCCCTGCGCCCCCATGGCGTCTATTTGCTGACGGGCGGCTTGGGTCACATTGGACTGACCCTTGCCTTAGAACTGGCGCGGCGCACACAGGGAAAACTTGTTTTGACCAGTCGCTCTGCTTTGCCGCCTCGTGATGTCTGGAACGACTGGCTGCGGCACCAACCGCCCGATGATCGCACCAGCCAGCGAATTCGACAGGTGCTGGCTATTGAAGCAGCCGGCGCCGAAGTCATGGTAGCGCTGGCGGATACGGCCGATGAAGCGGCCATGCGCGCCTTAATAGACGACATTTATCAACGTTTTGGGCAACTAAACGGCATTATTCATACGGCTGGCGTCACGACGCCTGATGTATTAAAGGGGTTGCAGGATACAAATGAACACGTTTATTCCACCCATTTCGGGGCGAAGGTTGATGGCGTCTACGCTCTGCACAATATCCTGACGGACAAAGCGATTGATTTCTGCTTCTTGTTCTCCTCACTTTCCGCGGTATTAGGCGGCCTAAGTTTTGGCGCTTATGCGGCGGCGAACGCATTCATGGATAGCTTTGCCCAGGCGCAAAACAACCAGGGGGGCGCCACGCGGTGGAGCAGTGTCAATTGGGATACCTGGCAGTTTTCGGCTATGTCGGCGGTTGATACGCCTTTTGCCACTACGACCGTCTCGCAGTTCGAGATGTCACCCGCGGAAGGCACAACCGCTTTCCTGCTGGCGCTCTCCAGTGGTGAGGCTCACCTGATTAACTCAACGGGGGACCTGGAAGAGCGCTTCCGGCAATGGGTGGCGCTGGAAGCCTTGTTACCGCCACCCGGCAGCGTACATACAATCCATACACGGCCTGAACTGACAACTTCCTATGTTTCGGCTACCAATGAGTATGAAAAGCGTATTGCCGCAATCTGGGAAAATGTCCTCGGTATTGAAGGAATTGGCATCCACGATAATTTCTTTGATCTGGGCGGCAATTCCCTGATCGGTCTGCAAGTCATCCGGCAGATGCAAAAAGCATTGGACATTCAAGTGCCGGCAGTGGCTCTGTTTGAAGCGCCCACCGTGAGCGCCATGGCGCGATATTTGCGGCCGGTTGGACCAACCTTGCAAGAGGACCACGAAAAGGCGGCGCTAACGGAACGGCGCAAGCAAGCGCGCAAACACATTGAGCATGACGGTATTGCCATTGTCAGTATGCATGGCCGCTTCCCTGGCGCGCGAAATATCGCTGAGTTCTGGGACAATTTGTGCAATGGCGTGGAAACCATCTCCTTTTTCAGCGATGAAGAGCTGATCGCTGCCGGCACAAACCCCAAGCTGTTGGAAGCCTCCAACTTCGTCGCGGCGCGCCCCATTCTGGATGATATTGACCTGTTTGATGCCGCCTTCTTTGGGTACAGTCCCAGAGATGCGGAAATGATGGATCCGCAGCACCGCCTATTCCTGGAATGCGCCTGGGAATCGTTGGAGTTAGCCGGGTATGCCCCAGATAAATACAAAGGATTGGTGGGCGTTTTTGCGGGAGCCAACATCAGCACCTATTTGCTTTCCTGGTATCACAATCCCGATATTCAAGAGACAGTCGATCTCTACCAGATGGTCATTGGTGGAGACAAGGATGCCTTACCCACGACAGTTTCGTACAAACTAAACCTGAAGGGGCCTAGCTTTGCCGTCCAGACGTTTTGCTCCACTTCCCTGGTAGCAACGCACCTCGCCTGTCAGAGTCTGCGCAGTGGTGAATGCGACATCGCCCTGGCGGGCGGCGTTTCCATCCGGGTACCCGCGAAACAAGGGTATCTCTTTCAAGAAGGGGGAATGGGGTCCTCTGATGGGCACTGCCGCACGTTTGATGCGCGCGCCAATGGGACATTGTTCGGAGATGGCGTGGCAATCGTTGTGCTTAAACGCCTGGAAGATGCTTTAGCAGACGGCGACCAGATTTACGCCGTTATCAAGGGGTCCGCCGTTAACAATGACGGCTCGCTGAAGGTAGGTTATACGGCTCCCAGCGTAGCGGGTCAGGTAGAAGTGATTGCCGCGGCTTTGGAGAATGCCGGCATTCATCCGGAAACCATCGGCTACGTTGAAGCGCACGGAACGGCCACCAAACTGGGTGATCCTATTGAAGTCACTTCACTAACCAAAGCTTTTCAGCGCCAGACAAACAAGAAACATTATTGCGCGCTCGGCTCTGTAAAGACCCATGTCGGCCACCTTGACCGTGCTGCCGGCGTCACCGGCTTGATCAAGGCCGCTCTCTCCGTCAAAAACGGCGTCATACCGCCTAACCTCCATTTTGAAACGCCCAATCCCGAAATAGACTTTGAAAACAGCCCCTTCTTCGTGGTGACGCAATTGACACCGTGGCAACGAGAAAACAGTGCGCCGCGTCGCGCCAGCGTCAACTCCTTAGGATTGGGCGGCACTAATGTGCACCTGATTATTGAAGAACCGCCGCCGGCAAAGCATTCCGAACCAACCAGACCCTGGCAGTTAATTCCGCTGTCGGCGCGAACGGAGACCGCTTTAGAACAGAGTACGACCAACCTGGCCCACTACCTGCGGCAAAACCCTGGAGCCGACCTGGCTGACACAGCCTACACGCTGCAAACAGGACGTTATAGCCTGGAATATCGACGCATGTTGGTCTGCCAGAATGTGTCAGACGCGACCCAAATCCTGGAATCAGGCGATCCAACTCAACTCTTCACCCGTCACCAACCAGACGTGAACCGTTCCGTCGCCTTCATGTTTGCCGGTGTGGGCGATCAATACGCCAATATCGCCCGCGAGCTATACGTGGCGGAACCGGCTTTTCGGGAAGTCATCAATCATTGCGCCGGGTTCTTGCGCCCGATTCTTGGCCTTGACCTGCGCGAAATTCTCTACCCAGCCGCTACGGATAACGGGACGGCAAACACGGGCGTTGATCTGCGCCGGATGCTCAAACGTGCGGGAAATGCACCGACGGACTCAGAAGCGCCACTCAATCGCACCGACATCGCCCAGCCCGCCGTGTTTGTGATTGAGTACGCTCTGGCCCAATTGCTTTTGCAATGGGGAGTCAGGCCGGAGATGCTGGTTGGTTATAGCCTGGGCGAGTATGTCGCTGCTTGCGTTGCTGGCGTGTTGACGCTAGAAGACGCGCTTACGCTGGTCGCCCGTCGCGCCCAAATGATCCAGGAATTGCCGGCAGGATGTATGGTCGCGGTATCCATTTCGGAAGCGGCGGTACAACCTTTTCTGCACGATGAGATTGCCTTAGCCGCCGTGAATGGGCCACAAAACTGTGTTCTGGCCGGTCCGCCAGCAGCCATTAGCGATCTGGAACAGCAGCTCGGCCAGCGCGGCTACACCTATCGCCGCCTGGAAACGACTCACGCATTTCACTCAACGATGATGGCCGCGATATTGCCGGCATTTACCAGGCTGGTAGCTACCGTCAAGTTGCATCCTCCCCAAATCCCCTATCTTTCTAACGTCACCGGGCAATGGATCACGCCCGAAGAGGCCACCGATCCCGAATACTGGGGACGCCATTTGTGCCAGACAGTACGGTTTGGGGATAGCCTTTCAATTCTGCTGCGGCAGGACGATCTGTTCTTGCTCGAAATCGGGCCAGGGCAGTCGCTAGGCTCTTTTGCCAAACAACATCCAGATAGCCAGCGCAAACACCTGAACGTCATTGCCCCTACCTTGCGCCACGCCTATGACCGCCATTCCGACATCGCTTATCTGCTTAAGAGCCTGGGGCGCTTATGGCTGAGCGGGTACGAACTGGATTGGACGGCCTTGCATGGACACACCTATCGACGCAGGTTAGCGCTTCCCACCTACCCGTTTGAAAGGCAACGGTTCTGGATTGACCCTGAACCGGGGTTGCTGGCGGCCGGACCGCAACCGACGGTCGCCACCCAAAGAAAGGAAAACATTGCAGACTGGTTCTATTTGCCGGCATGGACGGAAACCCCGTTAGCGACACAAAACAAACGGGCCGTGGAAACCTGTCTTCTCTTTGAAGATAGCGTGGGGCTGGGTTCTGACCTGGGAACACACTTACAACGGCAGCAAAAGCGGGTCATTCGAGTCACGGCTGGAGAACAGTTTGCGCAGCAAGCCGCGGACCGGTTCTCACTCCGCCCTGACATAACGGCGGATTATCAGGCGTTGTTTGCCGCCCTACAACGCGCTAATGCGCTACCGGACACTATCATACACGCCTGGAGCGTCACCCCACTGTCCCCCCCCGCTGCTCAAATCGACCAATTCCAGGCCGCACAGAAAAATGGTTTCTACAGTTTGTTGGCATTGACAAAAGCGATGACGGAGGCGATGGACGTCTTCGCGCAACCGCAGATCTTCGTGCTGTCCAACAACATGCAGCCGGTTGCCGGCACGTTCCCTCTCTACGCCGAAAAATCGACTATCCTGGGGCCTTGTCGCGTTATTCCCCAGGAGATTCGCTCGGTTCGCTGCCGCGCCATAGATATGGTAATGCCGGCAAATGGCCTGGAGACCGAGGCACTGATTAACCAGTTGCTTGCCGAAATAAACACATCCGTTCCAGACGTGACCATTGCCTACCGTGGGCAGACGCGATACGTGCAAACATTCACCCCGGAAACCCTTGTCGCAAAACCAACCGAGAAGCAAATACGTCCTGGAGGCGTCTACTTAATCACCGGCGGTTTGGGCGGGATCGGACTGGCCCTGGCGGACTATCTTGTCAGACAATATCAGGCTCGATTGGTGTTGACCAGCCGGTCAGGATTGCCAGCGCCAGATACCTGGGATACGTGGCTGGCGGCACGGGGCAAGGATGATCCGACCAGCCGCAAGATTCAAAAGGTGCGGGCGCTAAAAGCTTTGGGCGGTGAGGTACTCGTGTTGGGCGCTGATGTGAGCGATGAGGCGCAAATGCAAGCCGTCATTGACCGGACCCGTACCCATTTTGGGGCATTGAATGGCGTGGTTCATGGCGCGGGTCTGGTCAGTCTGGATGCGGTTAAGGTGATCCAGAACATGGACACCGCGACGTGCGAAGCGCACTTCCGTCCTAAGGCGCACGGCTTGTATGTGTTGGACAAGGTGTTGGCGGATTGCGACCTGGACTTTTGTGTTTTGCTCTCGTCTGTTTCCTCCGTTCTGGGCGGGTTGGGATTTGTGGCATACACCGCCGCCAACATATTCATGGACACCTATGCACACGCCCGTGATTATGCCGGCAAAAACAGATGGACAAGCGTCAACTGGGATACCTGGCGCGTTGGACTGCATGATTCAGAACTATTTGCCAACGCCACCGTAGCCGTTTTTGAAATGACGCCCGAAGAGGGCACGGAAGCCTTTGCCCGCGCCATCGCCAGCAGCAAAACGCAACTGGTTAATTCTACGGGCGATCTGCAAGCCAGGATCCGACAATGGGTTCTCTTTAGCGACAACGCCCACAAATCATCAGGCAAACGACGCAGTTACGCCCGCCCAACGCTGGCTACCGGCTACGTTGCCGTCACCAATGAATACGAAAAACGAATCGCGGCCATTTGGGAAGACGTATTAGGCATCAACCAGATTGGGATACACGACAACTTTTTTGATCTGGGCGGGAACTCCCTGATTGGCCTGGATGTGGTAGCACGGCTGCAAAAAGAGTTTCAGACACAAATCTCACCCGTGGCTCTTTTTGAAGCCCCCACCATCAACGCCCTGGCGCGCTACTTGCAACCCGCTCATGCGGTCGCCGAACCCCATGCCGAGGCGGAAATACTCCAGGATCGGCGGCGCAAAGCTCGTCAAACCATAGACAACCAGGGCATCGCCGTGATTGCCCTGAATGGTCGCTTCCCTGGCGCCCAAAGCGTCGGGCAATTCTGGGAAAATCTGTGCAATGGCGTTGACTCCATATCCCGGTTTACCGATGAAGAATTACAGGAATCAGGCATAGACCCGACGCTGTTCAGCAAACCTAACTACATCAAAGCGCGCCCCATTATTGCCGAGGCAGATCTATTTGATGCCGGGTTCTTTGGTTACAGCCCCCGTGAGGCGGAGTTGTTGGATCCGCAATACCGCGTTTTTCTGCAATGCGCCTGGGAATCGCTGGAGTTGGCTGGCTATGATTCCGATCGCTACGGAGGTCTGATAGGCGTTTTCGCAGGCTCCAACATCAGCACCTATCTGCTGGGCTGGTATAGCGATCCAGAACTTTCCGCCTCTATCAACGACTCACAAATGGTCATTTCCGGGGACAAAGATTCCCTGACGACCATTGTCTCCTACAAACTCAATCTGCGCGGCCCCAGCTTTGCCGTGCAAACATTCTGCTCTACCGCATTGGTCGCCACGCACCTGGCCTGCCAAAGTCTGCTGCATGGCGAATGTGATATGGCTTTGGCCGGCGGCGTGGCCATTCGCGCGCCACAAAAACAAGGCTATTTATATGAAGAAGGTGGACAGGAATCCCCCGACGGGTATTGCCGTACCTTCGATGCGCAGGCAAAAGGCACCCTTTTTGGCGACGGCGTGGGCGTAGTCGTTCTTAAACGGCTGACGGATGCTCTCGAAGACGGGGATACTATCCACGCGGTCATCCGGGGATCGGCCATCAACAACGATGGTTCCCTAAAGGTGGGATATACCGCCCCTAGTGTAGCGGGGCAGGCGGCGGCCGTAATCACGGCGCTGGAAAATGCCGGCATTGATCCCGAGACCGTCGGTTACATTGAAGCGCATGGGACGGCCACCGAATTAGGCGATCCCATCGAGATTGCCTCATTAACACAAGCCTATCGCCAATTCACCGATAAGAAAGGCTTCTGCGCCATTGGTTCGGTGAAAACCAACGTGGGGCATCTTGATCGCGCCGCGGGCGTGGTCGGATTGATCAAGACAGTCATGACCGTGAAAAACGGGCTGATCCCCCCCTCTCTATACTTCCAACAAGCAAACCCGGCTATTGATTTTGACAACAGCCCCTTCTTCGTCAACACAACGCTTAACCCCTGGCCCACGCAGGAAGGAAACCCTCGCCGCGCCGGCCTGAACTCCTTAGGCATGGGGGGCACCAATGCGCACGTCATCGTTGAGGAACCACCCGCGCAGCCACCTTCCGGCCCAACCCGTCCGTGGCAACTGCTGCTACTGTCAGCTCGCACCGAATCCGCATTGGACACGGCAACGATGAACCTCGCTCATTACCTGAGGCAACATCCTGAAACAAACCTGGCCGACGCCGCCTTCACGCTGCAATCAGGTCGAAGAGCCTTTGCCTGTCGTCGGATGGTCGTGTGCCGTGATACGGCTGACGCTCTGGAGGCATTGGAATCTCTTTCCCCGCAACGAGTCTGGAGCGGTTACCAACCGGACATCAGTCGCCCGATCGCCTTTATGTTCGCGGGAGTCGGCGATCATTATTTGCGGATGGCCCAGGAGTTGTACCAGGAAGAATCCGTTTTTTACGATGCCGTGGAGGCGTGCTGTCGTGTACTCTATCCATTCCTGGGCGTAAAGGTACGCGATTGGCTATACCCGCCGGACCAGGCGGCGCCGAGCAAAACAAACGGAACGGGCATTGATCTGCGGAGCATGTTAGGACGGAATGGGGCGCGCGGCGACACAAGCCAGCCAACCGCATCGAGTCGGCTCCATGAAACATCCGTGGCACAGCCCATTGTCTTCGTAATCGAATACGCCATGGCCCGCCTGCTCATGTCGTGGGGCATACAGCCCCAGGCGCTCATTGGGTACAGTCTGGGCGAATATGTTGCTGCCTGCCTGGCCGGCGTGCTCTCCCTCGGAGATGCGCTTACCCTCGTGGCCACGCGCGCCCAAATGATCCAGGGATTGGATGCTGGCGCGATGCTGTCCGTATCCGCCTCATTGACGGAAATACAGCCATTCTTATCGGAAGAAGTCTCCCTGGCCGCGCATGTTGGTCGAAAAATGTGCGTATTGGCGGGTTCTCCGGCAGCCATTGAGCAAGTAAAGCCGCAACTGACGCAGCAAGAGATTTCCTTCCGTCAAGTAGACTCCAGCCATGCTTTTCACTCCACTATGATGAACCCGTTGCGGGAAAGCCTGACCGAACTGGTCCAAAGCATACAACTTCACCCGCCGCGCATTCCGTACATCTCTAACGTAACCGGCGACTGGATTACGGATGAACAAGCGACAGACCCTGGCTATTGGGCCAGACACATGACACAACCTGTACGGTTCTTTGATGCCCTGACAACGCTCCTGCAAACCAAGGAGCAGGTGATAATTGAAGTAGGCCCTGGTCAGGCATTAGGTTCGTTTGCCAAACAGCACCCGTCATGCAATCGGGAACAGGCCGGTTTGATCCTGAGCACCATGCGGGCTTCCTATGACCAACAGTCTGATATTGCCTACATCCTGAACACGCTGGGAAAATCATGGCTTTTGGGACTATCCCCAGATTGGTCAAGCTTCTATGGGCAGGAAAAGCGGCGGCGCATACCTCTGCCCACCTACCCGTTTGAGCGCCAAAGTTATTGGCTAAAACCGACGCCGCGTCATCTACAGGCAAAGGCGGGAACCAGAAAAGCGCGTACCCTGGAAGAGTCCATGACCGCCCTACCCCGTCAAGAGATAGATGGGTGGTTCTACATGCCTGTTTGGAACCAAAAAGCGGCGCTGATTCCCGCCAACACAGACAAGGAAACAGCACAAAATGAATGCTGGTTGCTGTTTGCGGACAAGACGGGCATGGCGGCAAAGGTGGCAACCTGGCTGCAAGCGCGCCATCACCCGGTTGTTTCGGTGACGGTTGGATCTGCTTTCTCGCGGACCGGCGATGGCCAGTACGTAGTACGTCCCGATTCACGGGATGATTATGTCAGCTTGCTGGGCGAGTTACAGGGACGCGGACTGACAGTAACCCATATCGTGCATATGTGGGGTGTCACGGCCAATGACCAGGCTCTGTCTGGTTATGACTTTCTAACAAGCAAACTTGATCTCGGTTTCAATAGCCTGTTCAGCCTGACGCAGGCAATAGGGGAATCAGATCTCGCTGACTGTCAATTGTCTATTGTCACCTCTGATGTCTATCCGGTGACGGGAGACGAAAATCTCTGTCCTGAAAAAACGCTGGTCGCCGGCGCCTACAAAGTCATCCCTCAGGAATATCCGCGGATAGCTTGCCGCTTAATCGATGTGGCGCTTCTGCCAGATTGGGATCGAAATGCCGGCAAACTCTTCCAAAATCTGCTAGGCGAGTTGACGGCCCCCGTTGTGGAGGACGCGATTGCCTTGCGCCGCCAGCAGCGCTGGGTGCAGGCATTTGACCAAGTTCAGCTCCCCCCTCTCCCGGAAACAGGCCCCCCCTGGCTTCGTCCTGGGGGAACATACCTGATAACGGGTGGGTTGGGAGGTATTGGCCTGGCAATGGCTAACCACCTGGCCCAACAAACGAATGTTAACCTGATCCTGATAAGCCGTTCTGGATTACCTCCCCGTGCCGAATGGGATGCTATCCTGAAACGGGAAGGGACCGAACGGGGTACAGGACGAAAGATACATGGGGTGCGGGAATTAGAGGCAACGGGCGCCAATTTACTCATTATGGGGGCGGATGTCGCCAATGAGCAGCAGATGCAGGCCGTGGTACAGGAAAGCATAACGCGGTTTGGCCGGATTCATGGGGTGCTGCATACGGCGGGCATGCCTGGCAACGGCTTGATTCAGTTGAAGACGCCGGAGATGGCTTCGTCCGTGTTAATGCCCAAAGTGATGGGCACGCTGGTTTTGGATCGCGTGCTTAAAGATGTTGAACTTGACTTTTTCGCCTGTTTTTCATCCATGAACGCTGTCACAGGGGGAGGCCCTGGACAGTTTGATTACGCGGCGGCAAACGCTTTCCTTGATGGCTATGCGCATTATTACGCCGATCATGAGCGCGTCGTCACGGCCATGGATTGGGGCGAATGGCTGTGGGATGCGTGGCAAGAAGGATTGGAGGGATTCAATCCCGATGTACGGGCCGCGCTGGTCGCCCATCGTCAAAAGTATGGCATCAGCTTTGCGGAAGGATACGACGGGTTGTCCCGCATTATCACCCACGGGCTGCCACACGTGGTTATCTCCACAAGGGATTTCCACGAAGTTGTTGCCGGCAGAAAAACGTTCAACATTGACGCTATCCTGGCTTATGGTCGCGGTGACCAGGAATCCCGGGCTAGATATCCTCGTCCGTCGTTGCGCAACTCCTATGTGGCCCCGCGCAACGAGATAGAGCAGAAAATCGCCGCGCTTTGGGGAGATATTCTGGGAATCGAAGAGATTGGCGTGATGGATAACTTCTTCGATTTGGGCGGGAACTCGCTGGTCGGTCTAGACATGGTGGCGCGGTTGAAGAAAGTGTTCCAGATGGACAAAGTGCCGGCACACGTCATCTACGAAGCGCCATCAGTCAGCGAATTAGCCAAATTCTTGCAGGCAGATCAAGGGGCAAAGGAAATTTCCATTGCCCAGCGCCTGGCGCGTGGCGAAAAGAGACGTGAAAAGAACCTGGAAAAGCGTAACAGGTATAAGAGGTAAGAAGTCATGCTAGATGCTAACTATTCAGTTCCAGATGGCGCCGTTGCCATTATTGGCATGGCCGGACAGTTCCCAGGTGCGCGCACGGTCGGTGAGTTCTGGCGCAACCTGACGCGCGGCGTCAAGTCAATCCAGACCCTTTCCGACGAAGAACTGGCAGCGGTAGGCGTACCGCTGGAACTGCAAAATAACCCGGATTACGTCAAAAAGGCAAGCGTGCTGGCAGACATAGAACTGTTTGATGCCGCGTTTTTTGGCTTTACGCCGCGCGAGGCGGAAAGCGTCGATCCACAAACACGTCTGTTTCTCCAGTGCGCCTGGACGGCGTTGGAAGATGCCGGCCATAACCCGGAAACCTATGGCGGGTTAATTGGCACATTTGCCGGCAAGGGGTTTCCCCTCTACATGTGGCGCAACCTGACGACGAATCCTGAGTTCGTGCAGCTAGTCGGTGAATTACAGGTAAACATTCACAATGAAAACGACTCGCTGGCCCCTATCGTTGCCTATCGCATGGATTTGAAGGGTCCCAGTGTTTCCGTGCAATCCTTCTGCTCCACCTCGATGCTGGCCATCCATCTGGCCTACCAAAGCCTGTCCGCCTTTGAATGCGATATGGCCATTGCTGGCGGCGCGGCCATCACCTCCCTGCCACAAGGCGCCGGCTATCTTTATCAAGAAGGCGGGATTGTATCCCCTGACGGGGAGTGTCGTTCTTTTGATGCAGATGCCAACGGCAGCATTATGGGCAGCGGCGTCGGCGCCGTGGTGCTAAAACGATTAGAAGACGCATTGGAAGATAAAGACCATATTTATGCCGTCATTCGCGGGTCGGCAACGAACAACGACGGTATCATGCGCGTGGGGTACACGGCGCCAGGCTTAAATGGACAGGCGGCTGTTATTTCCGAAGCGATGGGAGTTGCCGGCACGAAAGCGGAAACCATCAGCTACATCGAGACGCATGGAACCGGCACACCCCTAGGAGATTCCATTGAACTGGCGGCCATGATGCAGGCTTTTGCCCTGCAAACCGATCAGAAGGGTTTTTGCGCGATTGGTTCGGTCAAGCCAAATGTCGGGCATCTGGATCGCGCCTCTGGCGTGGCCAATTTGATCAAAGCAACCCTG
Source organism: Ardenticatenales bacterium (assembly GCA_020634515.1). Taxonomy (NCBI): domain Bacteria; kingdom Bacillati; phylum Chloroflexota; class Ardenticatenia; order Ardenticatenales; species Ardenticatenales bacterium. The sequence continues at coordinate 268,909 of JACKBL010000008.1, read as the reverse complement.
GCACTGCATCACAAACTATTGCCCCCCAGCCTGAATTTTGAAAAGCCAAATCCAGAAATCGAACTGGAGAACAGCCCTTTCTACGTAAATACAACGCTGCAACCCTGGCGATCAAACGGAAATTGGCCGCGGCGCGCCGGCGTCAGCTCTTTCGGACTGGGCGGGACGAATGTTCATCTGGTCTTGGAAGAAGCGCCACCGCCGCCCCCGCCCGGCGCCGCGCGCCCTTACCAACCACTCTTGTTTTCGGCCAAGACAGAGGGCGCGCTGGAGGTAACGACCTCCAACCTGGTTGACTACTTGCAGCAAAACCCGGAAAGCAGTCTGGCCGACATTGCCTTCACGTTGCAGGTGGGACGAGTCGCCTTTAATCATAGACGCATGGTGGTTTGCGCCGACAGCCAGGATGGCGCTCGCGCTTTATCGCTGGCCGATCCGCAGCGCGTACTAACGGCTAACCAGACTTTTCGTGACCGCCCCGTCGTCTTCATGTTCCCCGGAGTCGGCGACCACTATGTGGGTATGGGGCAGGAACTGTATCAAACGGAGCCAGTTTTTAGAGAATGGGTTGATACTTGCTGCGACATCTTACAATCTTTTTTGGAGATTGACCTGCGCGAGGTGCTCTATCCCCAGCGAGACAAACCGATCCGGAAGCAGTCCTTAGCCCAGGTAAAGCCCAATTTACGCGGTATGCTAAGTCAGCAATACCAGGACATCCAGGCGAATCCCCTTTCGCGGACGGTTTTAGCCCAGCCCGCTATGTTTGTGGTCGAATACGCGCTGGCGCAGTTGTTAATGAGCTGGGGGATACAACCGGCAGCCATGATTGGTTACAGCCTCGGCGAATACACGGCGGCCTGTCTGGCGGATGTGCTGTCGCTGCCAGATGCGTTGATGCTGGTAGCGCGCCGGGCGCGGTTGATTGAGGCGCTGGACAAAGGCAGCATGTTGACGGCGGCGCTGCCATTCGCAGACATACGCCCATTCCTGGATGACGATATTTCCCTGGCAGGAGAACTTACGCCAACAACTTGCGTCCTCGCCGGCCCTCCCCAGGCAATCGCTGCGCTGCAGGAGCGTTTGACGGCAAAGGATATTGTATGCCGGCCGCTGCCGACCACACACGCTTTCCACTCGGCGATGATGACGCCTATCATTGGCGATCTGGCGGCCTTGTTGCAAACTGTCACGCTGAATCCTCCCCAAATCCCTTATGTGTCCAACGTCACGGGTGACTGGATTACGGACGCGGAGGCCACCGATCCTACCTACTGGACGCGCCATCTTTGCCAGCCCGTGCAATTTGCCGCGGGCACAAAAGCCCTGTTACAGACGTCAGAGCAGTTCTTCCTGGAATTGGGGCCAGGGCAGGCGTTGGGGTCTTTTGTCAAGCAGCATCCAGCCTGCAAACCAGAGCAGCGGCAACTTATGGCTTCCATGCTGCCGCACGCTTATGATAATATGCCGGCACTTGCCTTTGCTTTGTCCACTTTAGGGCGAATGTGGCTAAGCGGCGTGGAAGTAGACTGGAACGGCTTCTACCAACACGAAACGCGCCAGCGCCTCTCTTTACCGACTTATCCCTTTGCCCGGCTGCGATACTGGATTGAGGCGAAAGAGGGCGTATCTTTCAATGCCACGGGTGCATCCTCTCCGCCGGCGGTCGCCACCAAGAAAAAAGCAGACCTGGCCGATTGGTTTTACAAACCCGTCTGGCGTATCACTGAACTGCCGCCCATGCCAGCGCAACGAAAAATACCCACCCGCTGGTTGTTCTTCGATGCCGGCAACGGGCTAGGTGAACAGTTAGCTGCACGTGTGGCGCAAAAGGGGTCAATAGCCATCCGCGTAATAGCCGGGGAGCAGTTTGCCCAATTGTCAGACACTTTGTTCTCGATCCGTCCCAACCAACCAGCCGATTACTTCTCTCTGATTCGCACCCTGCGAACACGTAACCAGGTGCCGGAGAAGATCGTCCACCTGTGGAACACATCCCCCGATCATCCCCCTACCCTGCAAGGCGCAGCCCGGTTTGCCGCGGCCCAACCGTATGGTTTTTACAGCTTGATCTACCTGACGCAAGCGCTAAGCGAGCAAAACATCAATGATCCACTGGAAATCGTGGCTGTTTCCGCCAATGCACAGCCCGTAATGGACACTGAAGCCCCTTACCCAGAGCGAGCCACCATACTAGGCGCCTGCCGGGCCATCTTGCAAGAAGGGTTGACCATGACATGCCGCACAATTGATATTGATGAGGCATCCCTGCGCGCCACCTTGCCCGAAACAGCAGCCGCATTGTTCGTCGAATTGACGGCCCCATCAACCGACCTGGAAACAGCCTATCGCCGCGGAATACGTTTCACTCGCGAGCACGAACCCGTGCGCCTGGAAAAACAATCCCACAGCGCGTTACGCCATAAAGGAACTTATCTTATAACGGGCGGCCTCGGTGGTGTCGGCTTGATTCTTTCCGAATATCTGTCCCAAACCTATCAAGCTAACCTGGTACTGGTGGGGCACTCCCCGCTGCCACCGCGGGAAAAGTGGGCGAGCTGGCTAGACTCCCACAATAAAACAGACGTCACAAGCCACCGCATTCGCCGCATCCAGGCGATTGAAGCAAAAGGGGGGCGCGTTCTCTTCGCACAGGCGGATGTAGGCAACAAAGCCCAGATGGAACAGGTGATAACGGAGGCTGTCGCCCAGTTTGGCAAAATCGATGGGGTGTTACATGCTGCCGGCATTTCCCATAGCCGCGCTTTCGACAGCATCCAACGAATCCGTCCCCGCCAATGCGAATGGCACTTCCAGCCTAAAATATACGGCCTCTACGTGCTAGACGAACTCCTGTCCAACCAGAAACTTGATTTCTTCATGCTCTTTTCGTCCCTCTCCTCCGTTTTAGGCGGATTGACCTTCACGGCCTACACAGCCGCCAACATCTTCATGGACGCCTTCACCTACCAGCACAACCGCACCGCGCAGACCAAATGGATAAGCGTCAACTGGGATACGTGGCGCGTGTCCGCAAACCAGCATGAAATACTAGGCAAAACCGTCGCGGAGTATGAAATGTCTCCAGCGGAAGGCGCGGAGGCCTTCGAAAGAATCCTGGCAAATCAAGTAGATACACACATTATCGAATCCACCGGCGATTTAGACGAAAGAATTCGCCAATGGATAAAACTGGAATCATTAAGGAGTGAGCAAACAACCACGGCATCCGGCTCCGCCCGCCCCAATCTCGGCACCGCCTATCAACCGGCCTCCAATGAATATGAAGAGAAGATTACCCAAGTATGGCAATCGCTATTAGGCATTGACAAAATTGGCATTCATGACAACTTCTTTGACCTCGGCGGCAACTCACTCATTGGTTTGCAGGTTATTGCCAGGCTGAAAAAAGTCCTTGACATGCAAATACCCGTTGTAGCTCTATTCGAGGCCCCCACAGTCAGCACGCTAGCCAGATACCTACAACCAGAACAAAGCGAACCAGAAGAAGATTCACGGCAACTTCGGTTAACAGAGCGGCGCAAACAAGCACGGGTCACGATAGGCGATTCGGACATAGCCATTATTGGCATGGCTGGCAAGTTTCCAGGCGCCAACGACGTGCAAACTTTCTGGGACAACCTGTGCAATGGCGTGGAATCGGTAACATTTTTCTCTGACGAAGAGCTAAAGGCCTCCGGCATTCCCGAAACGGTTCTGCAAGATGAACGTTATGTGAAAGCACGTCCAATTCTGTCGGATCCCGGCTTGTTCGATGCCTCCTTTTTCGGCTATAGCCCCCGCGAAGCGGAGCTGACCGACCCACAACATCGGCTCTTCTTAGAGTGCGCCTGGCAGGCGCTGGAAGTAGCAGGATATGATCCTCTGAATTACCCCGGCCTTATTAGCGTATATGGCGGCACCAACGTCAGCTTCTATGTACGCCAGATCATGAACGACCCCACCATTATGGCGACGCTGGGAGAGTATGAATCTTCGTACCAGCTTGCCGTTGGCAACGACATTGACTCACTAACCACAACCGTTTCCTACAAGCTGAACTTAAAAGGCCCAAGCCTTTCGGTACAAACATTCTGCTCCACCTCATTGGTCGGCACGCATCTGGCCTGCCAAAGCTTGTTGCAGGGTGAATGTGACATGGCATTGGCTGGCGGCGTCTCCGTGCGCGTGCCGGTCAAAGCCGGACACATCTATGTAAAAGGGGGTATGGAATCCCCGGACGGACACTGCCGCACTTTTGACGCTCAGGCTGATGGCACGCTATTTGGCGATGCCGTGGGCATTGTCGTCCTCAAACGCCTGGAAGACGCCCTGGACGATGGCGACGTCATTTATGGCGTCATCAAGGGCACGGCCATCAATAACGATGGACTAATGAAGGTTGGCTACACCGCCCCCGGCGTGGAAGGTCAAACAAACGTAATTGCCACGGCCCTGGAAAACGCCGGCTTATCCGCTGAAGCTATTGGCTATATTGAGGCCCACGGCACAGCTACCCAACTAGGCGATCCCATTGAGGTAACTGCCTTGAGTAAGGCGTTCCGGCTGACGACGGAAAAACGACAGTACTGCCCTATTGGTTCACTAAAGACAAACATGGGGCATCTTGATCGGGCGTCTGGTGTTGCCGGCTTAATCAAAACAACCTTGATTGTGAAAAACGGCCTCATTCCGCCCAGTTTGCATTTCGAGAAGCCCAACCCAGAGATTGATTTTGCCAACAGCCCCTTCTATGTCAACACAAAGCTAACAAAGTGGCCGCGCAATGGCACGCCCCGCCGTGCCGGGGTCAGCTCCTTAGGCATGGGCGGCACAAATGCCCACGTGATTGTGGAAGAACCACCACACCCGACCATTTCCGGCCCTTCCCGCCCCTGGCAGCTACTGCTGCTATCGGCTCGCTCCGAAACCGCCCTCGACAAAGCCACCGCAAACCTGGCCAGCTATCTCCGCCAAAACCCGGACACAAACTTGCCAGACATGGCTTTCACCTTACACGTTGGGCGACATCCATTTGAACACCGCCGCATGGTTGTCGTCAAAGACGGCAACGATGCGCTGGAAATGTTGGAATCCCTGAACCCACGTCGGCTTTTCTCTCACTACCAGCCGGCCATTAACCGCCAGATAATCTTCATGTTCCCTGGCGTGGGCGACCACTATCCACAAATGGGGCGTGACCTCTACGAAGGCGAACCCCTGTTTCGCGAAATCGTCGAGCAGTGCAGTCAGATTCTGTACCCTTACCTGGGGGCTGAATTGGTTGACCTGCTATACCCGCCACGGGAACCAGATGACCCTTCACCCAATGGCGACCACGGCTATGATTTGCGCGCCATGTTGCGCCGTAACGGGCAACAGACATCTGTAGCAGCGCAGCGGCTTTATGAAACCGCGCTGGCCCAGCCAGTCACCTTTGTGATCGAATATGCGTTGGCGCGTCTGCTAATGTCTTGGGGGATTCAGCCACAAGCATTGATTGGTTATAGCTTAGGCGAATATGTCGCCGCTTGCCTGGCGGGCGTGTTGTCGTTGGATGATGCGCTGCGACTCGTGGCGGAACGGGCGCAAATGATACAGAACTTACCCTCTGGCCAGATGCTGGCCGTATCGTTGCCCAAAGAACAGATTCAGTCATTCCTAAATGAAGAGATTTCGTTGGCGGCGCATGTGGGGAAAGGCACTTGCGTGCTGGCAGGCGCGCCTGAAGCCATCGCCCGACTGCAAACACAATTGGGTGAGCAAGAGATAGCCGTTCGCCTGCTGGACACCACACATGCGTTCCATTCCCACATGATGCTGCCCCTGACCGGACGGTTAACGGACCTGGTCAATATGGTCGCCTTAAACCCGCCCCGCATCCCTTATTTATCCAATGTTACCGGGACCTGGATCACCGAAGACCAGGCGACCAGTCCAGATTATTGGGCGCGACATATGTGCCAGCCTGTTGCGTTCTTTGATTCGCTGACGGTAGCGCTCAAGAACAAAGATACGGTTTTACTGGAAGTGGGACCGGGGCAGGCGTTGGCCTCTTTTGTCAAACAACATCCAGACTGTAGCCGCGAGCAACTCTCGCTGGTGCTGCCCACCATGCCCAATGCCTACAACCACCAATCATCACTGCCCTTTTTATTGGGTACTGTTGGGAAACTGTGGTTGTTGGGGATTGAGCCAAATTGGAGCCATTTCTACAACGAAGAAACGCGCCGCCGTCTGGCGTTACCTACTTACCCCTTTGATTACCACATGTATTGGCTGGAAGGACGTCCTCAAACAGGGCAGGTTGCCGCAACCCAAACGGAGCGACAACCCCTGGAAGATTGGTTCTACCTGCCCACATGGAATCAAACGCCTCCCCATGACGCGGCGGCGCCTGCGCCCGATGCCTGCTGGCTTTTGTTCACGGACGCGCATGACTTGGGAGATCAATTGGCCGGCTGGCTGCGGGCGCGACAACACCCCGTGATTATTGTTGAAGCCGGCGACGCTTTCGCGCAACTAGATGAGCGTCACTTTGTACTCCAACCAGCCGCGTTCACGGATTACGGGAAACTGATCGGCCATTTGATAGAGCAGCAACTCACGCCCACAAATATCGTTCACATGTGGGGAGTTACGACCGAAAGTTTGGATGCCATTGACGTCAACGCGGCGGGATTGACCTTGCAGCACAGTTTATACAGCCTGATAGGGCTGGCCAAAGCGATGGGCGAAATGGATCTGTCGTCCTACCAGTTGTCTGTGATTGTGTCGCACGCTTTCCGTGTAACCGGGAATGATGCCGTGTCTGCCATTCAGGCTGCCCTTGTTGGCCCCTGCAAGGTGATCCCTCAGGAATACCCGCGCGTTTCTTGCCGTCTAATAGATGTCGCCGTGGAAGAGCCGGGCAGTTGGCAAGCACAGGCATTGTTTAACAATCTGCTGGGCGAGCTGACGGCGGCAGACTTCTCTGATAGGACGGTGGCGCTGAGAAATGATCAACGGTGGGTGCAAGCTTTTGCCGGCATGAAACTCCCCCCCCTCCCAGCCAACAAACCATCAAGACTGCGACCGCACGGCGTTTACTTGATCACAGGTGGCTTGGGCGGGATTGGGTTGGCAATGGCCGAGTATCTGGCCCAGAAAGCGCGGGCGCGCCTGGTGTTGTTGGGGCGGTCTCCGCTGCCAGAGCGGTCCGCTTGGCCCGACATTCTGGCCGCCAAAGGTCATGAAAGCGGCATTGGGCGCAAAATTGCCCAAGTGCAGCATTTGGAAGCCTTGGGCGCCGAAGTCATGGTTATTGCCGCCGATGTCTCCAATGAAACCGAAATGGCAGGCGCCATGCAACAAATCTTAACCCGCTTTGGTGAGATTCACGGCATTGTTCATGCCGCCGGCTTGCCCGGCATCGGCATCATGCAAGTCAAAACAATGGCCGCCATCGCCACCGTACTGGCTCCCAAAGTTATGGGAACCCTGGTGCTGGAGCGCGTCTGCAAAGACCTTGACCTGGATTTTCTGGCTCTGTTTTCCTCTATCAGTTCGGTAACCGGCGGCGGTCCCGGTCAAGTTGATTACGCCGCGGCTAATGCGTTTCTGGATGCGTACGCCTGGCAGCAAGTGGGGCGGCGGCAAAAGACGCTTTCCATTGGTTGGAATGAGTGGCAGTGGAATGCCTGGCAAGAGGGATTAGAAGGGTTTGGCGCGGAGGTGCAGCAAGCTTTTCAGGCCAACCGGCAAAAATATGGTATTTCATTTAGCGAAGGGCAAGAGGCATTTGCGCGTGTGCTGGCGCGAGGAATGCCCCACGTCATTGTGTCGCCGCCAGATTTCCACGATGTCATAAAAGGCAGTCTGACGTTCACCGTAGAGACAATCCTAGAGATGGGGCGGCAGGAACGGCAAGCGCGGGCCAAATATCCTCGCCCCGCCTTGGGCACATCCTACGCCGCGCCACGAAACGAAATGGAGCGGACTATTGCCGCCGTATGGGAAGACATTTTGGGCATTTCCGAGATTGGCATTAACGACAACTTCTTTGACCTGGGCGGCAATTCGTTGGTGGGGATCGATCTGGCCAATCGCCTTAAAAAGGAGTTGAACATCGCCAAGATTCCCGCTCACGTTTTGTATGAAGCGCCTTCTATCGGGGAACTGGCCAAATACCTGGACCAGGATCGCGAAGAAAAGAACATCTCATTCACCGAACGACTGGAGCGCGGCGGCAAACGACGGCAGGCCGCTCAACGACGGGCACGCAAATAGAAGAAAGAGAAGCGCAATGAGTGAAGAAAGTTTGCAAGATACTACCTATGACGTATCTCTGGCCGTCATCGGCATGGCGGGGCAGTTTCCTGACGCCCCAGACATAAACGCTTTTTGGAATTTGCTGGTTAATGGAAAAAAGGCAACGCGCCACTTTTCGGATGAGGCGTTATTGCAGGCTGGCGTGATGCCTGAGATTTTGCGCAACCCCAACTACGTGAAGGCAGGCATGGTGCTGGATGGCATTGAGTTATTTGATGCTTCATTCTTTGGTTTTAACCCGCGCGAAGCGGAAGTGATGGACCCGCAATCTCGTCTATTTCTGCAAAATGCGTGGCACGCCCTGGAAGACGCCGGGCACATTCCCGGCAGGTCAAATAGCGTCATCGGCATTTTTGCCGGCAAACATCCCTCCAGCTATCACGGACTAAACCTGTACGCCAACCCCCAGATCGTCGAACTGGTCGGGATGCTGCAAATCGCCAGCGGCAACGACGCCGACGCGCTGGCAACCATGGTGTCCTACAAGCTAGACTTAAAAGGTCCCAGCCTGACCGTACAGACATTCTGTTCCACTTCCATGGTTGCCATTCATCTAGCCTGCCAGAGTTTGCTGGCATACGAATGCGATATGGCCCTGGCTGGCGGCGCGGCTATCCAACTGCCACACCGCACCGGCTACCTCTATGAAGAAGGCAGTATTCTATCTCCTGATGGTGAGTGCCGCTCCTTCGACGCCGCCGCCAGCGGCAGCATTTATGGCAGTGGCGTTGGCGTGGTGGCGCTGAAGCGGTTAACCGACGCATTGGCCGACGGAGACCACATTTACGCCATTATCCGGGGTTCAACCACAAACAATGACGGCATCACTCGCGTTGGCTACACAGCCCCTGGATTAAACGGTCAGGCGACTGTCATTCTGGAAGCCCTGGAAAACGCCGATGTTCACCCGGAATCTATCAGCTATATTGAAACGCATGGAACGGGCACGCCTTTGGGCGATTCAGTGGAGTTGGCGGCAATGACGCGGGCTTTCCGAATGCAAACAGACAAATGTGGTTTCTGCGCTATTGGTTCCGTCAAACCGAATATCGGACACCTGGATCGCGCTTCTGGTGTCACCAGCCTGATCAAAGCCTCACTTGCTCTGCATCACAAGCTGTTGCCCCCCAGCCTGAATTTCGAGAAGCCCCTTCCCGACTTCGACCTGGACAACAGCCCCTTCTTCGTCAACGCAAAACTCCGTAAATGGGCTTCTCCAAACGGCGACCCCTTACGGGCGGGCGTGAGTTCGTTTGGCCTGGGAGGCACCAATGTACATGTTGTATTGGAAGAAGCGCCGCCGCCGCTGCCGGCAACAGCCTCTCGCCCATGCCAATTACTACTGCTTTCCGCCAAAACAGCCGCGGCCCTGGAAATAACCTCGTCAAACTTGATTGACTACTTGCAGGCCGGATCAATCCATCTGCCAGACGTGGCGTATACGCTACAAGTAGGGCGCGCTGTGTTTAACCATCGGCGCATGGTCGTATGCACCGACGCCGAAGACGCAGCCACGGCCCTATCCATGGCCGATCCACGCCGTGTCTTCACCATCAAGCAAACCTATCAAGAGCGACCGGTTGTGTTTATGTTTCCTGGCGTGGGAGACCATTACCCGGGTATGGGGCAAGAGTTGTACCAGACAGAACCTACTTTTCGCCATTGGGTGGATGAAGGCGCTCGTCTACTGCAACCCTACCTGTCTACTGATTTACGCCAGCTTCTTTATCCCAACCACACGGAATCCATCCGAAATCCGTCACCACAGCCTTTGGATTTGCGTCGTATGCTGGCATCAACGGACGAGGTAGCGGCGCAAACGGGGCCTTTGCGGCAAACGGTTCTGGCCCAACCTGCTGTTTTTGTCGTGGAGTATGCCCTGGCGCAACTCCTGATGGAATGGGGACTGAAACCCCAGGCTTTAATTGGCTACAGCCTGGGTGAATATACGGCAGCTTGCCTGTCAGGCGTGCTTTCTTTTCCAGATGCCATCAAACTTGTAGCGGAGCGGGCGCGGCTCATTGATTCTACGGATCCGGGGGCCATGTTAACGGTGGCACTGTCTGAAAAAGAGATACAGCCGTATCTGAATGAAAACATATGCCTGGCCGGCGTACTCACGTCTTCGATCTCTGTTTTGTCTGGGCCGCTCCCCTTGATCGTAGAGCTAAAGCAACTCCTGGATCAGAGAGACATCGCTTGCCGTCGGCTGCCAACTACGCAGGCGTTCCACTCCTCAATGATGGAGACGGTGGCCAGTGACCTGGAAGCGCTGGCCCAAACCGTGACGTTACACGCGCCACAAATTCCCTATCTTTCCAACCTGACGGGAACCTGGATCCGCGAGAGTGAAGCAACGGATCCCGCTTATTGGGTGCGGCACATGTGTCAGCCAGTACGTTTTGCCGACAGTCTGGTTGAACTGCTAAAAGACAAAGACCGGCTGCTATTGGAAGTAGGGCCGGGTCAGAGTTTGGGGGCGTTTGTGCGCCAGCATTCCGCATGTGAAATGGCCCAGGCGGCTATGATTCTGCCGACACTTCCCTATCATTACGATGAACAGTCAAGTAGCGCTTTCTTGCTGACGACGCTGGGAAAAGCGTGGCTGGCAGGCGCAACGATTGACTGGGAGGGTTTTTACGCTCATGAGTTTCGTCACCGACTGTCGCTACCCACCTATCCATTTGAACGTCAACGCTACTGGCTAGAACCCAATACCAGCACGCTGCCTGTCCCCGCTGCGCTACCAGAAGGCAAGAAAGCCGACATCGGCGAGTGGTTCTATCAATCAACCTGGAAACAAAGAGAAATCAACGGGGAGATGGGGAAAGACGTGCTGCCGGACGGCGCGCTCTGGCTCCTCTTCGAAGATGCGGCGGGATTAGGAAATCTGCTGGCCGAGAAGCTGGTGGCGGCAGGGCAATCGGTGGCGCGGGTACGGGCCGGGTCGCAGTTCCGTGCCGTGGCGTCTGACCTGTTCACTATCAATCCACAGGAACCCCGTCATTATCGTGATCTGCTACGCACCTTGCCGGGCACGCCAACACAGGTTGTGCATTTATGGGGAATCGAGGATCTTTCTGGCATCATGGATACGGGAGTCAGGTTTGCGCAAGCTCAGGAGACAGGTTTTTACAGCCTGCTCAACCTGGTGAAGGCCATCGAAAGACAACCGGACTCATTGCATATTTGGGTAGTCACCAGCCAGGCGCAGGCAGTAACGGGTATTGAACAGTTGGAACCGGCGAAGGGCACAATTGCCGGCATTTGCCGTGTCATTGCCCAGGAAAATCTCAGCATTTTTACCCATACCATTGACATTATCCACCCGCTTGACGGCGTCTTGCCGCAAGCACGCCTGACGGATCGGCTCATGGCTGAATTTACCCATGGCCCCAATGAACTGGCGGTGGCCTACCGGGGAAATAAACGATGGGTTCAAGTTTTCGAACCTATCTATCTGGACAAACCTCAGTCCCGTCCAACCTGGCGGCAACAAGGCGTCTACCTGATTGTCGGGGGACTCGGAGCGGTAGGGATGACCATTGGGCAGCACCTGGCCCAAACCTGGCAGGCGAAATTGATTCTGACCACACGCTCTCCCTACCCTGCCCGTCACGAATGGGATAACTGGCTAAAAACCCATGATGAAATGGACCGCACCAGCCAACAAATCCGCCAATTTATGACCTGGGAATCATTGGGAGCTGAAGTGTGGGTTGCCCAGGCTGACGCCGGCGACGCCACGCAGGTTTTGCATCTATTGACCCAGGTAGATGCCCGATACGAAAAACTGCATGGCGTCTTGTACGCTGCCGGCATTTCCGGTGATGCTTTTTTCACGTCTGTTCACGAAATCACCCGCGCCGCCTGCGAAGCACATTTCCGCTCCAAAGCGCATGGCTTATACGTGCTAGAAACAGCGCTGGCGGATCGGACGCTTGACTTTTGCCTCCTCTTCTCTTCTATATCCTCCGTATTAGGCGGGCTGGGATTTGCCGGCTATGCGGCTGCCAACAACTTCATTGACCTGTTCACACACCAACACAACCGCCACCACAGCCAGTGGTGGACAGCCGTAAACTGGGACACCTGGCGCACGCGCGCCGACCTGCACGATGGCATGGGGGCCACCGTGGCAATCTATGATATGCCACCCGCGGCAGCACTGGAAGCGCTTGAGCGCATCATTGCTTCTCAATTCCTAACGCAGATTGTCAATTCCACTGGCAGCCTGGAGACACGTATTGACCAATGGGTACGCATGTTATCCATTCACCAGGCTGCCGCGGAAAGCAACGAAACAATCGTGGCCCACCCCAGGCCAGAATTGATGACTGCTTACGCGCCGCCGACAAATGAAACAGAAAGGCTCATCGTGGAGATATGGCAACCACTCCTGGGTATTGAGCCGATCGGCATTCACGATAACTTTCTTGAGCTGGGGGGACACTCCTTGCTGGCAATACAAGTCATATCCCGGTTACGGCAAACTTTCCAGGTACATATCCCTTTGGCTTTGATTCTGTCGTCGCCCACCGTTTCCAACCTGGCTGTAGCGGTCGAACTGGCGATTATTGAAGAACTAGAAAACATGCCCGACGATGCGGCGACGTAACGACCAACGCTATCTGGAGATTGGGCCAATTTCACGCGCTCAATGGCCATTCTCACCAGAGAGAATTGCTCCAATCTGGCTTAGTCGTTACGCAACAACAACCTACACTTGAAGTATTAGGAGGTGTAACCTTGAAAATTGAACATGTAGGCGTAATTGGCGCCGGCGTGATGGGCGTCGGCGTTGCCCAAAACCTGGCGGACACAGGTCACTTCGTCACGCTCATTGACAATTCCGCGACTGCCCTGGAAAACGCAAGAGTCCAGCTTCGCAACAACTTTCGCATGGCCCGTCTGCTGCGGCAATCAGTCAGCCAGGCTTCTCTTGATGAACTCCTGGAACGCATCACCTTGACAACTGAATACGATCTGCTTGCAAATGCCGATTTTGTTGTCGAAAACATCATTGAGAAACCAGAAGCCAAGCAACCTGTTTATGTAAAACTTGATTCCGTATGCCCAGATCGGTGCGTTTTCGCCGCGAATACATCCTGCATTTCCATTACCCGTATCGGTTCCTGGACCAACCGCCCTGACCGCATCATTGGAATGCACTTCATGAATCCGGTCCCCATGAAGGATGTCGCTGAAGTTATTCGTGGCTATCACACATCTGAAGAAACAGTAGCCACCGCCAAAGCGTTTCTGGCCGGCATGAACAAAACGTGTGTAGTCGTGAACGACATGCCCGGATTCGTGTCAAACAGGGTCTTGATGTTAACCGTGAATGAAGCTGCCTATGTCGTCCAGGATCAGGTTGCCAGCGCCGCGGATGTAGACGAGATATTCCGCAGTTGCTTTGGGCATAAGATGGGGCCACTGGAAACAGCGGATCTCATTGGTCTGGATACCATCCTGTACTCCATCGAAGTACTATACGAAAGCTACAACGATAGCAAGTATCGCCCTTGCCCGTTGCTGAAAAAGATGGTAGATGCCGGCCTATATGGGCGCAAGAATGGAAAAGGTTTCTACACCTATTGATCTGGATAACTGCCAAGCCAGATTGGACCAGTTTTCTCTGGTGAAGATGACCAAATTGGTCCATTCTCCAGAGAGCGTTAGTAGTCAGCCAAAACAATCAAAAAAACGGAGATTCAAGCATGGAAGTTCAATCTGAAGTAAAAAAATTTCTCTCCCGGCATTTCAAAAACCACGACCTGAAAAATGACGAGGACATCTTTGCTCTTGGTTTTGTGAATTCGCTATTTGCCATGCAGTTAGTCGTCTTCATAGAGCAACAGTTTGCCATCACTGTTGAAAATGAAGATTTGGAACTCGACAATTTTCGTACCATCAATGCGCTAACCAGCTTCGTGGAACGAAAGCTGGCCGTCAAGCCCATGTAAGTGGGGCAGCAAAACCAGAGAACAGGCTATGAGACTGGCATTAACAGAACAACAACAAGCTAGCAAGGCTGCTTTTCGAGCGTTCGTTGATCAGGAAGTTTTCCCCTACGCCGCGGAATTTGACCGCCAGGAAATGCTTCCTCAAGAGATGATCCAAAAACTGGCGCAAAAGAAATATCTGGGCGCGATTATTCCTGACGAAATGGGAGGGATGGGCACCGACCTGATCACATTCGGCGTGCTAAACGAAGAGTTAGGACGAGGCTGTTCTTCCGTGCGCAGTCTGCTGACTGTACACAGTATGCTCTCGTACGCTATTCTGCGATGGGGGACCGCCGCGCAAAAAGAAAGCTGGTTGCCCAAACTCGCTACAGGCGAAAAGATTGGCGCCTTTGCGCTCAGCGAACCCAACGTCGGAAGCGACGCCAAAAGCATTGAAACGACGGCCGTGCCTAAAGGGGAGTCTTATCTTCTGAACGGATGCAAGAAGTGGATTACATTTGCGCAAATAGCCGATCTATTCGTGGTTTTTGCCCAATGTGAGGGCAAGCCCACCGCTTTCCTCGTAGAACGGGATACCCCAGGTTTGTCCATTACGCCCATTCGCGGACTGTTAGGCACACGGGCGTCTATGTTAGCCGAACTGCGCTTTGAGCAGTGTGAAGTCCCGAAGACAAACCTGATTGGCGGCAAGGGATTCGGCTTCTTGACAGTTGCTCTCTCGGCTCTGGATATCGGGCGCTACAGCGTGGCGACAGGCTCAGTTGGAATTGGGCAGGCATGCCTTGAAGCATCTCAGGCATATAGCCAGACGCGGCAGCAATTTGGCACGCAACTCAAGAATCACCAGCTAATTCGCCAGATGATGACAAACATGATCACCCATGTTCAGGCGGCAAGATTGCTATGTTACCAGGCTGGCTATCAAAAAGAGATCGAAGACAAAGACGCGACGACCAGCATTCTGATTGCAAAGTATTTTGCTTCGACAATGGCGGTACAGGCCGCCAGCGATGCTGTCCAGATTCATGGAGCAAACGGGTGCAGCGCGGACTATCCGGTGCAGCGGTATCTGAGAGATGCAAAAGTCATGGAAATCATCGAAGGCAGCACACAAATCCAACAAATCATGATTGCTAAGAATGCTTATGGCTAATTGCCATGCGTCACAACGTCGTGTAATCGGTTTGCCCGTCTAATGGGTTATGAACCGTCAAGAAATCGGGTAGTAACTGCCAAGCCAGATTGGACCAATTTGCTCTGGTGAAGTTGGGCCAATCTCCAGAGCGCATTAGTAATTACAAACCCTGGAGGTTTATCCATGTTGAAAAACGAACAAATTTCGAAAGCGCGGAAGGAAAAACAGTCCATCAAATGCGTGGTATGGGATTTGGATAACACGCTTTGGGATGGGATATTGCTGGAAGACAGCAATGTCACTTTACGAGAAAACGCCCTGCGAACACTGCAAACGCTGGATGAAAGAGGTATCTTGCTTTCGATAGCCAGCCGCAACGATCATGACACAGCCGTGGCGAAATTGGGTGAATTGGGTATTCAAGACTATTTCCTATACCCAGAAATCAACTGGAATGCTAAATCCAGCTCCATTGAAAACATCGCCCGGAACCTAAACATAGGTTTAGACACATTTGCCTTTATTGATGATCAACCGTTCGAACGAGAAGAAGTCAACCACGCGTTGCCGCAGGTCTTGTGCATTGATGCCGTTGATGTGGGCGCTATTGTGGACATGCCTATGATGAAGCCCCGTTTTATAACGCCTGAGTCGAGGTTGCGTCGCCAGATGTACCAGGGCGACATTAGACGGAATGAAGCGGAACATTCCTTCACAGGCCCCAGCGAATCCTTCCTTGCCCAATTAGGAATGGTTTTCAAGATAAAACGGGCGCGCGAAGAAGATTTACAGCGGGCTGAAGAACTGACCATACGTACCCATCAGTTGAACACCACAGGCTACACTTACTCCTATGATGAATTGGATGCGCTGCGCCAGAGTGATGATCACCTTCTCCTCGTTGCCAGTCTGGACGACAAGTATGGAACCTATGGCACAATCGGCCTGGCTCTGGTGGATAAAGGAGCCGCGTTCTGGACTGTAAAACTCTTGTTGATGTCGTGCCGCGTCATGTCTCGTGGCGTCGGCACGATTATGATGACCTATGTCATGGAACAGGCAAAAGCCGCAGGCGCCCGGCTGCGGGCGGAGTTTGTTCCCAATGGTCGTAATCGGATGATGTATGTAACGTACAAGTTTGGCGGCTTTGTAGAAGCGCATCAGGATGAAGATCTGATCATTTTTGAGAATGACTTGTCGCAAATTCAACCGTTCCCGGAGTACATTGACATCCATGTCCCGTAACTTGTCCGACAGAAACGACGCAATTTGCGACAATCTGCCGGCATCAATCCGTTGCATGAACAGCGATACGAGCAACTTCAGAGCGGAAATGTGTGGACAGCGGCTATCCTCGATAGCTTGGCAGTAACCGTCCGTAAAAAGTGTGACGTTGTTTTCGGACGGTTACTAAGTGCAGACTGTAAATCTGATGGTGATGATGACAGAAGCAACAAAAAAAACAGACAAATGGTTTTTGATTCCCCGTCCTAATCCGAACTGCAAACTGCGCCTGTTTTGTTTTCCTTATGCCGGCGCTGGAGCGACAGTTTTCCGTGAATGGTCGAAGTATCTGCCCGGCGACATAGAGATTTGCGCCGTGCAGCCGCCGGGACGGGAGTCTCGTGTCCGAGAAGCGCCTTATACTCAGGTGGAACCCCTGGTGGCAAGCTTGCTGGAGACAATGCCGGCACGACTAGACAAACCTTTTGCTTTTTTCGGGCACAGCCTGGGGGCTTTGGTTGCTTTCGTCCTGACACGAGAATTGCGTCGGAAACACAACATCCTGCCAAAACACCTTTTCGTATCCGCGCGTAGCGCCCCCCAATCATCCAGGCGCGAAAGCCCTTTTTACGCTTTGCCAGATGCCGCATTCTTAGAAAAGGTGCGGCAACTCGGCGGTATGGATGCGAGCATTCTGGAAAACGCCGAATTGATGGAACTGATCACGCCTATCTTGCGTGCAGATTTCCAGATGAACGAGACCTACACCTATGTGACGGAACATCCACTGGCCTGCCCGATCTCTGCCTTCCGCGGGGCCAAAGACGATTTAATGACCTATGACGAAGTAGCGGCCTGGAGCGAACAAACAACGGGCAAGTTTCGACTGCGAACGCTCCCTGGCGGCCATTTTTTCATTAACGGTGAGCAGAATGCCTTTTGGCAGGTCCTGGCTTACGACCTGGAGCAAATTTCGCGCCAGGTTTAGACGGGGAGTGTGCCAGTTATGCGCACTCCTCCTTTTCTGGTAACTATTCACCACCATTTCCCGGAAGTTGTCTTGATGCTAAGGGCTGACGATGAAATAAAGTACGGCATTGCATCGTCAATCCCAAATGACTCGAACAATGTGACGATTGGGGTCCGAAGTTGAGCTTCCGTGAAGGTTCGTTGGTCCGTGTGCCCCGGAGGCTGAATAGTTACCTTATCTATTGATCGATCTAATCTGTATGATCAGCGGTAAAGTGGGGTTAAGTACGTGAGCAGCGAGGAAATCCTCCAACAGAAACGAGCAAACCTGTCCGCCGAGAAGCTGGCATTATTACAAAAACGGTTACGGGGCGAAGGGGATAAGCGTGTTCCCGACATCATTCCCCAACGTCCGGATCCATCCATGGCACCGCTATCGTTTGCTCAGGCGCGCCTATGGTTCCTCTTTGAATGGGAACCAGATAGCCCCGCCTACAATGAGTCACACGGTATTCAGATCAAGGGGCGGCTTGTGTTCGCTGCCCTTGAGCAGGCGTTTTTGGAAATGGCTCGCCGACACGAGATTTTACGCACACGCTACGCGGTCGTCGATGACGAGCCGGTACAGATCATTGCCCCATCAATTGACTGGTCACTATCGCAGGTTGACCTAAGTGGGCTGGCAGAAGAAAAGCGCGATGAAGAGTTGCGGAAATTAGCCAAAATAGAAGCGGAATGCCCTATTGACTTGCGGCGCGATTTGCCGTGGCGGGCGGTACTCATCCGCCTGGCGGCAGATGAGCACATTACCGTTTTCACGCAGCATCACATCTCTTGCGATGGGTGGTCTATTACCATACGGCAAAACGAGCTAACGGCGCTTTACCAGGCTTTCGCTGCCGGCAATCCCTCCCCGCTGCCGGCATTACCTATCCAATATGGTGATTTTGCGTACTGGCAACAACAACGACTGCTCGGCCAGTCACCAGACAAATTGCTGGCTTATTGGCGACAAAAACTGGCGGATGCAACTCTGCTGCAACTGCCCGTTGACCGGCCCCGACACCCGACACCCTATGCCAAAGGCGTGATGCGTTCCCGGGCACTGCCGGCAAATTTCACATCATCCTTACAGCTTCTGGCGCAACAAGAAAAAGTCACCGGATTCATCGTTGGCCTGGCCACCTTCAAAGTATTGTTAGGACGGTATGCCAACCAGCACGACATTATCATTGGTTCCATTACCACCAACCGGGAACGACCTGAATTAGAGAAGCTAATTGGATTCTTTGTTGACACCATTATCTTACGCACCGATCTGTCCGGCAATCCGCCCTTTCGAGAATTGCTGCACCGCGTTCAAGAAGTTGTACTCTCCGCTCAAACACACAAAGACCTGCCGGTTGATCACATTATTGCGGCACTTCACCCGCGGCGAGACGTCATGAACCGTAATCCATTCTTCCAGGTTTTATTCGCCTGGCAAGATTGGCAAGAGATGTTCCCAGATACAGAAGGCTACCACGGCACCTCTATTGCCAGCCTGGGGCGCACCGCCACAGATACGACTAAATTTGATCTGACGCTGTCAATGGAAAAAAACAACGGGGTCATTGAATGCTCCTGGGAATACAACACAGACCTCTACGAAGACGAAACCATCGTCAGGCTGGCCGCGCAGTTTGAAACGCTGCTCGGCGCGGCGCTGGCCGACCCCGACCAACCCATCGGGTATCTGCCCCTGCTAACGCCCGATACAGAAGCCCAAATCCTCCGTGCCTGGAATCCTCCCCCCACCCCACGACCAGCCTTCCACAGCGTCCACGCCCGCTTCGCCGCTCAAGCGGCGGCCACCCCAGACGCCATCGCCATCGCCTATCAAGACACCTGCCTCAGCTACGCCGCTTTGGAACAACGCGCCAACCAACTGGCTCGCTACCTGCGCCAGCAAGGCGTCGGCGCGGAAACGGTCGTCGGCATTTGCCTGGAACGCACCCCGGAACTGCTGGTCGCTCTCCTGGCGACCCTGAAAGCGGGCGGCGCGTACCTGCCATTAGACCCGCTCTACCCCGCCAGCCGCCGCGAATTCATGCTGCGCGATGCCGGCGCAGCCGTGCTGCTCACCCACAGCCAACTGCTGGCGCAACCCCCCGCCTTCGACGGACACACCCTCTGCCTGGACGCCTGCGCCGACCGGCTGGCGCAACAAGAGACAACCCCTCCCCGCGTCGCTATCCACCCCCAGCAGAACGCCTACATCATCTACACCTCTGGCTCCACCGGCCTGCCCAAAGGCGTGGCCATCTCCAACGGCGCGCTGGCGGATTACACCACCACCGCCATCGAAAACTTCCAGGTGACGGCCACGGACCGCGTACTCCAGTTTGCCTCCATCAGCTTTGACACCGCCGCCGAAGAAATCTACCCCTGCCTCGCCTCTGGCGCGACCCTGCTGCTACGTACCGATGATATGCTCGGCCCAGCCGCTCACTTCTTGCGCATCTGCCGGCAGCAGGCCATTACCTTCCTCGACCTGCCCACTGCCTACTGGCACGAATTGACTCGGGGCATGGTGGCCGAAACCCTCCTCTGGCCAGAAACGGTCCGCCTGGTCATTATTGGCGGGGAACGGGCACTGCCGGAACGGTGGCGGCAATGGCGCACGTTGGTCAGCCCCCAGGTCCAGTTGGTCAACACCTATGGCCCAACCGAAGGCACCATCGTGGCTATCAGCGACAATCTGAGCCAACGCGAAGCCGACCACGAGTACGAAGTCCCGCTCGGTCGCCCTATTCCCCATGTGCAGGCTTACATTCTCGACCCTTACTTGCACCCCACGCCGGTGGGCATTCCGGGCGAATTGCACATTGCCGGCGCCGGACTGGCGCGGGGGTATTTGCGCCACCCCAGCCTGACCGCCGCCCGTTTCATCCCCCATCCTTACAGCGACCGCCCGGGGGCGCGCCTGTACAAAACGGGCGACCTGGCTCGCTATCGACCAGATGGCACCATTGAGTTCGTGGGGCGGGGGGACAACCAGGTGAAGATTCGCGGCTTCCGCGTCGAACCCGGTGAAATTGAGACTGTTTTAGGAAAACATCCCGCTGTAGCTCAAGGCATCATCCTGACTCAAGATATAGAAAAGGACCCGGACAATAAACTACTGGTTGCCTACGTCGTACTCAAAGATGAAGCGAAAAACACGCCGATCAGCGACCTGCGCCAGTTCCTGCGGCAGAACCTGCCAGATTACATGGTTCCCGCGTTATTTGTTTCGTTGGAAGCCTTTCCTCTGACAGTAAGCGGCAAAGTAGATCGTCAGGCGTTGCCCAAACCAGAAGGAGAGAGGCCAGACTTGGCGGAAGCATATGCCCCGCCGCGAACGATCACCGAGGAGTCTTTGGCGGCCATCTGGGCGGATGTTTTGCAAGTGCAGCAAGTCGGCGTCCACGACAACTTCTTTGATTTGGGCGGCCATTCCCTGCTGGCTGTACAAATTGTGTCACGAGTGCGCAAAGTGTTCCAGGTGGAACTGCCGCTGCCGCAGTTGTTCAATACGCCGACGATTGCTGATTTGTCCGCTTTTATTGATGACGCCCTGCGCCTGGAACAGGGGCTATCGCTGGCCCCGATTGTATCCGTGCCGCGCAATGGCCGTCTGCCCCTTTCTTTTGCGCAACAGCGGCTCTGGTTCCTGGAACAATGGGATCCTGATAGCGCGGCTTACAATATGTCGGAAATGACTCGCACCAGAGGGGCGCTGTATCCTGAGGCGTTGTCAGCGGCCATTCTGGAGATTGTGCGCCGCCATGAAGTAATGCGCACGATATATGAAGTTGTTGATGGGGAACCTTTCCAGGTCGTAGAACCTGTGCCGGCATGGTCATTACCCCTGATCGATCTGGCCGACCTGTCTGAAAGAGCGCGCGAAGCCGAAATGATGCGGCTGGCATCCGCCCAGGCCCAACGCCCCTTTCATTTACAGCGGGAACAGCCCTGGCGGGCAGTCCTCATTCGTCTGGCGGCAGACGAGCACGTTACCGTTTTCACGCAACATCATATCTCTTGCGATGGCTGGTCCATTCAACTACGCAAGAATGAGTTGACATCCCTCTATGAGGCATTGGCGATCGGCGATCCCTCGTCGCTGCCGGCATTGCCTATCCAGTATGCTGATTTTGCTCACTGGCAGCGGGAACGGTTGCAGGGAGAGGCGCTAGAACGTTTGCAAGACTATTGGCGACAAAAGTTAGCGAATTTTACGCCACTGCAACTACCAACCGACCGGCCACATCCCCCTGTCCAAACCGATAACGGAGCAACGCGGACTGTCAGGTTGTCTCCTTCATTGAACGCGGGATTGGATGCGCTTTGCCGGCAAGAATCGGTAACCGGTTTCATGATCAGCATGGCCGTACTCAAAATACTGCTGTCGCGTATGACCGGGCAGACAGACATTACAGTCGGGTCTTCTTTCGCCAATCGAGATCGACCTGAGCTAGAAAAGTTGATTGGCTTCTTTGTGGACACCATTGTGCTGCGCACGGACCTGTCTGGTAACCCAACGTTTCGCGCGTTATTGCAGCGCACGCGCCAGGTCGTCTTAGAGGCACACTTGCACAAAGACCTACCTGTTGAGCATATTATCGCCAGTCTACAAACGCGGCGCGATATGAGCCGTAACGTGTTGGTCCAGTTCTTGTTTGAATGGCAGGATTGGCGGCACATGGCGGCAACAGAGGGTACGGCAGACACAACAGCAGAGGATGATGTGGTTGGCGTCTCGACCAATGCCGCCAAATTTGACCTGGCGCTGTTTGCTGAAGCGCAGAATGCCGGCATCATTTGCTCTTGGGAATACAACACAGACCTCTACGAAGACGAAACCATCGTCAGGTTGGCCGCGCAGTTTGAAACACTGCTCGGCGCGGCGCTGGCCGACCCCGACCAACCCATCGGGTATCTGCCCCTGCTAACGCCCGATACAGAAGCCCAAATCCTCCGTGCCTGGAATCCTCCCCCCACCCCACGACCAGCCTTCCACAGCGTCCACGCCCGCTTCGCCGCTCAAGCGGCGGCCACCCCAGACGCCATCGCCATCGCCTATCAAGACACCTGTCTCAGCTACGCCGCTTTGGAACAACGCGCCAACCAACTGGCTCGCTACCTGCGCCAGCAAGGCGTCGGCGCGGAAACGGTCGTCGGCATTTGCCTGGAACGCACCCCGGAACTGCTGGTCGCTCTCCTGGCGACCCTGAAAGCGGGCGGCGCGTACCTGCCATTAGACCCGCTCTACCCCGCCAGCCGCCGCGAATTCATGCTGCGCGATGCCGGCGCAGCCGTGCTGCTCACCCACAGCCAACTGCTGGCGCAACCCCCCGCCTTCGACGGACACACCCTCTGCCTGGACGCCTGCGCCGACCGGCTGGCGCAACAAGAGACAACCCCTCCCCGCGTCGCTATCCACCCCCAGCAGAACGCCTACATCATCTACACCTCTGGCTCCACCGGCCTGCCCAAAGGCGTGGCCATCTCCAACGGCGCGCTGGCGGATTACACCACCACCGCCATCGAAAACTTCCAGGTGACGGCCACGGACCGCGTACTCCAGTTTGCCTCCATCAGCTTTGACACCGCCGCCGAAGAAATCTACCCCTGCCTCGCCTCTGGCGCGACCCTGCTGCTACGTACCGATGATATGCTCGGCCCAGCCGCTCACTTCTTGCGCATCTGCCGGCAGCAGGCCATTACCTTCCTCGACCTGCCCACTGCCTACTGGCACGAATTGACTCGGGGCATGGTGGCCGAAACCCTCCTCTGGCCAGAAACGGTCCGCCTGGTCATTATTGGCGGGGAACGGGCACTGCCGGAACGGTGGCGGCAATGGCGCACGTTGGTCAGCCCCCAGGTCCAGTTGGTCAACACCTATGGCCCAACCGAAGGCACCATCGTGGCTATCAGCGACAATCTGAGCCAACGCGAAGCCGACCACGAGTACGAAGTCCCGCTCGGTCGCCCTATTCCCCATGTGCAGGCTTACATTCTCGACCCTTACTTGCACCCCACGCCGGTGGGCATTCCGGGCGAATTGCACATTGCCGGCGCCGGACTGGCGCGGGGGTATTTGCGCCACCCCAGCCTGACCGCCGCCCGTTTCATCCCCCATCCTTACAGCGACCGCCCGGGGGCGCGCCTGTACAAAACGGGCGACCTGGCTCGCTATCGACCAGATGGCACCATTGAGTTCGTGGGGCGGGGGGACAACCAGGTGAAGATTCGCGGCTTCCGCATCGAACCCGGTGAAATTGAGGCCAGATTAACGGAGCACCCCCAAGTAGGACAGGCAGCCGTTATCGCGCGCGAGGATACCCCCGGAAACAGTTATCTCACAGCCTATGTTGTGGGCATTGAAGACCATGCGCTGAACGTTAATGAGATTCGGGCTTTTCTGCAAGAGAAATTGCCCGATTACATGATTCCTACCTCCATAGTCATGCTCGAAGCAATGCCTTTGACGACTAGTGGGAAACTTGACCGCCGGATGCTGCCGACGCCGGAGCGAGTGCGTCCTGAATTGGATGGGGGATATGTGGCACCGCGCACGCTTTCCGAGGAAATGCTGACGGAATTGTGGGCGGAAACGTTGGGAATTGAACAGCCGGGCATCTATGACAATTTCTTTGAACTGGGCGGCCATTCCATGCTGGTCATCCAGCTGATGGCCAAAGTTCAGGATGTTTTTCAGGTCGAACTATCCCTGCGCCTTTTCTTCGAGCAACCCACGATTGCCGAGTTGGCCCTGGCTCTGGATGAAATCCTGCTGACGGAGATTGAAGGGTTGTCTGAAGAGGAAGTCATGGCTCTGCTGGAGGACGAAGAAGCCCTCTCCACAGGTGGTAAATATGCTGAAGGCACATGACCAGCCGCCCGCGGCGTCGGCAATTACCCAAACAATACCTGAGATGTTCCGCCGGCAGGCGGTGGGGAGTCCAGATGCAGTGGCCCTGGTCGGTGGAGACCAACACCTGACCTATGACGTCCTGAATAGACGCGCCAACCAACTCGCGCACTACTTGTGCGAGCAAGGGGTTCGTCCCGAAGAGTTGGTAGGCGTCTACCTGGATCGTTCGGTGGAAATGGCGGTGGCCCTGCTGGGCGTCCTTAAAGCAGGTGGGGGGTACGTGCCGCTTGATCCGGCCTATCCTGCCGACCGCCTTAAGTACGTGTTGCAGGACGCGGGGATAAACGTGGTCGTAACCGCTCACGCCCACCGGCACGATGTTGATGACCGTGACATAAAGGTTGTCTGCCTTAGCAGAGACCGTGCCGCCATCGCTACGAAACCTGACGTTGCTCCGCCTGTCTTGATTGACCCCGCGAACCTGGCCTATGTCCTCTATACCTCTGGCTCCACCGGTCAACCGAAAGGCGTTATGGTGACGCACCGGTCGCTGGTGAACCACAGTCACGCCGTCATGGTCGCTTATGACCTGACTGCGCGAGATCGGGTATTGCAGTTTGCCTCCATGAATTTTGACGTGGCCGCGGAAGAACTGTACCCAACCTGGCTGGCCGGCGGTCTCGTTTTTCTGCGAATGGAGCACCTGCTTTCTCTGGAAGCGTTTGGGCAATCTGTGACGGAGGCGGCGCTAACGGTTCTTAATCTGCCGGCATCTTACTGGCATGAATGGGTCACTCACCTGGCGCGGCATCAAGAAAAACCCTCCCCCTGGCTACGAGCCGTCATTGCCGGCAGCGAAATAGTCTTACCAGAGCGGTTGCGTCAATGGCGGGAAATAGCCGCCGGCCATATTCGCTGGTGGAATGCTTATGGCCCAACAGAAGCGACCATTACCACAACTGTGTATGAACACTGCGCCGACGCCGTCACGACAATTCCGATTGGGCGCCCGCTGGACAACATGACGACCCACCTACTTGATGAATGGGGCCGGCCCGTAGCGCCGGGCGTTTCTGGCGAACTGTGTATCGGCGGAATCGGGGTGGCTCGTGGTTATCTGCACCGACCGGGGTTGACGGCGGAGAAGTTCGTTCCCGATCCTTTCAGCTTACTGCCAGGAGGTAGATTGTATCGCACCGGCGACCTGGCTCGCCGTATGCCCGATGGGCAAATCGAATATCTTGACCGGATCGATCGTCAGGTGAAAATTCGCGGATTCCGCGTCGAGTTGGGCGAAATAGAAGCAGCGCTGCGACAACATCCCGCGGTACATGAGGCGGCGGTAGTGGTGCAGCCAGTCGCCGGCTCCACGCATCTGACAGCCTATCTTGTGCGCGAAGATAATCAAGAACTATCTGAAAAAATGGCGCAAGCATTCGTGCAAGCACATTTGCCAGATTATATGATACCGGCCAGGTATGTCCTGGTCCCATCGCTGCCGCTGATGCCCAATGGAAAGATAGACCGGCGCGCCTTAAGCGCAGCCACCGCGGAACTGTCGGCAACAGACGTCGGCTTTCCGCGCACGCCTCTGGAAGATAGTCTGGCTGCTATCTGGCGTCAGGTATTGGCGGTCGCGCCAATCGGCATACACGATGATTTTTTTGAGCTAGGGGGAAACTCGCTCACGGCTTTGCAAGCGATTTCGCGCATCAATGCTGCCTTGCGGACGCCATTGACCATGCCGGCATTCTTTGAAAACCCCACCATCGCGCAACTAGCTCTATGGCTTAGCAACAACGAGACAGCTCTTGATCCTCCCCGTCTACCGCCTATCCGGCCATATGTCCTGGGCGCAAACACACCCATTCCTCTTTCCTGGGGGCAACAACAACTGTGGCTCGTTGAGCAATTGTATCCTGGGAACACTGCTTATAATATCCTTTTCTCGCTGCGCCTGTCTGGTTCCCTGGATATACCCCTCTTGACAAAATGCCTCAACCAGATTTTGGCGCGACATGAAGCAATCCGGACAGCCATCATCATGGTTGACGGCCAGCCGACGCAGCGAATAATGCCGGCATCAACCATCCCCCTCCCCCTCATAGATATACACCAACTGCCCCAGGCAGAGGCAGAAGCAGAAGCCGTTCAAGCAGCCCGTGTCTTTGGGCAGCGTGCCTTTCAAATGTCGCAAGCGCCGCTGCTGCACGCGGGCCTCATCCGTATAGCGGACCAAAATCATCTATTGCTCTTATCCATGCACCATATCATCACCGATGGCTGGTCCCTCGTCGTCATGACCAATGAACTGGCCGCGCTCTATGGCGCTGGGGCGGAAAAGAAGGAACCCACCCTGTCCCCACTCCCCATTCAGTACAAAGATGTCGCCCTTTGGCAGCGACGCTGGCTGCAGCCAGCCATCCTGGCGGATCAGATAGCCTACTGGCAAACCCAGTTGGCAAGCTTGCCCCCTCCCCTAACGCTTCCTTGTGACCACCCCAAACCTGCCAGGTACACCTTCGCCGGCGCCCGCCAATGGTTTGTCTTGCCCAAAGTCTTGAGCGACGCTCTATACGCCGCCGGCCAACAAGCCAAAGCCACCCTCTTCATGACGCTGCTGGCATCCTATGGCGCGCTCCTCCACCGTTACACAGGACAACCAGAGATGATTATCGGCGCGCCCATTGCTGGCCGACACCAACGTGAAACAGAGCCTCTCATTGGTTATTTTGTGAATGTTCTTGCTTTACGACTCAATTTCCAAAGCGCCCCCTCGTTTCAGGCATTGGTGCGGCAGACACGCGAAGTTGTGTTGGAAGCCTATACTCATCAAGACGTGCCGATAGAACGTCTGGTGGAAATGTGTCGCCCGCAACGCATCTCTGACCAAAACCCGCTGTTTCAAACAACGTTCACGCTGCAAAACATGCCCCAGACAGCATTTGAAGCAGGCGGCATCCAGGCCAGGCCGCTGGAACTGGATACCGGCACAGCTTTGTTTGATCTACGCCTGGAGTTTTCCGTCCAACCGCAAAACCGTTTAGCAGGCTTCATTGAGTACAACACAGCCTTATTTGAACGGGAAACCATCACCCAACTCCTGGGGCATTATGTTGCCTTGCTGCAAAGCGTGACGGCTCACCCCGATCAGGCGCTGTCTACTCTCCTGTCTTTCATCCACGCCAGGCCCCAAGAGATGCCGCCGACGCCGCTCCAGGCAGCCGAAGACAGGTTAGCGCAACGGCGAGCCAGTTTATCGGCCCGGCGCACAAAGTTATCCGCGGACCAGTTAGCTCTGTTTGAGAAACATCTGCGAGGAAATAAAGAATGACGACCAGAGATGAAATAGCCCAACGCCGCGCGCAATTGTCTTCGCGGCGAAACAGGCTTTCACCCGAACAGAAAAAGGCGTTTGAAGCACAGTTGGCCGGTAAGGCCGCGGCCAGGGCGGAACAACTCCCTCGTCGCGCCGTGTTCAGCCCCGCGCCACTCTCTTTGAATCAGCAGCGTCTCTGGTTTCTTTACCAGTGGGAACCAGAAAGCCACGCTTATAACATCTTCCAGGTCACCAGGCTGCATACGGCACTCAATATGGATGCGCTTCAGCGCAGTTTTGATGAGGTGGTGCGGCGGCACGAAGTCTTACGAACGACCTTTAACTTTGTGGAGGGCCAACCCGCTCAATTGATTGCCCATGAGTTGTCGTTGTTTGTGCCGGTCATTGATTTACGCCACATCCCTATGCCGGCACGCGACACAGAAGCCCGGCGACTCTCTGACGCCGAATCCAAACAGCCATTTGACCTGACAAAAGGACCGCTCATTCGGCTGACGGCTTTATGGCTGGATGACGACGACCAGGTGCTGTTATTAACAATGCACCATATTATTTCTGATGGGTGGTCTGTGAGCATCTTCGTAGAAGAGGCCTACAAACTGTATCAGGCTTATTCAACCGGTCGGGCCATTTCGCTGCCGGCATTGCCCATTCAATACGCCGATTTTGCCGTCTGGCAGCGCCAACAGTTGACGGGAGAGCCTTTACAAGAACAACTTCGCTATTGGAAAAAAGAACTGGCCGGAGCGCCATCGCTGCTGGCATTGCCGATTGATTATCCACGCCCACCGGTGCAATCCTTTCGTGGGAAATCGCTCATTTTTCAACTTGACCCAGAACTTTCGCAACAAATCAAGCAAATCAGCCAACAAGCCAACACTACTTTGTTCATGACGATGCTGGCGTCGTTTTCTCTTCTGCTTTCTCGCTACAGTCGCCAGGAACACATCGTAATCGGCACACCCGTGGGCAACCGGCATTATCGGGAAATTGAACCCCTGATTGGTTTCTTCGTAAACACGTTGGTGCTTTGCACCCATTTATCCGGCAACCCCACGTTTTGGGAGCTATTGGAGCGGGTGCGGCAAATGGCGTTGAGCGCCCATGAACACCGCGATTTTCCCTTTGAGATGCTCGTGCAGGAACTACAGCGGGATCGGGATGTCAGCCACAATCCCTTGTTCCAGGTGATGCTGTTGCTGGATGGAATGACCCGCCGTGACATGATGCAAATTGCCGAGGAGGCGCAGGAAGAGGTTCGCCCTGATTCCTGGGAAATGGATAACGATATTGCCTTATTCGATTTGCTGATTGGCCTGGAGGATAAAGGAACTCATTTTCATTGCTCCCTCACCTATAACACGGGCATTTTTGAACGAGCTACCGTTTCGCGCATGGTCGGCCATTTTCAGACGCTCCTGGCAAACTTAATGAGCGATCCGACACAACGAGTCCTCGACGTGCCTCTCTTAACAGCGGAAGAATCTGAACGATTGGTGCTGGCGTCATCCTGGCAGCCTATTCAGGAAATGCGCCAGGAAACGGCGGAGACGGCGCTGGTGCACACTCTTATCGCCGCACGAGCAGAGCAGTCGCCGGATGCAATTGCAATCGTGACGCAAGAGGAGCATATTACCTACCGTGAATTAAATGAACGCGCCAACCGCCTGGCCCACTATCTTCTTTCGTGTGGGGTAGGGCCGGACACGCCAGTAGCGATTTGGTTGGATTATCCAGAAAATGGCGCGCTGGCCATGTTGGCTGTGTTGAAGGCAGGCGGCTGTGTGCTGCCTTTCGCCGATGTTGCTGAACTGGCACAAATGCCGGCATCCTTCCGCCACACCAGCATCCCCTTTCTCATTACAGAACAACACCAGACACCCCATTTGCCGGCAGAGAACTGGCAAATAATCTGCCTGGACCGGGATTGGCGCATGATTGCGCCTAACCGCGCCGATACCCCTACGCTCCATCTGACATCCGCGAATCTGGCCTGTGCAATTCCCGCCACAGATGCCCAACCCGCGCGGCTGTTAACGCATCGGGAGATCAATCTGGCAATGACAACGCAGCTATCGGTGACGCCTATTGACCAGCACAGCCGGGTATTCACACCTGCGTGCCGGACAAGCAACGCCCTATTGGCCGCCGTTTTGCCTGGCTTGCAAATGGGAGCAACTTTATGTTTATATCCTCAAACCAGCTTGTCTCCAAAGGTCAACCTGGACCATTTTGTAACGGAACAAGTCGTCTCCACCCTCGTTCTGTCTTCCTTGCAGTTAAACGAACTGTCTATAGAAAGCAGTCCCACCATAAAGCACATAATCACGACAGATAGGGTGTGTCCCCTCCATGTTTTACGCCGTTGGCTCCCTGGTCATTCAATCTATAATGCCGGCAGAATAGGCAGCGCCGCATGGGGAGCGCGGATTGATTCCGACCACAGCAACAACGAACGCCCCATCATCGGTCACCCCATTCCAGGAAGACAGGCTTATCTACTGGACGCACGGATGCAACCCGTTCCTGTCGGTGTGCCTGCGGAACTCTACATCGAAGCAGACAGCATGACGCGCGGGTATGCCCAATCCCCGCGCCAGACAGCCTCCCATTTTGTTCCCCATCCTTTTGCCCATAAGCCCGGCAGTCGCCTATTCAAAACGGGTGAAATTGCCTGCCGCCGCGCG
Organism: Ardenticatenales bacterium; assembly: GCA_020634515.1. NCBI lineage: Bacteria > Bacillati > Chloroflexota > Ardenticatenia > Ardenticatenales > Ardenticatenales bacterium. The sequence goes on along the minus strand of JACKBL010000008.1, from coordinate 238,374 downwards.
GATGGCATCCTGGAATTCGTGGCTCAAACAACGGATCTGCAAGAAATTCGTGGGCGGCGCGTAGAACCCGGTCAGATCGAATCCATACTGGGACAACATCCAGATATAAAGGCGGTTCATGTACGCATACAGTCTGGTTCCTCGGCCCATCATGGCGAAAATACGGCAGGCGATCCCCGCCTGGTTGCTTACGTGGTGCTGCAACCAGGTGCGGCAGCGCCAGTTAGCGCCTTTCGCGCTTTCCTCAAGGAACGACTTCCCGTCTACATGCATCCTGCCGTCTTCATTCTGCTAGATGCCCTGCCATTGGCGTATGATGGGCAGGTCGCTCGCACGCTTCTGCCATCGCCAGACACAACTCAAGATGAATCTGACACCGCTTCTCAATCGCTAGACCAAAGCGATGTCAAGAGCGAAGTCTCGCAGCAGCGCGCCAAACTCTCTGTTCGTGAATCTGAATTGTCAGAAGCAAAAAAAGCATTGCTATTGAAAAGGCTAAGTAGGACAAATGCAAAAAGAAAATGATGCGCGGCAACAGCGCGATGATTTGTCCGAGCGACAAGAAAAACTCTCTGTTGCCAGGCGACTCTTGCTAGAAAAACGGCTGCGCGGGCAGCTCAAAAACAAAGAATGGACGATTCCGCGTCGGGAACAGAGCGGGCCGGCGCCTCTTTCCTATGCCCAACAACGGCTCTGGTTCCTGTCCCAGCTAATGCCCGACAGCCCCTTCTACAACGTCCCCATCATCACCAGATTAAGAGGCTCCCTGCATATTGCGCTGCTGCAACAAGCCGTAGACCAGATTGTTAAACGGCATGAGACTTTGCGTACGACCTTTGCACTGCTAGAACAACAGCCTGTGCAGGTTATACATCCCCCTGGTACAACGCGGCTGCCCGTTGTGGATTTGTGTCATTTACCCGCAACCTGCCGGCAAGCAACAGCGCAACAACTGGTAACGCAAGAAGTCAAAACTCCCTTCAACTTAACGCAAGGTCCCTTGTTGCGCCCGCTACTGCTGCGCCTGGACGGAGATGAGCACATTCTCGTTCTGAACATGCATCACATCATTACCGATGCCTGGTCAGTTCGCGTCTTTATTGATGAACTCAGAACACTCTATGCGGCGTTTCTTGACAATCATCTCTCCCCCTTGCCAGAACTCCCCATCCAATATGCGGATTTTGCGAGCTGGCAACAGCAGTGGCTCCAGGGAGAGCGTTTAGATAAGCAACTCGATTATTGGCGGCGAAAATTGTCAGGCGCTTCTTTCATTCTGGACCTGCCCACCGACTACCCCCGACCGGTCGCTCAATCTTTCCGCGGCGCTGCTATTCCGTTTGAAATGCCGGTAGAACTCAGTCAGGCGCTGAAAAACCTGAGTCGCCAGACCGGAAACAATCTGTTCAACACGTTATTGGCCCTATTCAACTTGCTGCTGAGCCGATACACCAATCAGTCGGATATTCTTGTGGGTATCCCCATCGCCGGACGGCACCGTTCCGAAGTCAAGGGGCTGATTGGCTTCTTTGTGAACACACTGGTTATACGCACTCAACTTTCCCGCCACCTGAATGTTCAGGAACTGCTGGCGCAGATACGAGAAACAACGCTGGAAGCCTATTCAAATCAAGATTTACCGCTGGAACTGCTGGTCAAAGACCTGCTGCCCGAACGCGACCCGGGCCGCAACCCTTTGTTTCAGGTTATGTTTGATTTCGACGAAGCCGTGGAGGAGGCAGCCACATCTGATGACAACGGGTTAGACCTGGACAAGACCGCCTATCTCACCGAAACAGACCTGGACCTGGAAACAGATAGCGGTACAGCCAAATTTGATCTAAGCCTGGCAATGTTTGACACAGGGCAAACATTGCGCGGAGAGATCGAATACAGCACCGAACTTTTCACGGCCGCCACAATCCAAAACCTGGCAAGTCATTTACAACAACTGGCAACTGAAATTGTATCTAACCCACAGCAGCCACTCTGGGCGTTATCAGTATTAACAACGACGGAATCAGACCAGATAGTGTACGCCTGGAACGAAACAACCCGCCCGTACGCTTCTTCGCTATGTATCCATCAACTGATAGAAGCGCAGGCCGCCGCCACGCCAGATCGGATAGCCCTTTCGTTTGGCGAAGAGCAACTGACCTACAGCGAACTTGACCGGCGGGCAAACCAGTTAGCCCACTATCTGCGTGGACTGGGCGTCGGACCGGAAACCCTCGTGGGCGTCTTCTTGAAGCGGTCAGTAAGCATGGTTGTTGCTCTGCTAGGCGTGTTGAAGGCAGGGGCAGGATATGTGCCCCTGGACCCGACATATCCGGCGGAACGCATTCGTTTCATTCTGTCAGACACGCAATCCCCCGTGCTGCTGACGGAAAAAGAACTGGCGGCTGCCTGGGAAAACGTGCTTGATAACGTCATTTGTCTGGACGAAGATGGCGGCGTCATAGCTGCCATGCCTGTTGCACCACCGCCGGCGCGGTGTCACGCCGGAAATCTGGCCTACGTGATCTACACCTCTGGTTCCACGGGAAAACCCAAAGGGGTAGCCATCACCCATCAAAACGCCCTGGCTCTGATTAGCTGGGCGCATGGGGTGTTTGATGATACCGTGTTAGCCAGAACGCTCGCTGTCACTTCCATTTGCTTTGACCTATCCATATTTGAGTTGTTTGTCCCCCTGAGCCGTGGCGGAACCGTGGTGCTGGTGGAAACGGTCCTGGATGTTCCAGAGTCGGACGCGGCGCAAACCGTGAGCCTGATAAACACCGTGCCTTCCGCTATGAAAGAGCTGTTGCGCCAGCAAGGCTTGCCCGACGGTGTGCATGTCGTCAACCTTGCCGGAGAAATCTTGCCCACCGATCTGGTCCAACAAATCCACCAGCAGCGGCCAACCATACATTGCGTCTATGACCTGTACGGGCCATCAGAGGACACCACCTACTCGACTTATGCCCGGCGAGACCCTGCCGGCCCAATGACCATTGGGCGACCTATTGACAATACGCGGGTATACATCCTGGATGAGGCGCTACAACCCGTGCCCGTGGGCGTGCCCGGCGAGGTGTACATTGGCGGTGACGGCCTGGCCCGCGGTTATCTGCGCCGCCCCGGATTGACGGCCGAGCGGTTCCTGCCCCATCCCTTCAGCCGCACGCCCGGCGCGCGCCTGTACCGCACAGGCGACCTGGCGCGTTTCCGCCCCGATGGTCACATCGCCTTTATCGGGCGCATTGACCATCAGGTGAAGGTGCGTGGCTACCGCATTGAGTTGGGGGAAGTTGAGGCCGTGCTGCGGCAACAGTCGGCGGTGCGGGATGTGGTGGTGGTGGCTCGCACGCTGAGCGAACGAGACACGGCGGCGGAGAAGCAACTCGTGGCTTATGTAACCGCGCAGCCGGCAGCCACGTTATCACCGCCCGCCTTGCGCGAAGCGCTGCAAGCCGTTTTGCCCCCCTACATGGTTCCCGCCGCCTTTGTGCTGCTGGATAGCCTGCCCATGACCCCCAACGGCAAGGTCGACCGCCAGGCCCTGCCCGTCCCTGACAGCGCGGGGCTGGTCCGTGGCCGCGCTTTCACACCGCCGCGCACGCCTATTGAAGCGCTCGTGGCGGATACCTGGGCACAGGTATTAGGCTTAGACCAGATCAGCGTCCAGGATAACTTCTTTGAGGTCGGCGGTCACTCCCTGGTGGCCACCCAGGTTGTGTCCCGCCTGCGCGACACTTTTGCCATTGAGTTCCCCCTGCACCAACTCTTTGAGTCCCCTACCGTGGCCGGATTAGCTGGCTTCATCGAATCCAGCCGCGCGGTTCCTGATGCACCTTCTCTGCCTACTACTATCACGCCGGCCGAACGCAACGGGCCGTTGCCCCTTTCCTTCGCACAGCAACGGCTCTGGTTCCTGGATATGTTGGCCCCTGATAGCTCGTTCTATAACATCCCCGCCGCCATGTATTTACGCGGGTCGTTGTCCGTGACCACGGTCGCCCGCAGCCTCAATGAGATTGTCCGTCGCCACGAAACATTACGCACGACTTTTGCTCTCGTCGATGATGAACCGGTACAGGTCATTGCCCCTTACCGGCCGCGACCACTGCCGGTGGTGGACTTGCAAGGGCTGCCCCCCGCCCGACGCCAGGCCGCGGCGCAACAGTTGGTGGATGAAGAAGCGGCGCGCCCGTTTGTGTTGAGCCAGGGTCCCCTGATACGTTTTGCCTGGCTGCGCATTGCACCCACGGAACAAGTCCTGCTGGTGAATATGCACCACATCATTTCAGATGGCTGGTCAGTAACGTTGTTTGAACGTGAGTTGGATGCCCTTTATCATGCTTATGAGCAGGGGCAGCCTTCGCCGCTGCCGGAACTCCCCATCCAGTACGCTGACTTTGCCCTCTGGCAGCAGCAGTGGTTGCAGGGCGCGGGGTTGGCGCATCAAATGCAGTATTGGCGCACGCAGTTAGCCGACCTCCCTACCCTCGCCTTGCCCACCGACTATCCTCGTCCCCCGGCGCAAACTTTCCGCGGCGCGGCGCACAGCTTCGTCATACCTACGGAAACCGCCGCCGCCCTGCGCGCCGTGGCTCGCGCCGAAGGCGTCACGCTGTTCATGCTTTTGCTGACCGCTTTTCAAATCCTGCTGGCGCGTTACAGCGGACAAGAAGATGTGGTAGTGGGAACCCCTATTGCCAACCGTAACCGGTTTGAGACGGAAGGATTGATTGGCTTCTTTGTCAATACGCTGGTGCTGCGCACGGACCTGTCAGGACACCCCTCTTTCCGCCAATTGTTGCGGCGGGTGCGCGCCATGACCCTCGCGGCCTATGACCACCAGGACTTGCCCTTTGAAAAGCTGGTCCAGGAACTCCAACCCGAACGTGACCTCAGCCGTAATCCGTTGTTCCAGGTGATGTTTACTTTTGACCTGGGCTATGGCAACGGCGGCGAAACCCGCGCCGAAGTGACGACGGACCCCGTCGCCGTGGACTTGCACGTCACCAAGTTTGACCTGACGCTGGCCATGGGCGATGATGCTGGCGTATTGGTGGGGGACATAGAGTATAACATAGACCTGTTTGCCGCGGACACCATTGCCCGTATGGTTGACCATTGGCAACATCTCCTGACAGCCATTGTGGAGCAACCCCATGCGCCCTTTACCCAACTCCCTCTGCTGCCTCCGGCGGAAACGCAGCAAATTCTGTTTGCCTGGAACGAAACAGACGCCCCTTGCGAGCTGACCGGGTGCATTCACGACATCGTCTCCGCCCATGCCCAGCGCACGCCCGACGCCCTCGCCGTTGTGGATGGCGACCTGCACCTCACATATCACGCACTCAACGGGCGCGCTAACCAACTGGCTCACTATCTGCAACAGCGGGGCGTTGGCTCAGAAGTAACAGTGGGGGTGCTGCTAGACCGTTCGGCCGCCATGATTGTGGCCCAACTGGCCGTGCTGAAGGCTGGCGGCAGCTACGTGCCGCTGGACCCCACGCATCCGCCGGACAGATTGGCGTTCATTGCTCAGGACTTACAATTCCCAGCCCTGTTGACGCAACAAGACCTGCAATCCCACTTGACCGGCATAACGGCGGACGTCATCTGCCTGGATGCCGATTGGGCGGCAGTGTCCCAAATGCCTGACCAGACGCCCGCTGTGCAGGTCGCCGCCGAAAATCTCGCTTATGTCATCTACACTTCCGGCTCTACCGGAAAACCTAAAGGGGTAGGCGTCCCCCATCGGGGTCTCTTGAACCTGATTAACTGGCACAAACACACCAGCGAGATAACGCCTCATGACCGGGCGTCGGTTATCGCCAGCCCTTCTTTTGATGCTTCGGCGTGGGAAGTATGGGCAAATCTCGGTTTTGGCGCCAGTCTCCACATACCTGACACCCGCATACGCGCCGTCCCCACGCAGCTTGTCGCCTGGTTCGTTGCGCAGGCTGTCACGGTGGCTTTCTGCCCCACCCCATTAGCCGAAGCCGTTTTGTTGGAACCCTGGCCCACTGATGTCTCCCTGCGTCTGCTGCATACGGGCGGCGACAAGTTGAATCGCGCGCCCAAACCCGGTTCTCCTTTTGCGCTGATTAACAACTACGGCCCAACGGAAAACAGTGTCATTTCAACCTGGACCCCGGTTCCACCAGATGCCGCTCACGACATCACCTTGATTGGGCGACCTATTGACAATACGCGGGTATACATCCTGGATGAGGAGCTACAACCCGTGCCCGTGGGCGTGCCCGGCGAGGTGTACATTGGCGGTGACGGCCTGGCCCGCGGTTATCTGCGCCGCCCCGGATTGACGGCCGAGCGGTTCCTGCCCCATCCCTTCAGCCGCACGCCCGGCGCGCGCCTGTACCGCACAGGCGACCTGGCGCGTTTCCGCCCCGATGGTCACATCGCCTTTATCGGGCGCATTGACCATCAGGTGAAGGTGCGTGGCTACCGCATTGAGTTGGGGGAAGTTGAGGCCGTGCTGCGGCAGCAGTCGGCGGTGCGGGATGTGGTGGTCGTGGCTCGCACGCTGAGCGAACGAGACACGGCGGCGGAGAAGCAACTCGTGGCTTATGTAACCGCGCAGCCGGCAGCCACGTTATCACCGCCCGCCTTGCGCGAAGCGCTGCAAGCCGTTTTGCCCCCCTACATGGTTCCCGCCGCCTTTGTGCTGCTGGATAGCCTGCCCATGACCCCCAACGGCAAGGTCGACCGCCAGGCCCTGCCCGTCCCTGACAGCGCGGGGCTGGTCCGTGGCCGCGCTTTCACACCGCCGCGCACGCCTATTGAAGCGCTCGTGGCGGATACCTGGGCACAGGTATTAGGCTTAGACCAGATCAGCGTCCAGGATAACTTCTTTGAGGTCGGCGGTCACTCCCTGGTGGCCACCCAGGTTGTGTCCCGCCTGCGCGACACTTTTGCCATTGAGTTCCCCCTGCACCAACTCTTTGAGTCCCCTACCGTGGCCGGATTAGCTGGCTTCATCGAATCCAGCCGCGCGGTTCCTGATGCACCTTCTCTGCCTACTACTATCACGCCGGCCGAACGCAACGGGCCGTTGCCCCTTTCCTTCGCACAGCAACGGCTCTGGTTCCTGGATATGTTGGCCCCTGATAGCTCGTTCTATAACATCCCCGCCGCCATGTATTTACGCGGGTCGTTGTCCGTGACCACGGTCGCCCGCAGCCTCAATGAGATTGTCCGTCGCCACGAAACATTACGCACGACTTTTGCTCTCGTCGATGATGAACCGGTACAGGTCATTGCCCCTTACCGGCCGCGACCACTGCCGGTGGTGGACTTGCAAGGGCTGCCCCCCGCCCGACGCCAGGCCGCGGCGCAACAGTTGGTGGATGAAGAAGCGGCGCGCCCGTTTGTGTTGAGCCAGGGTCCCCTGATACGTTTTGCCTGGCTGCGCATTGCACCCACGGAACAAGTCCTGCTGGTGAATATGCACCACATCATTTCAGATGGCTGGTCAGTAACGTTGTTTGAACGTGAGTTGGATGCCCTTTATCATGCTTATGAGCAGGGGCAGCCTTCGCCGCTGCCGGAACTCCCCATCCAGTACGCTGACTTTGCCCTCTGGCAGCAGCAGTGGTTGCAGGGCGCGGGGTTGGCGCATCAAATGCAGTATTGGCGCACGCAGTTAGCCGACCTCCCTACCCTCGCCTTGCCCACCGACTATCCTCGTCCCCCGGCGCAAACTTTCCGCGGCGCGGCGCACAGCTTCGTCATACCTACGGAAACCGCCGCCGCCCTGCGCGCCGTGGCTCGCGCCGAAGGCGTCACGCTGTTCATGCTTTTGCTGACCGCTTTTCAAATCCTGCTGGCGCGTTACAGCGGACAAGAAGATGTGGTAGTGGGAACCCCTATTGCCAACCGTAACCGGTTTGAGACGGAAGGATTGATTGGCTTCTTTGTCAATACGCTGGTGCTGCGCACGGACCTGTCAGGACACCCCTCTTTCCGCCAATTGTTGCGGCGGGTGCGCGCCATGACCCTCGCGGCCTATGACCACCAGGACTTGCCCTTTGAAAAGCTGGTCCAGGAACTCCAACCCGAACGTGACCTCAGCCGTAATCCGTTGTTCCAGGTGATGTTTACTTTTGACCTGGGCTATGGCAACGGCGGCGAAACCCGCGCCGAAGTGACGACGGACCCCGTCGCCGTGGACTTGCACGTCACTAAGTTTGACCTGACGCTGGCCATGGGCGATGATGCTGGCGTATTGGTGGGGGACATAGAGTATAACATAGACCTGTTTGCCGCGGACACCATTGCCCGTATGGCTGACCATTGGCAACATCTCCTGACAGCCATTGTGGAGCAACCCCATGCGCCCTTTACCCAACTCCCTCTGCTGCCTCCGGCGGAAACACAGCAAATTCTGTTTGCCTGGAACGAAACAACCCGCCCGTACACTTCTTCGCTATGTATCCATCAACTGATAGAAGCGCAGGCCGCCGCCACGCCAGATCGGATAGCCCTTTCGTTTGGCGAAGAGCAACTGACCTACAGCGAACTTGACCGGCGGGCAAACCAGTTAGCCCACTATCTGCGTGGACTGGGCGTCGGACCGGAAACCCTCGTGGGCGTCTTCTTGAAGCGGTCAGTAAGCATGGTTGTTGCTCTGCTAGGCGTGTTGAAGGCCGGGGCAGGATATGTGCCCCTGGACCCGACATATCCGGCGGAACGCATTCGTTTCATTCTGTCAGACACGCAATCCCCCGTGCTGCTGACGGAAAAAGAACTGGCGGCTGCCTGGGAAAACGTGCTTGATAACGTCATTTGTCTGGACGAAGATGGCGGCGTCATAGCTGCCATGCCTGTTGCACCACCGCCGGCGCGGTGTCACGCCGGAAATCTGGCCTACGTGATCTACACCTCTGGTTCCACGGGAAAACCCAAAGGGGTAGCCATCACCCATCAAAACGCCCTGGCTCTGATTAGCTGGGCGCATGGGGTGTTTGATGATACCGTGTTAGCCAGAACGCTCGCTGTCACTTCCATTTGCTTTGACCTATCCATATTTGAGTTGTTTGTCCCCCTGAGCCGTGGCGGAACCGTGGTGCTGGTGGAAACGGTCCTGGATGTTCCAGAGTCGGACGCGGCGCAAACCGTGAGCCTGATAAACACCGTGCCTTCCGCTATGAAAGAGCTGTTGCGCCAGCAAGGCTTGCCCGACGGTGTGCATGTCGTCAACCTTGCCGGAGAAATCTTGCCCACCGATCTGGTCCAACAAATCCACCAGCAGCGGCCAACCATACATTGCGTCTATGACCTGTACGGGCCATCAGAGGACACCACCTACTCGACTTATGCCCGGCGAGACCCTGCCGGCCCAATGACCATTGGGCGACCTATTGACAATACGCGGGTATACATCCTGGATGAGGCGCTACAACCCGTGCCCGTGGGCGTACCCGGCGAGGTGTACATTGGCGGTGACGGCCTGGCCCGCGGTTATCTGCGCCGCCCCGGATTGACGGCCGAGCGGTTCCTGCCCCATCCCTTCAGCCGCACGCCCGGCGCGCGCCTGTACCGCACAGGCGACCTGGCGCGTTTCCGCCCCGATGGTCACATCGCCTTTATCGGGCGCATTGACCATCAGGTGAAGGTGCGTGGCTACCGCATTGAGTTGGGGGAAGTTGAGGCCGTGCTGCGGCAGCAGTCGGCGGTGCGGGATGTGGTGGTCGTGGCTCGCACGCTGAGCGAACGAGACACGGCGGCGGAGAAGCAACTCGTGGCTTATGTAACCGCGCAGCCGGCAGCCACGTTATCACCGCCCGCCTTGCGCGAAGCGCTGCAAGCCGTTTTGCCCCCCTACATGGTTCCCGCCGCCTTTGTGCTGCTGGATAGCCTGCCCATGACCCCCAACGGCAAGGTCGACCGCCAGGCCCTGCCCAATCCGAGAGAAACGAGCCTGCTCAGGCGGGAAGATCTGATGGGGCCGCGCACCGCTCTGGAATGGCAACTCGTCCAAATCTGGGAAGAGGTATTAGGTTTACATCCCGTAGGAATTACTGATGACTTTTTCCAATTAGGCGGGCACTCGCTCATGGCGGTGCGTCTGGTGACACGATTGCGGCAAGAAGTACACCCCACCTTCCCCCTCACTGCCATCTTCCAGAACGCCACCATTGAGCTAATGGCCGCCGCGCTGCGACAACACAACCAGGACCAACTGGCTGCGCCAACCTCGTTAGTTCCTATTCAAGCCGGCATCCCTGAGCACCATCCGCTTTTCTTTGTTCATCCCGTCGGCGGCAATGTTTTCTGCTATTTTGAACTGGCCCGCCATCTTGGGCCACAGCAGCCATTCTATGGGCTACAAGCCAGAGGGCTGGATGGATTAGAGGAGCCATCTTCTAACGTTGAAGAAATGGCCGCGCATTACATTGCGCTTATTCGCCATGTTCAACCTGAGGGACCCTACTACCTCGGCGGGTGGTCAATGGGAGGGATTATTGCCCTGGAAATGGCCCAGCAACTACACATGCAAGGGCAGAAGATAGCCAGGTTAATCCTGATTGATACGCATCTACCCGACAACACGCAAACATCCGATGCGGACCTGCTCATTAGTTTCATGCAGCACCTGGGTCTGTGGACCCCGATCGATAATGTGAGAGAAGCAGCCCAAGACGTGCCGGGAGACGAATTGGCTTACATACTGCAGCAAACCAGACAGGCTGGCGTTATTCCCCCTGATACGCAACTGGACCAACTTCACCACCTTTTTGATGTTTTCAAAGCAAATATACGGGCCATGGAACAGTATCAACCACAGCTTTACACGGGGAGTCCCGTGGTTTTGTTCAAGGCGATGGAGTTCTGGGGAGAAGGAGAACTGGAAAGCGATTTGGGCTGGGGTAAATTCATTTCGCACCAACTTGCAGTGTATGACACGCCAGGACATCACTTCTCTTTGCTGCAATCGCCGCAGGTAGCGTTTCTGGCGGACCGCCTCAAGGACGGTTTACAGGAGGTCGCAAGATAGTATGAATAGCAGCCCTGACACGCTCCCCTCTGATCTCGTCTCGTTGCTACAGCAGCGCGCCGGGCAAAATCCTCATAAGCGGATTTATACCTACCTGCTAGATGGCGAGTCTGAAGAAGCGCATTTAACTTATGTCCAGTTAGAAGAACAGGCGCGCACTATTGCTGCATTGTTGCAGTCGCGTAATGTCAGCGGAGAGCGGGCTTTGCTTCTCTATCCGCCTGGGCTGGCTTATATCGCTGCGTTCATGGGCTGTCTGTTTGCTAATGTGGTGGCTGTGCCGGCATATCCGCCCGATCCTACCAGATTAAACCGCACCTTGCCCCGTCTCCAGGCTATTGCCGCCGATTCTCAGGCAAAAATCGTGCTGACAACCAGACCTGTCTTGCAGATGGCCTCATTCCTGTTTGGATATGCCCCAGACCTGAAAGCACTAGATTGGCTGGCCACGGACACAGCAGACAAAGCGCTGATGACAGCCTGGCAGCAGCCATCCATCAATCAAGATTCATTAGCTTTCCTGCAATACACTTCCGGATCCACCGCGGCGGCAAAGGGCACCATGCTTACCCACGGCAATCTGTGTTACAACCTGGCGCAGATACATCAGCGTTTTGGACATTCCGAAAATAGCCAGGGGGTCATCTGGCTGCCACCATATCACGATATGGGACTGATTGGCGGGATTTTGCAGCCGCTCTATGGGGATTTTCCGGTTGTATTGATGTCGCCCATTGATTTCCTAAAACGTCCGTTCCGCTGGCTGCAAGCGGTATCCCGCTATCAAGCCACAACCAGCGGCGGCCCCAACTTCGCCTATGAGTTGTGCGTCCGAAAAATCACCCCGGAACAACGCGCCACCCTGGATCTGAGCCATTGGGATGTCGCTTTCAATGGCGCGGAAGCTGTCCGGCATGATACGATGCGCCGCTTTGCCGAGGCATTCGCCCTGGCAGGCTTCCGCTACCAGGCCTTTTACCCCTGCTATGGTCTGGCGGAAGCGACCTTGATCGCCACTGGCGGCGTCAAGGAAGCTCCCCCTATTACGCAGGCTGTCAATATCCAGGCGCTGGCGCAAGATGAGGTAGTACAGGAGGATATTGACCATCCGGTGGCACAAACGTTTGTAAGCTGTGGTCGCTCCCTGACTGGACAACAACTTGTCGTTGTCAATCCCCAAACGTGCCAGCCGTGTCCAGACGCCAAGGTGGGCGAGATCTGGCTTTCAGGACCAGGTGTAGCTGCCGGTTACTGGAATCAGCCGGAAGAAACCGCGCGTTCTTTTCACGCCTTTCTGGCAGATGGCACAGGACCATTCCTACGCACAGGCGATCTGGGTTTCTTGCAAACAGGCGAGTTATTTATCACGGGACGGCTCAAGGATCTGATCATCGTCCGTGGTCAAAATTACTACCCAGATGATATTGAACAAACCATCACGCAAAGTCACCCGGCTTTGCGCCCCGGGTGTGGGGCTGCGTTTTCCGTGCAGATGCAGGGGGAAGAACGACTGATACACGTGCAGGAAGTGAGTACTTCAATCGGCCAATCTCGCCGGAACGGAAATGACGAATCAGCCAACGACGCTGATTTGCAAGATATTTTTCGCGCGATGCGTCAGGCTGTCGCCAGGGTATACCAACTACAACTTTACGGCGTGGTCTTGATAAAACCGCACTCGATCCCGAAGACTTCTAGCGGCAAAATCCAACGGCAGGCAACACGAGCGGCTTTCTTGGCCGGGGAGTTGGATAAGGTCGGGGAAAGTTTTTCGCGGGAAATTTCAACAACGATTGACCTGGAAGAAGGGGCCGATCTTTTGCCGGCAGAATGGCCCCAAACAGATGATGCAAGCGACCGTCGACCCCTCATAGAACACTTTTTGCAACAGCGGATAGCCCAAACGTTGCAAATCAATCCTACACAAATTGATATACGCCGTCCCCTTAACGAACTGGGCCTTGATTCACTTTCGGCTATTACCCTGGAACACGAAATTGAGACGGTTTTCAAGGTGGCTTTGCCAGAGACCACCCTTTTGCAAGGAACGAGTATTAGCGAACTTGCCGGGCGGATTGCGACAGGAACGGAACCGGCGACCCTGGCGGCGTCCGTGAGGACCCCAACAGATCTCTTCCCAGAGAACGGTTACCCACTAACGTATGGGCAAAAAGGTATCTGGTTTTTGCACCAGCTTTCCCCGGAGAGCGCCGCCTATCACATCGTCTGCGCCGCCCGTATTCTTTCTGTTTTAGATATGCCGGCATTTCATCGTGCTTTTTACCTTCTGGCACAGCGTCACCCTGCCTTGCGCACCACCTTTTTAACTCTGGCAGGCGAGCCTGTTCAGCAAGTCCAGGCCCGCATGGAATTGGATTTCCAGGTAGAAGATGCGTCAGCCTGGAATGAAGCGGACCTGCAACAAGCGCTGATGGCCGCTTCCCAACGCCCCTTCGATTTGCAACAAGCGCCATTATGGCGAGTCCATTTGTTCCAACGAGCCGAGCGCGAAACCATACTCCTGTTCGTCATCCATCATATCGTGGCTGATTTTTGGTCGCTGGCCGTACTTATCCACGAGTTGGGTGAATTGTATGCGGCTGAACAAGGAAACATGCCCATGCCGCCCCCCCCAGACAGGCTGCAATATACTGATTATGCCCGCTGGCAAAATGAGCGCCTAAATGGATCGGAAGGATTGCGATTGTGGGCCTACTGGCAACAACAGCTACAGGGGGCACTCCCACTCCTCAACATGCCCGGCGACTACCGACGACCGGCTATCCAGACTTTTCGCGGTCGGGTTAAAACTATCCGGTTGAACCAGGAATTATCACGAAAAATAACAACGCTGGGCCGCTCCCAAGGGGCTACTTTATACATGACCCTGTTGGCGGCCTACCTGGTACTCTTGCATCGTTATACCGGCCAGGATGAAGTTATCGTGGGTTCGGCCGTGGCGGGTAGAAATCGGGCCGCTTTCACAAAACTGGTCGGCTACTTCACCAACAGCATCGCCATACGCTCAAAACTTGCCGGCAATCCCCCCTTCCTGGCTTTTCTGGAACAGGTGCGGCAGACAGTGTTGGCCGCGTTTGCCCACCAGGAATATCCCCTCCAATTACTGGTTGAGCGGTTACGCCTCGATCGCGATACCAGCCGCTCTCCCCTGTTTCAAACTATGTTCTTCCTGCAAAAGTCGCCACTGCCGGAAATGCCGCGGTTAGCTGCTTTTGCGCTGGGCGAAGCGGGCGCCCCATTGAATCTCAATGGGTTACTGCTAGAAACGGTGGCGCTCGAAAAACACACGTCCCAGTTCGATTTGGCTCTCAGTGCCGCTGATTTGCCTGGGGGATTGCGGATTGCCTGTGAATATAACAGCGACCTGTTTACGGCAGAGTATATTGACAACCTGCTAAGGCATTATCAAGTCCTGTTGGAAAGCATTGTCAACCAACCTGTCCAGCGGATTCTGTTGTTGCCGATGCTGCCGGCGGAAGAAAGCCAACGACTGCTGCAAACGTGGAACAATACACGGACCAATCATGCCCCGCCATATTGTGTGCCCCGGCTATTTCTCCAACAGGCGGCGCAAACACCCGCGGCGACAGCCATCGTATTTGCGGATCAGCACCTGACCTATGCGGCCTTATCCCGCCGCGCGCATCGCGTAGCACGCTACCTGCGGAATCAGGGCGTGGGGCCAGAAACGGTTGTGGGCATCTACCTGGAGCGCTCTGTAGAAATGATAACGGGCTTGTTGGGCATTTTGCTGGCAGGCGGGGCTTACCTCCCCCTGGACCCCACCCATCCCCCACAACGCCTAAATTTTGTGCTGCAAGATGCGCAAGCAGCCTGGTTGCTAACGCAGCCATCTCTAAAGGGAAACTTGCCCGCCTATCAAGGAAAGGTCATTCTTATTGACGAGATTGGGGACAATGAGGACACGGCGGCGGATGGTGATTTATCGCAAAGCATTAGCGAAGATAACCTGGCGTACGTGATCTATACATCCGGCTCCACAGGCCAACCCAAAGGGGTGCAGGTTACGCACCGGGCACTAACCAACTTTTTGCAGTCCATGCGCGTGCGCCCGGGTTTGCAGCCAGACGACGTTCTACTATCCGTGACGTCGCTGTCTTTTGATATTGCCGGCATGGAGCTTTTCTTGCCCCTCATCGTTGGGGCCACGTGCGTTTTAGCGCAAGCTGATGAAGTCGTTGATGGGTCTCGCCTGGCGGCGGCCATACATCGCCGCGGCGCCACGGTCATGCAAGCAACGCCAGCCACCTGGCAGCTTTTATTAGAGGCGCGCTGGTCGGGAAGCAAACAATTGAAAATCCTGTGCGGGGGAGAGGCTTTATCGCGCGACCTGGCAAATCGTCTGGCCGGTTCCGGCAGCGCCTTGTGGAATATGTACGGTCCAACCGAGACGACAATTTGGTCAACGACTGATACCGTAGAAATAGGAGAAGGGCCGGTATTTATTGGTTCTCCCATTGATAACACACAAATTTACCTTTTAGATAACCAGTTGAATCTAACGCCCGTGGGTGTACCTGGTAATTTATATATTGGGGGCGCCGGTCTGGCACGGGGGTACATCCGCCGTCCATCCCTGACCGCGGAGCAATTCATCCCCAACCCATTTAGCCAGACCCCTGGCGAGCGCTTATATCACACAGGCGACATAGCCCGTTATCGCACCGATGGAAGCATTGAGTTTCTGGGACGGATCGACCATCAGGTTAAGGTGCGCGGTTATCGCATTGAACTGGCGGAAATCGAAGCCGCGTTGCATCACGAGCCGACAGTGCGGGACGCAGTCGTTGTCGCCCATGACGATGGCACAGGCAGCAAACGGTTAGTGGCTTATGTCATTCTCGCCGCGGACAAAGATAAGGCACATGTAGCTGAATTGCAGCGTAAACTGCAATGGGAACTGCCTGGTTATATGATCCCATCCGTGTTTGTGCCCGTTGCCGCGTTCCCCCTTACCCCTAATGGCAAGGTTGATCGGCGCGCCCTCTCCGCGCCAGATCATAGGCATTCCGCGACAACCCAAACTTACGTGACGCCGGCGCCCGGTTGGGAGCAGCAGATTGCCGCCATATGGCAGCAAGTATTGCAGGTCGAGCGCGTCGGCGCCTACGACAATTTTTTCGATTTGGGGGGGCACTCCTTACTAATGGCAAAGATAAAAACCTTGCTGCAAGACGAGCTGCCTGTACCGGACCTGGCAATGGTAGAACTGTTTCAATATCCCACCGTACATGGGTTGGCCCAATACTTAAGCCAGAAACAAGAGCCTCCCGCTGCGTCTCTCGCCAGCCAGGAAAGAGTGAGAATCCGGCAAGAGCGTCAGAATATGATGCAATGGCAGCGGCAGCGCCGCCAAAATAGTCGCCGCAAGACTAATGAAACATGAGCAAGGATGATGTTTGAATGAGTGAATCAATGTCCCCGAATGTTGCGGATGTGGCTATCATTGCCATGTCAGGCCGTTTCCCCGGCGCCGACACGCTGGATGCCTTCTGGCGTAACTTGCGCAATGGGGTTGAATCCATCACTTTTTTTGCGGCTACGGATTTAGCTCAAAGTGGCGTTGCTCCCGCTTTGCGGCAACACCCCCACTATGTGCCGGCAGGGGGGATTCTGTCCGATATCCAACAGTTCGATGCTTTCTTCTTTGGCTATAGCCCGGGCGAGGCAGCCAGCATGGACCCTCAGCACCGTCTTTTTCTGGAGTGCGCCTGGGAAGCACTGGAACGAGCGGGCTACGACCCGGAAAGGTATCCAGGACTGATTGGCGTTTATGCCGGCACGGGCATGAACACCTACCTGTATCATAATCTCTACAACCACGCCCATCATGCGGAGCCAGGCCGCGACTACCATACCATGATAGCCAGTGACAAAGATTATCTGGCGACAAAAGCAGCCTACAAACTGAACTTGAAAGGTCCCGCCGTCACCACGCAAACCGCCTGTTCTACATCACTGGTTGCCGTCCACATGGCCTGCCAAAGTCTTCGCGGCGGTGAGTGCGATATCGCCCTGGCCGGCGGCGTATCCTTGCGCGTGCCTCACACCGCCGGCTATCTCTACCAGGAAGGCATGGTTCTATCCCCAGACGGCCACTGCCGCGCTTTTGACGCCGCCGCCCAGGGAACCGTCAGTGGCAGCGGGGTTGGAATCGTCGTTCTAAAAATGTTGGAAGATGCACTGGCTGACGGCGATACCATTTATGCCGTCATAAAGGGTTCAGCCATCAACAATGATGGTTCCCAAAAGGCAGGCTATACAGCCCCCAGCCTGGACGCGCAAGCCACCGTCATCCTAGAGGCGCAGGGGATAGCGAATGTTTCTCCCGATTCCATCACTTATGTGGAAACACACGGCACTGGCACTCCCATAGGGGACCCTATCGAAATGGCTGCGCTGGCAAAAGCCTTCCGCGCGGGAACAGAACGGAAGCAGTTTTGCGCCGTGGGTTCTGTCAAAACGAACATCGGTCATCTGGATGCGGCCGCGGGCGCGGCGGGCTTGATCAAAACCGTCCTGGCTTTATGGCACAAACAGATTCCCCCCAGCTTGCATTTCGAGAAACCCAATCCGCAAATCGACTTCAACCATTCTCCTTTTTACGTCAATACGACTTTATCAGACTGGCAAACAGCCGGCGTGCCGCGGCGCGCCGGCGTCAGCTCTTTTGGCATTGGCGGCACAAACGCCCATGTTATCTTGGAAGAAGCGCCCCCCAGGCCCGCGTCGAGCGCCACAAGACCCTGGCAAATCTTGCCCCTGTCGGCAAAAACAGGGTCAGCGCTGGACGCCGCATCGGCCAACCTGATCACCCACCTCAGCCAATCCCCTCGGCAAAATATGGCTGACATCGCTTACACGCTGCAAACGGGCCGTCGCCTGTTTCCCCAGCGTCAGGTTCTGATCTGCCAAAACCATGCGGATGCGCTTGCCGGGCTGCGTGGCCAGGAAACGGGCAGACTGTTGCGCGGCGTCCAGGAAACAATCTCGCGTCCGGTGGCTTTCATGTTTACGGGGCAAGGGGCGCAGTACGCCAACATGATGGCGGAACTGTATCGCACGGAGCGTGTCTTTCGACAGACGGTTGATCAATGTTGCGCGCAGCTAAAACCCCGCCTGGGCCTTGACCTGCGTCACATCTTGTATCCGGCTAACACCGCCGAACAGGAAGCGGCGACTCAGCGACTAAACCAGACTGCCATAACACAGCCGGCTCTTTTTGTGGTGGAGTATGCGCTGGCTCAATTGTGGCTGTCATGGGGTATCCAACCACAAGCCCTGATTGGCCACAGTATTGGGGAATATGTTGCCGCCTGCATAGCAGGGGTCTTTTCTCTGGCAGATGCGCTGGCTGTGGTCGCGGAACGGGGACGCCTGATGCAACAACTGCCGGCAGGCGGTATGTTAGCCGTCTCGCTGGCGGAACCAGAAGTTGAGACCTATCTGACGGATGCGCTGTCTCTGGCAGCCGTGAATGGTTCCAGATCGTGCGTGGTTTCCGGCTCCCCGGCGGCGATAGACGCGCTGCACTCGGTTCTGAAGCGAGAAGGAATAAGATGCCAGCCGCTACACACTTCCCATGCTTTCCATTCGCACATGATGGAACCGATTTTGGCGTCATTTGCCGGCATCGTGCGACAATACACCCTCCACGCCCCCCAAATACCCTGTATCTCGAATGTCACCGGCAGTTGGAGCAGCATAGAAGAGATCACCAATCCTGATTACTGGGCGCGGCACCTGCGCCAACCCGTTCGCTTTGAGCAAGGCTTGAGCACGCTCATGGCCGATCCCGAACTCGCTTTGCTAGAAGTAGGACCAGGTCGAACATTGAGCACACTGGCGCGGCAACACGCCGGCGCCTCACCCAACAGAATCATTCTCACATCCACTCCCCATGCGCAAGATCGCCAATCAGATGCGGCGTTCTTGCTCACCACCCTCGGCAAATTGTGGCTGGCCGGTGTACCCATTAATTGGTCTGGTTTCTATGCTGATGAACAACGGCAGCGGGTATCACTACCCACCTACCCGTTTGAACGACAGAAGTACTGGATTGAGAAAGAGACAACTCCCGCCACGACGCCGGAGCCAGAAACCGACACACGCAAACCGGATATGGCTGACTGGTTCTATGCGCCATCCTGGAGCCGTTCCCCGCTGCTGCCCTTCTCTGGCAGCCAACCCATCCAGCAATCCCCCTGGTTGCTGTTTTTAGACAACTTAGGACTGGGCGGCGCGCTGGCGCAACGGCTGATACAAGCTGGCGAAAATGTCGTCACGGTGGAAGTCGCCACCAAATTCGCGGCCATCGGTGAACGCAGCTACCAATTAAATCCGGCTCAACCCCAGGATTACGAGACCCTATTAACGGCTTTGGACGCCGCCGGGTTACAGCCGCGCCAGATTGTGCATTGCTGGAATGTAGATGAACCGACAATGGCGGCCAATTCGCCATTCAACAGCTTGTTATTTCTGGTCCAGGCTATCGGGAAGCAACTTTCTACGGTTCCCCTCTCGCTAACAGTGATTTCTAACGAAATGCAAGAGGTAACGGGCACGGAACAAGTATCGCCAATGAAAGCGCTTTCCCTGGGACCGGTGCGCATCATTCCACTCGAATACCCCCACATAACCTGTCGCTCAATTGACGTGCAAATCCCCGCCGGGCAAGAAGCTTACGGGCGTTTGTTTGATTTCCTCTGGCGAGAGCTAACCACAGGAGCAAACGACCAGGTTGTAGCCTATCGTGGCTTGCATCGGTGGGTAGAAATGTTTTCCCCAATTGCGCTGCCGGCGGAAATAGAAACCACCGTTCAGTTTCGGCCAGGAGGCGTCTACCTGGTCACCGGGGGATTAGGCGGCATCGGCTTTACTCTGGCAAAAGAGATCGCCAGCGCCACGCCCGTTACCCTGATTTTGGTCGGGCGCACTGGCTTGCCCCCAGTAGAAGACAGAGCAACATGGCTAAATGAGCATGGCGAAGCTGATACCGTTAGCCAAAAGATTCGCCGTCTGCAAACGTTAGAATCGCTGGGAGCAAAGGTTGTCGTCGTCGCCGCCGATGTGGCGAATCTGGAACAGATGCAACAGGTAATCGCGCAGGTAATGGCTGCTCATGGGCGGATCAATGGTGTTATTCACGCTGCCGGATTACCTGGCGGCGGCATGATTCAGCGCAAAACCGTGGCTGAGGTCAACCGCGTTCTGGCTCCCAAAGTGCAGGGGACGTTAATTTTACACGACGTCTTCCGAGAGATTCCGTTGGACTTTTTCGTTCTCTGCTCCTCGCTGAATGCGGTTGTCGCCCGCCTGGGGCAGGTTGATTACACGGCTGCAAATGCGTTTCTGGATGCTTTTGCCGGGCACGCGCGAAGCGTCGGCCAACCAGCCGTGGCGATCAACTGGGAAACGTGGCAGGGCATTGGCATGGCGGCGGCGGCGGCGGAACAAGAACCAACAACGGCGCCATTAACACACCCCCTGCTAGAAGAAAACCTGGGTAGCCATCTAACATTTCAAACGTACGTCACGCATTTTCACGTGAGCAAGCAGTGGGTATTACACGAACACGCTGTTGTCGGCAAAGCAACGCTCCCCGGCACAACGTATCTGGAAATGGTGCGGGCGGCTGTTACCCATCATTATGGGCGTGCCCAGATGCTGGAAATACAAGATGTGCATTTTCTGACGCCGTTGATTTTTGCCGGCAATGAGGAACGCGCCGTCTACACCGTTTTGAAAAAGCAAGCGGATGGGTTTGCCTTCACCATTGCCAGCCAGCCCAAAGGCGACAATCACAGGTGGCAGGAACATGCTCGTGGGCGCGTCATCCCGCTGTCGGTCGCCCCTGACCAGCGATACACGCTGGCCTCAATAGAAAGCGCATGTAATCAAGCAGAAATCATTGACCCATTTCAAAAAAGCAATGTCGGCAGCTTTCGCTTGCGGCAGCGACCCTTCTCCTACGACTTATCCGAGTCTGAAGACAGTCTGCGCATCCCAGCCACCATTATCGTTGAAAATGGAGATACCGTTGAAGAACGTTTCATGGTGTTCGGCCCCCGCTGGCACAGCCTGAAATGGGTCAAGCTAGGAAATGGGGCGGGATTGGCGCTGCTGGAATTGCCCTCGGAATTTGCAGCGGATATTGCTACTCATGGGCTACATCCTGCTCTGCTGGACCTGGCAACCAGCTTTCTGCGACTATTCAAAGCAGAAGGCAGCTATCTACCGCTTTCATATGGCGCACTGAAAATCATAACCAGCTTGCCGGCGCGTTTCTACAGCTACGCCCGCTATCGGGAAGCACCAGATAACGGACCCACCTTGAGCTTTGATGTGACGCTCCTGGATGAAAAAGGCTCCGTCCTGGCGGAGATCGAGGCATTTACAGCCGTTCGCGTCCAAGACGTTAGCCGACTGGCAACGGCTGCCCAAAATCACCAACAAGCCGGCGATGTGTTCCCGGAAGGGTACGAACGACCGGCTGGCGCTGCCGGAAACATCCTGGCTCAGGACCTGGCCACGGGCTTGCTGCCGGCCGAGGGTGCGGTCGTTTTCCGTAGAATCATGGGGAGCGGTTTACCCCGCGTTGCTGTTTCCACCAGAGATTTGCCCTCACGGATCGCTCGTGCGCAAAAGGAGACGGTAGACTTAATTGCCGGCATCCAACACCCCCCCCGCCTGCGTAGCACACACGCCCGGCCCGTTCTGCTAACAGCCTATGCTGCCCCTCGAAATGAAACGGAAAGAAAACTGGCCGAAATCTGGCAGAATGTCCTGGGCATTGATCGCGTTGGCGTCCATGACGATTTCTTTGAGCTAGGTGGTGACTCCTTGCTAACCGCTCAGGTTCATCGCCAATTCCGCGACACCTTTCCGCAGCAAATAACCATTGCTATCTTGCTTCAACATCCCACGATTGCCGACCTGTCTGCATTCCTATCCAGCCAGGACGCGGCAACGCCACCTTCTTTTGCAGAAGTACAAGACAGGGCGGAAAAACAAAAAGACGCCTTGAAAAGACGTCGACAAAACATCAGAAAACGGACCTCCTAACCATTCGCAACGCCAATCACCTCCCCGGAAGCTGTTTTGATGCCAGATGATTGGACCAATTTTCTCTGGCGAATATGGTCATTGCGCGCGTGAATTGGGGCCAATCTCCAGAGGGCGTTAGTAGTAACGCAACCGTTTCATTTTGCAGGAGTATAACGTGTGACACATCTAAGAAAATGGGCAATCCGGCTCGCGATTTTGTTACTAATACTTTTCGTTCTGACTGGCAGCCTGGGTATCTGGCTTGTGCGCCGTCCCTGGACACCCGTTGCCGGCAACGTGGAAACCACCGGCTTAAGCATGAACGCTGAAATCGTACGCGACCCATGGGGCGTTCCCCACATCTACGCCGACAATGAAACAGATCTGCTCTTTGCCCAAGGCTATGCCCACGCCCAGGATCGGTTGTGGCAAATGGAGATAAGCCGCCGCTTGAGCCAGGGTAGAATGAGCGAAATTGCCGGAGCATCCACCGTCGAGCTAGATCAATTCATGCGCACGTTGGGTTTACGACGTGTTGCCGAACAAAGCTGGCAACAAATGGACGGCGACGCCCAGGCGGTATTAACAGCCTACGCCGCGGGCGTCAATGCCTACTTGAGCGACAACCATAATCGCCTGCCGGTAGAGTTCACTCTATTAGGTTTTGAACCACAGCCGTGGACGCCCATAGATTCGCTGGCCTGGGGCAATTTCCTATCATTGAACATGGGCGTCAATGCCGCCCTGGAACTCCTGCAAGCACGCACCGTTGCCGAACAGGGCACATCCGTCCTGACCCAACTCTTCCTATTCGCTGACAATCTAGATACCCTTATCGTGCCCTCTGAAACCAACAATTATGACTGGTTACGTGCCGTACCACCTGAATCCTCCACTTCGTCAACGAATTGGCTAACGAAACCATACCCCCGTTGGGCCAGCAATAATTGGGTCATACACGGCAGCCGCACAACCACAGGTCTACCCATTCTCGCCAATGACACCCACCTCGATTTGCTGATGCCATCTGTTTGGTATCAAAACGGGTTGCATGGGGGTCGCTTTGATACGGTAGGGTTCACCCTGCCAGGCGTACCGCTCGTTGTCATAGGCCATAATCAGCGCATTGCCTGGGGTATGACCAACATGGGGCCAGATGTACAGGACATCTACATTGAGCATCTCGACAACCTGAGCAACCCCACCCAATATCAACACGGTGAAGAATGGCGTGACTTAACCATCCTCCCGGAAACGATCCTGGTCAAAGACGCCGAACCTGTAACTTTTAACATCTATCTCACGCAGCGCGGGCCCCTCATCAATGACATATTCAACGTTCCCGCACAACAGCCTATATCACTGCGCTGGACGCTTTACGAAGGAAACGAAGTATTACGCTCCATTCTCATGCTTAACCTGGCCAGCAACTGGGATGAGTTTCGGGCTGCCCTGGCATATTGGGACTCACCAAATGTAAACTTTGTCTATGCTGACGTAGCCGGCAACATTGGTCACCAATCTGCCGGGCGTGTCCCTGTACGCGCGCCCGGGCACCAGGGCGCTTTGCCTGTTCCCGGCTGGAGCGGCAACTATGAATGGGTAACCTTTATTCCTTTTACAGAGCTGCCTAGCACGCTCAATCCAGAGGCTGGATTCATTGTTACAGCCAACAACGAGTTTGTTACTCGTGATTACCCGTATATGCTGACGTACGATTGGTACGAACCCAGTTATCGCGCCGAGCAGATCGCCGCATCGCTGACGGCAAACCAAAGTCAAAGCCTGACAGATTCGGCGGCCATCCAGTTACAGACATTTTCCCCTCCATCCGCTGCGCTGCAACCCTATCTATCTATCATTGAACCCGCCAATCAATTAGAGGAAGACGCGCTTTCTCAAGTAAAAGCCTGGGATTTTCAATACGAGCCGGAGGCAATAGGCGCGACAGTCTACGAAATCTGGTACTTGCACATGCTGTACTACACCCTTGAAGATGAACTGGGCGACGAATTAATGGATGAATATGCTCAGTACACCAACAAACATGTGCCCATGATGGTTATGTTGATGGCCGATGGAGATAACGCCTGGTTTGATGACACGAACACGCCTGAAATAGAAACGCGCGACGACATTGTCCGTCGGGCCTGGCAGGATGGCCTGATATGGCTGCAGGAACGATATGGACGGCACGTGAACGATTGGGCATGGGCAAATGTGCATACCACGACATTTCGCCATATTCCCATAGGGCAGAGCGGTATTGCTGTACTTGAATCTTTATTCAACAGCAGGGCATATCCCTCGCCGGGTACGCAGTTTAGCGTGAATGTTGGTTGGTACGACGATCCGTTTGAGGTTGTCTTTGGACCGGCACAACGCATGATCCTGGATCTCTCAGACTTTGACAATTCCGTCAGCGTTAATTCGACCGGGCAGAATGGGAATCTTTTTCACGCCCATCGCCAGGATCTCAGCAAGATGTGGCAGCAAGGCGATTATTTCCCCATGCTCTTTACCCAAAGCAGCGTGCAGGAAAAGGCAGAAGCTGTGCTTACCCTGAAACCATGACGGGAAGATAGGAAACCGATGAAAACAGTAGAGTTACCCAATGGTTATGATGGCAACATGGCGGAACATATCGCTATTGTAGGCATAACAGGCCGTTTCCCCGGCGCGGCCAATGTTGATGAATTCTGGTGCAATTTACGCGATGGCATAGAATCCATCTCCTTTTTCACTCAGCAAGAATTGGCATCTTCTAATTTAGACCCATCACTACAGGAAAACCCCCAATATGTGGGGGCTGATGGGATCATTAAAGACATGGACTTGTTTGACGCGGCCTTCTTTGGTTATACGCCACGAGAAGCAGAGCTGATGGACCCGCAGCATCGTCTATTCTTAGAATGCGCCTGGGAAGCCTTGGAAAACGCGGGGTATGATTCTGAATCTTATGATGGCCGCATTGGAGTCTACGCCAGCGCGAATCTGAGCAGCTATCTGCTCAGAAATATCCTGGCAAACCCAGAACTGCGGGCTACAGCCACCAGTTTCCACACGATGTTGGGGAATGACAAGGACTTTGTGGCCACACGGGTTTCATACAAGCTGAACTTGAAAGGCCCCAGCCTGAGTGTCGCCACGCTTTGCTCATCCTCCTTTGTAGCCATTCATCTGGCGGCCCAGAGCCTGTTGAATTATCAGAATGACCTGGCTCTGGCAGGTAGCATTTCCTTACAAGCGTCGCATAATGAAGCATTTTTCTATCAAGAAGGAGGCATTGGCGCAGCCGATGGGCATTGCCGGGCTTTCGACGCGCAGGCCAATGGAACGGTCAGCGGCAGCGGCATAGGCATCGTCGTTTTGAAGCGCCTGGAAGACGCCCTGGCAGAAGGGGATTGCATTCGGGCCATCATTCGCGGCACGGCTATGAACAATGATGGAGCGATGAAGTTTAGCTACACGGCGCCAAGCGTTGCGGGTCAGGCGGCGGTGATTGCCGAAGCATTGGCGCTGGCGGAAGTCAACCCGGAGACGATTACTTATGTTGAAACGCATGGAACGGGTACGCGCCTGGGCGATCCCATAGAAATTGAGGCGCTGACGAGAGCGTTTCGTGCCGGCACAGACAAGAAAGGTTATTGCGCCATTGGCTCCGTTAAAACCAATATCGGACATCTGGTCAACGCCGGCGGCGTGGCCAGCTTGATCAAGACCATCCTGTCCTTTGAGCATAAACAGATTCCGGCCAGTTTGAATTTCGAGACGCCAAACCCGCAAATTGATTTCGCAAACAGCCCTTTTTACGTAAATACGAAACTCGCCAAATGGAACCCCCATGGTATTCCCCGTCGCGCCGGCGTCAGCTCTTTTGGCATTGGGGGCACCAATGTGCATATGATCGTGGAGGAAGCGCCAGTTGTCCCCCCTTCAGGAACAGCCAGACCATGGCAGTTACTGATATGGTCCGCCAGGACGGAATCAACCCTCAACACACAGACAAGTAATCTACTCACGTACTTGCGGCAGCATCCCGACAGCAATCTGCCAGATATAGCCTACACATTACAAGTTGGCCGGCGCGCCTTTGCTCACCGGCGAGCCTTGCTTTGTCGCTCATCTTCGGAAGCATTGGCGGCCTTGCAATCGCCAGAGTCAGCCCCTGTTTGGACGCATTTTCAAGAATCGCTAGATAGGCCGGTAGTGTTCATGTTCCCAGGGGCACGAGGACAGCGGCTGAACCAGGAGAGCGATCTTTACTACAACGAGCATGAATTCCAGGAGCAAGTAGATCATTGCACAAGTATGCTGCCATCCTACCTGCAAACAGCCGTGAAAGAGACATTATTAGCGCCAACACCCCCTTCTTTTGCGCCAGAACCGCGGGGACAGATAGCACTTTTCGTATTGGAATACGCTCTGGCGACTTTGTGGCAGTCTTGGGGGGTCAAGCCGCGGGCGATGTTTGGGGAAGGGGTCGGCGAGTATGTAGCTGCCTGTTTGTCAGGCGTGATGTCGCTGCCAGATGGGCTGGCGCTACTCATAGACGCTGTTGAGTACGATGAACAGAACGGTCAGAGACAATCGCCTGCCACTCCCCTGGAGCAAATCTCTTTTCAGGCTCCGCAAATTCCTTACGTATCTGGCGTAACAGGTGATTGGGTCACGGAACAGCAGTTACAAAGCCATGACTATTGGCGACGTTTGCTCGCGGCAAATTCCAGTCCAAATGTGACCAACCTGCTGACGGAATCTGAACCGGTTTTGTTAGAAATCGGGCCAGATAGCTTTCTTAGTAAAATAGCAGTCCAACATAGCCACAAGGCGGAAAAGCAGCTTGTCCTATCTTCATTATCTGAAGAAAGCCATCCATCAGCATCCGCTTCCCTATTATTGACCGTCGCTCAACTATGGTTGGCTGGGGTGCGGTTAGATTGGAACGGGTTCCACAACCACCATTACCGCCGGCGACTCCCCCTACCCACCTACCCATTCGAGCGCCAACGATATTGGGTGGAGCCAGTGTTACATAGCGATGGAGAACAGTCGGTTGCAAGAAAACAGTCGTTACACGTAAATGAAAAATCCCCCGACGTCAGCGACTGGTTTTATATTCCCTCGTGGACACGGACAGTTCTACCGGCGGTTGCGTCCCCTCATACAGATGCCTCCTCGTGGCTGCTGTTCGTTGACGGAGAAAGCCTGGGCGACCATCTTGCCCAACGACTGCGCCAGGCCTCATTGCCTGCAATTGTGGTGCGACCTGGACCGTTCTTTGCCGCCGGCGACGATGACACCTTTATGATCAATCCGGGAGAGCCGGCTGATTATGAGAGGTTGATCCAGGAACTGGCTTTGCGCGGCGTACATCCACAAAAGATTGTCCATATGTGGTACGCAACGGCGGACACGCATCCGGCGGACGTCGATCAGGACAAGGGGTTTTATAGTCTTTTGTTCCTGGCACAGGCGTTAGGACAGGCGGGTTCCGTAGCAAAGGTGTCCTTATTCATTGTGGCTACAAACCTTTTTGATGTGTCGGGCCATGACCGGCTTGTACCGGAGAAGGCAACTATTCTGGGGCCTGCCAGAGTGGTTTGCCAGGAATATCCCCACATCCAGTGCCATTTCATTGATGTTGTTTTACCATCTTCGCCCAATCAAGGGAAGCATACTTTAGCGGAACAGCTCTGGTTGGAGTTGCAAACGGCGGCAACGGCCAGTGTCGTCGCATATCGGGATCGTTATCGCTGGACGCAGACTTTTGAGTCAATATCGGCAAGTATGCCGGCAAATAAGCCATTGCTACAAAAAGAAGGAACCTACCTGCTATTTAATGGTTTGCGTAGTATTGGGTTCTTGCTTTCTCAACATCTCATACAGGCTGGAGCAACCCAACTCACCCTGACGACGTGTGAGGATTTGCCGGCACGCGATAGCTGGCATACCTACCTGAATACGCACAAACAGGACGAGATTGGCCGCCAGATTCTCAACGCGCTTCACCTGGAAGCCATGGGGGGGAAGATTCTGGTTGTATCGGTAGATGAGACGGATCCAATACAAGTTGAATCAGCCGTGGCCAGCGCAACGCAGCAGTTTGGCGAGCTAAATGGGGTCATTTTCAATCCACGCCACACGGGTCAGGTATTACCCGTATTCGTTAGAGAGGCCAATAGATCGACTTGCGAAAGAGAGTTTCTTCTGATAAAAAGCAGCCTTTCGGCAGTTCGTAGCGTGATAGCGGAGAAGAACCTGGATTTTTGCATGGTAACGTCTTCAATTTCCTCAGTTTTGGCCGGTCCGGGTTTGGCTATCCATGCCGGCATCAGCAATTTCCTGGACAGTTTCACGCAACACGTCGCTCAGACATCCCCATACCCCTGGATCGTCGTCAACTGGGACATTTTGCAAACGGCGGAAACGGATAAGATACCCCTGGCACGGCCTGAACAGATGCAAACAGCAGCCATAACCTTAGCCGAAGGGCTTCAGGTTGCCGCTCAATTATTTCCCGCCCCATACAATGCCCCCCAAATCATTGTTTCCACCATTGATCTGCCATTCAGGTTACGGAAATGGACCCCTTCAACGCAGCAAAACACGCCCCAACCACAAGCCCTTACATTTCATCCCAGACCTGAACTAGCATATCCTTTTGCGGCGCCCCGCAATGAAGTTGAAGAAAAACTGGCCAATATATGGCAAAGAGCCATGGGCGTTAAACCGGTAGGTATCCATGACAACTTCTTTGAGCTAGGAGGAGATTCCCTGTTGGCGGTGCAGATTATCTCCCAAATCCGCGAGGCGTTTAAGATTGATATCCCTCTGGGAGATCTATTTGAGCAACCGACGATCGGGTTCTTGAGCGAATATATACAGACCATTCTGTGGGCGATCCAGGGGGCCACGCCACCTACTTCCTCTACTCACGCGGCGCAGCGAGAGGAAATTGAATTGTAATGACGCATTGAGGAGCAAATGATGACCCTTGTTGAACTACTATCTCAGTTGCGCAATCTGGATGTCTACATCTGGATAGATGAAGGACGTCTGCGGATTAACGCCCCGGATGGGGTGTTGACGCCAACCATGCGCGCCGAGCTGTCTGCACGAAAAACAGAGATTATCGCCTTCCTGGAGCAGATTGAAGCCAGCAAACGGCTGGTTGCGGAACCAATCCCCCCGGCGGGACGCCAGGAAAACCTGCCCCTATCCTTTGCGCAACAGCGTGTATGGATATTAGATCAATTACAGATGGCCGCATTCACCAATATGACGGCGGCTGTCAGAATTTCCGGCAATCTTAACGTACCGTTGCTCGAGAAAAGCTTAAATGAGGTGGTACGTCGTCACGCTATCCTGCGCACCCGCTTTGTTGCCAAAGATGGATACCCCGTGCAAACCATCTTACCCAGTTTGAAGGTAACCATACCCATACGCGACCTTCGTGGGCTTTCCGGCGCGGAGCAGGAAAGAGTCGTTCGTCAAGATATGCTCCTGGCCGCATTGCGTATCTTTGATCTGTCGCAGCCGCCGTTATTTGAGTTGATATTGTTCCGTTTGGACACCCATACATATGATCTGTCCCTTAATTTCCAGCACATCATTTCCGATGCCTGGTCTCAGAGCATATTGGTGCGGGAACTCGTCGCATTCTATTCAGCCTTTCAGGATGGTCGTTTGCCATCCTTACCCGAGCCAACTATCCAGTACGCCGACTTCGCCTTTTGGCAACATCAATCGTTGCAATCAGCCCGGTTTCAGGAATCACTTGCCTACTGGAAACAGAAATTAACGGGGCCTCTTCCCGTCTTGGAAATGCTGTCAGCGCAGACGCAACGCAGTGCGATACCAAACAAGGCCGTAAAACAGGTTCTGGTATTCGATACGACACTAATGCGGGCGCTTGAACAACTCAGCCAACAAGAGGGAACCACCTTGTTTACAGTGCTGTTGGCTGCTTTCAAAACCTTGTTGCATCGGTGCACGGGGCAGACGGATATTGTTGTCGGTGCCCCGATTTTTGACCGGGAACGGTCTGAAGTGCAGCACCTGATTGGACTATTTCTGAATACATTGGTGTTGCGCACGGATTTGTCTGGTAATCCACCGTTTACGGAACTGCTCGGGCGCGTACACCAAACCGTGCGTGAGGCCTTTGCCCATAAGGAGGTTCCCTTTGAACGCCTGGTAGAAGAAATACAGCCAGAGCGCAGTCTGGTACGGAATCCTTTGTTCCAGGTAACGTTTGTCATGCAAAATGTTCCCTCCGCGCCGGTCGAGATACCGGGGCTGGCGTTAACGCCTATTCCTTTGGAAACGTCGCAGGCCGCCCCACCGGATTTGTTAGGCGTCAACATTCAGGAAACGCCAACGGGTCTTGTTTGTGAGCTAGAATTCAATGCCGACTTGCTCAATCAGACTTTGCTAGAACAGTTTCAGACGTTGTTACAAGGCATTGTGAAAAATCCACGCCAACGCCTATCTAGTCTGCCGTTGTTAACAAAGGCGGAAGAGGTGCATATCTTGCACAAGCAAATTGGGAGGGGTGTGGTTAAGAACCAGCCGGAGGCGCGTATTCATATAGCGTTTGAACGACAGGTGGCGGCAAGACCGGATGCTATTGCCCTTGTCGCAGGTGAAGAACAACTAACGTTTCAGGAATTGAACCGACGCGCAAACCAGATTGCCCATTATCTGCGCTCTATGAATCTGGAAACCGAGGCGCTTGTCGGGGTCTATATGGAACGCTCTCTGGATATGATCATTAGCATCTTGGGCGTTTTGAAGGCGGGTGGCGCTTATTTGCCTCTGGATACGATTTACCCGCCCGAGCGGTTGGCTTTTGTCTTGCAGGACAGCCGGGCGTCTGTATTGTTAACGCAGAACGCTTTGGTGGAGAAGTTGCCGGCATTAAATACGCGCATGATCTGTATCGACACCGAATGGGAGCGCATTGCCCAAGAAAATGCCGGCAATCCAGCAGCGCCCGTTGTTCCGGACAACCTGGCCTACGCCATTTACACATCAGGATCAACCGGTCGTCCCAAAGGCGTCCTAATTCCTCATAAGCAGGTTATGCGCCTGTTTCAGGCAACCCAGGAGTGGTTCCATTTCGGACCGCAAGATGTATGGTCCTTTTTCCATTCCCATGCCTTCGACTTCTCTGTTTGGGAAATCTTTGGTTCCCTCTTGTACGGCGGCAAATTGATCATCGTGCCCTATTGGCTCGGCCGCTCCCCAGATGACCTGTATTCCCTCTTGTGCGAATCTTGTGTGACGGTCCTCAACCAGACGCCCTCCGCTTTTCGCCAATTGACCTGGAGCATCAACAACAGAAGTGTGTCACCAACTCGTGACTTATCATTGCGGTTTGTTATCTTTGGCGGCGAGGCGCTTGACCTGAGCGAGCTACAATCCTGGTACACCGAGGACCACAACGGCACGCTGCAACTGGTTAACATGTACGGAATCACTGAAACAACCGTACACGTAACTTACCGGCCCCTGGCAGCGGAAGACTTGGAGGCAGCGCCGGGAAGTGTCATCGGAGAAGCCATTCCCGACATGCAGTTTTACATTCTGGACGACAGATACCAATTGACGCCTGTTGGCGTTCCTGGGGAGATTTATGTTGGTGGAAATGGCCTGGCGCGCGCCTACCAGAACCACCCGGCACTAACCGCTGAGCGGTTTGTGCCCAACCCGTTTGACAACCAACCAGGAAGCCGCTTGTATAAATCAGGAGATCTGGCTTGCTACCTGCCTGATGGAGATGTAATGTATCTGGGGCGGCGAGATCATCAGGTCAAAATACGGGGGTTCCGCATTGAGCTGGGTGAAATCGAGTCAGTACTCAGCCAACATGCTGACATCCGTCAGACCGCGGTCCTCGTACAAACCAATGAAAACGGTGACAGGCATCTGGTCGCTTACTTCGTGCCCAGCTTGCCAGGGCAAACGCCTGGCGTTAACGAACTGCGCGATTTTGTCAAAGGAAAGTTACCAGAGTATATGGTACCATCCACTTTTGTCTTGCTGGACGCGCTGCCCTTGACCCCTAATGGGAAACTCGATCGGCGCACCCTGGCTACACTGGGATCGCCCCTGGCCCCATCAACAGAAGCTGAGTTTGTCGCGCCGCAAGGCACTGTGGAAAAGCGTTTAGCCGTTATCTGGTGCAAGATGTTAGGCGTTGAAAGAGTTAGCGTTTATGATACTTTCTTTGATTTGGGCGGGTACTCTCTTTTAGCGACGCAAGTTATTCATGAAATTAACGAAGCCTTTGATGTGACTCTCTCTCTGCGTGACCTCTTTGAAGAGTCCACCATCGCCGGGTTATCCCTATTGATTGAAGAGATCTTGCTTGCCCGATTTGAAGAGGACCCTCTCTGATCCCTTTATCCATGCGGCCGGGATGAATCTTCCGGACATTGTTCACTTGCCACCATTCACGAAGGAGTTGAAAACATCATGATGACTAATGATGAAGCAACAGACACCACAATCTATAACGTTGTGGTTAATCATGAAGAGCAGTACTCAATCTGGTTTGCGGATAGACCGCTACCGTTGGGATGGGAAACCGTAGGCGTCAGCGGCTCAAAAGAGGAATGTCTGGCGTATATTGAAGAGGTGTGGACGGATATGCGACCACTCAGCCTGCGAAAAAAGATGGATGAATCCAATGACCCTCGCTAGCACAACGTCTGGCGAAAGGGCAAGTCACCGCACTCACAAACGTCAGTCTTATGCGCGGCGCGCCAAATCAAGGAGTTTTTTATGGCTGAAATGGGCAAGTATTGCAAAGCGTATCTTCTAGGCGAGTTTCGGGCTTTCGCGCAATGGAACGCGAATATACAGAATGCCCGGAAAGAAAAGAGCGATCCGACGGACCAGGGAGGAGCATCTCCCCGGTTGCTAACCGACGATTCAATCCTGTATTTGCAGGAAGATTTCGTGGTTACCGATGGCATTTATAAGGATGAGAATATCATCTTTGACAATGTCACGCCGGAATGGATAGCTTTTTGCCGGCAAACACTGCAATTTGAGATACCCGATTATGCCGCCAAAGAATAGGCGCAGGGTATTTGTCAGCTTTGGGAATGGCTTAATCCTTCTCTCAATCTAGCAAGAGGACGCATGGTATGGATGAATTAGTCGAAATGTTAACCACTGGAACGCATCCCGTTATCGTAAGTCGGGTTGATGGATCTGTCGAAAAATTGCAGGAGAGCATTTCTCGTGGGTATGTGCTCGTCAAATTTACGGACACACGCGGCGGCACAGAGCTGGGTGTGCGCCTGGACGACGCCACGAACCTAGGCGCAGCTGATTTTGAACAGGCAACCGGCACGGTACACCTGGAAGGAACGCTAACACTTAACTACGTTAAAGTACGCTGCATCGCCGATATTGATCTGACCACAATGGAAGGTAGTGGACACCTGCAAAAAGTGGCTCTTTAGGACCTCAGGGGAAGTGGAGGCTTTAGCCGGAACGGTTCCGCCTGAAGTCTCCGCTCCACCTTTAATCCATGACTCTACTGAAAAAAGGCCAAAAACCGGGTTTTTACACATGAACCACTCTGGTAATTTTGGCCGGGCACTCGAAAAACCCGGTTTTTTCAGTGAACGAACCTGCTCCCTGTGTAGAACGGCGTAGGCAAGGCGATCCGGGTAGGCTATAATGACACGGCTGTACAGGGCAGGCGGCAAGCCTGCCTTTTTCCTGTTTGTATCCTGGCGGGTAAACGCCAGCGCGAGTTTAGTCGAGAAGGAAAAATCATGTCAAAAAAGAACAAAAAAGTCCGCGTGGCTATCATTGGCGTGGGAAACTGCGCGTCATCATTGGTCCAGGGCGTGCAATACTATAGGGACGCCCCCGATGACGCCGAAATCCCCGGCTTGATGCACGCCACCGTGGGCGGCTACCATGTACGGGACATCGAATTTACGGCGGCGTTTGACGTGGTGAAAGGCAAGGTGGGACTGGACCTGAGCGAAGCGATCTGGGCGCACCCGAACAACACCATCAAGTTCGCCGACGTGCCCCACCTCGGTGTTCCCGTCTATCGCGGCATGACGCATGACGGCATCGGCAAGTACGTGAGTACCGTGGTGGAAAAAGCACCCGGACCGACGGACAATATCGTGCAAATCCTGAAGGACACGGGCACGGATGTGGTTGTCAATTTCATGCCTGTCGGCTCGGAAATGGCCACGAAGTGGTACGTGGAGCAGGTGCTGGAAGCGGGCTGCGCGTTTGTCAACGGCATCCCCGTTTTTATCGCCAGTTCTGAATATTGGGGCAAGCGGTTCGCGGAAAAAGGGCTGCCCATCATCGGCGACGACATCAAGAGCCAGGTAGGGGCCACCATCACCCATCGCGTCCTCACCAATTTGTTCAAGGATCGGGGCGTGCATCTGGACCGCACCTATCAGCTCAATTTCGGCGGCAACATGGATTTCTATAATATGCTGGAGCGGGAGCGGCTGGAGTCAAAGAAAATCTCCAAGACAAATGCCGTCACCAGCCAGCTCCCTTACGACCTGGGCGCGGAAAACGTGCATGTGGGGCCAAGCGATTATGTTCCGTGGTTGACGGACCGCAAGTGGTGCCACATTCGCATGGAAGGACGCGCATTTGGGGATGTGCCACTGCAAATTGAGCTGAAGCTGGAAGTGTGGGACTCGCCTAACTCGGCGGGCGTGATGATTGACGCAGTGCGCTGCGCCAAGTTGGGGTTGGATCGGGGTCTCGGTGGGCCGCTGATTGCGCCGGCATCTTACTTCATGAAGACGCCACCACAGCAGTATACGGATGATGAAGCGCGGCAGATGACGGAGGATTTTATTGCCGGCATTTAGCCCGCCACCGACAGTATTAGTTTGGGGCGAATCCTGAGTATTCAGCCTCAGACCTTTCCGAAAGCTCGATTTCAGGCTCAAAACGGCTCCGTTTTGTGTCAGAACAGCTTCCGGGAAGGGGGTATGAGAAAAATTAGCCGGAGTGTGTGCCGGCATTTCATACGCGACACACCGGCGGGGACGCACTTGAACATGAAGTGCGTCCCCGCGGCGTTAGCGCGCATCGCGCGCGTCATGCACCATCCGCGTCAGCCGCTCCCCGACAGCAACCGCCTGCCGCAAAAAAGCCGCCTCATCGCTCATCCCCGCCCCCGACAAATGCACCTCCAACGTCAGCGGACCCTCGTAGCTAGACCCCGCCAACAATTGGGTCAGCAGCGTCCAGTCAACGCTGCCACGAAAAGGGAAGTCATGCGGGTCCCCGGTCCCATCGTTATCGTGCAAATGCACCGCCAGCAGCCGGTCGGCCACGCGCCGCAAAAACGGCAACCCCTCCCCCACGAAGTTCCCGTGCCCGGAGTCGTAGCAGACGCCCAAAAAATCCGGCGGATAGGAAGCCAACGCCTGCTCAATAGTGGCATAATTATCAAACATCAGGTTTTCCAGGGCCAGACGCACGCCAAACCGGCGCGCCGACGGCAGCAGCGCGTCCAGCGAGCGGCGCAGACGGTCCCAGTAGGCCCCCTGGAACATTTTCATTTTGGGCTGGGGTTGCAGGTGCAAGACGATGACGTGCCCCCCCAGTGCCGCCGTCATCTCCATGCGGTTGCGCACCAGGTCCAGGCCGGCAAGCCGGGCGTACTCTTCGCTGGCGAGCCAATACTTCTCCGTGCCTTCGGAGGCGTGCAGGTCGCGCAGTTGCAGGCCAAAGTCGCGCAGCCAGCGACCAATCTGGTCTATTTCGGCGGGCGCGTAGACGTAATCGCCATCCCAATGATGACACCAGTGGATGTGGGAAATGCCGGCATCCGCCACCTGCCGCAAATAAGGAGAAGGATCGCCGTCGTCCTTGACATAATCAGAGTTAATGGACAACATCGCGGCTACTCCTCCTCTTCCACCCACAACACCCGCACACGCGCCAGCAACTGCCGCGCGTCATCATCGTTCGGATTCGTCTGCACGGCGCGGCGGAACCAGAACGTCGCCTCACCATACTCCCGACGATCCCGATGAACCAGCCCTAAATTGTAGGCCACGTTCGGCGCGGCGGGGTTGAGGTCCAGCGCCCGCCGGAAAGCGTCAATCGCCTGCTGCTGCATGTTGTCGGTCGCCAAAATGGGGTTGCCCAGGTAGGCCGCACCCAAATTCTGCCAGACGACCGGATTATCCGGTTCGCGCTGACTCAGCCGTTCCAACACGGCCACCGCCCGCTTAAACTGCTTTGTCAGAATATACGCGCCGCTGAGATTGAGGGCCGCTTGCGAATGGGCCTGATCCAGCTCATACGCCTGCTCCAGCGAAGCCACAGCCTCATCATGGTTCCCCTGCATCAGCAGTTCCGTACCCCGGCGAAAATGCACCTCAAACGACTCACCCGTATGCAGCCGTCCAGCGACGTGCTTCCGCCTGACATTTTTTCGGGAATGCTTCTTATTTGTCATACGTCATCTGTCTCAAATGTGCCATCACGCGGCGGCCTCATAGGCGGCGCGCAACCAATCCAGTACCGTTTCATCCACCATCTCCACGCCTTCCAGGCGAATACGGTGCGTACACATGGCATTGAAGGAGCCGACAGCTTCCAGGACGCCCTGTGGTTCCGTTGCCGGCAAATTCAACCCCAGATCGACGCGCGTCCGCGTGGATGGTTGCACCAGGGCAAACTGCTTGCGGCGGCGCAGACTGACGTAGGTCTTCTTTGGCGCGACTTCTACGTCGGCACCAAAACCCTGCGCGGCTTCCAGCAAACGCGCATAAATAGGGCGCAGCTTCTCCTTGCTCCCCGCGAACATGGCCGCCACCAGGTCGTCTTCGGCGGGCACGTCGCTGATGACGCGGCGCAGCGTCTCCTGAGCGATCAGGTTGGCATAGCCATGCCCAATGCCATGTTCGGCTTTCAGATGTTTGACGATCTGGCCGTGCTTTTGCGGCTCCACGGTCCGGGCAATCCGCGTCCATTCCGCCAGCGTTTTGCCATACTTCCTCTCCAGGTTGTCAATCATGGTTTGCACCGCGGGATCAGGCGTTGTCATTCTT
Source organism: Ardenticatenales bacterium (assembly GCA_020634515.1). Classification (NCBI taxonomy): domain Bacteria; kingdom Bacillati; phylum Chloroflexota; class Ardenticatenia; order Ardenticatenales; species Ardenticatenales bacterium. Next base: position 201,192 of record JACKBL010000008.1, on the reverse strand, counting down.
ACCTCCTCTGCAAATGTAGGGCGATTTTCCAAATCGCCCCCCGATTTGGAAAATCGGGCTACGACGGTACATCATCTTCATTCATCGGTGGTGCCGCGCAGCGGCGCGTGCCGTCTCCTCTGAAAAGGCAGGGCGGTTTTGAAGAGGGTATGTTTCAAGCACGCTGCTCAGGCTGCTCGCGCCGTAGGACAATTTGCCTAAATTGTCCCTTCACAGCGGAGGACAATTCGGCGAATTGTCCTACAGCAAGCAACAGTCAACTGAAATGAATCACACCCTTTCGCCCGCCCGATTTGGAAAATCGGGCTACGACGGTACATCATCTTCATTCATCGATGGTGCCGCGCAGCGGCGCGGTATCTGCTTCGAAAATAATCTTCCCGGAAGCTTAATTTCAGATCAAAAGTATCTCAACGTTCAAGTCGTTTAGCATTAAACCTGATTCCGGGAAGATGGTGGCGAATCGTTACCAGAACCTTTCGGTAACGGCAGCCCCGTTCCCGAAACAACCAGCAGTCCGGTCAGAAGAAAGCCGCCCAAGAGCAGCAGCAGCCAGGCGCGATTTTGCAACCAGTATCGCTGCAAAGGCGTTTGCTGTTGTTGGGCGCGCCGCCAGATTTGCGTCAGGTCCGTCATGGAGATGCCCAACACTTGTTGCACAGCGGCCTCGCAGCGCAAGCCATCGCCAAAGGCAGCGATGAGTTCCGTGAGGGCGTGGTTGCCATAGCGCGCCTGAATGGTGGCGACGAGGGAGGCGCTCTGGGCGTAGGCGAGCAGGGCGTCGTTCTCGGATGTGGGGAAACCGAGGCAAAGTTCCTGAAACGGGAGCGTTTGATCGGCGCTGACGGCCTGCTGCAAGATGGCCGCGTAGTTGGGGTTGGGGTTTTCCTCAAACCACGTTGCCAATCCTTCACCAAACCAGGCGGGCATGGTGTCATAGCTACTGCTTGTGGCCTGATAGAGCAGCCAGTGGGTCAGTTCGTGTGGCAGGCTGCGCCGCAAAGTGGCGGGCGCGGTGATGGGGTCGGCGGCAGTGACGAGAACGACACCCAGGGACGGGCTGGCGTGTCCACCCACCCAATCACTCCCGGCAAGCAACAGGGCGGCGCGCAAATCGCTGCTGGTAGGATAGAGATAAACGTGCAGCGGGGCGGGCCAGGCGGCGGGGATGATGGCTTGCAGGCGGGGGCGCGCCTGGGCGACCACGTCCAGCGCCGTCTGCGCCAGCACGGGGTCGCCCTCGGCCCAATGAATGACCACGCCTTCGCGTTCCAGCGCCTGCCAGCGAAAGCGGTCGTCGGCGTAAAGCAGGCTGGACTCCGGCAACGCGTACACATCGCCATTGGCGTCGGTGAGCGTCCACCAGAAGGTGACGGAGGCAAAGGGGGCGATGTGGACCTGCGTGAGGTCAACGGTCTGGGTGACGGCGATGGATTGGGTGGGGGTGAGGGGAATGTCCGCTGTGAAGGTGTTGGGCAGGGTGGGCGTGCTGAAGGCCAGCGTGACGCGCGTAATCGGCCGTTCGCTGTCAGCCTGGAGGCGGAAGGTCATCACCTGGCCGTAGCGGTAATCGGCGGTGGTCTGTACCCGGCTGATGCCATTTTGGGCGTGGGCGATGGGCAGCCTACTCAGGAAGAGGAGCAGCAGCCAGATAATCAGGGGAAAGCGACGCGCGGTCATGAGCCAATGTTACAGGCCTAATAGAGTTATTGCCAGCGTGACTGTGATCACGCTGAGGAGGGTGCTGAGGACGACGGCGGTGGTGACGCCGGCGGGCTGTACGTCAAATTCGGTGGCGATGATGGTGGTGACCACGGCGGTGGGCAGGCTGGCCTGGATGATGGAAACGGCGTAGTCGGTGCCTTGCAGTCCGATGAAGAGGGCGACGAGGGTGGCGACGACGGGGGCGACGATCAGGCGCAGGGTGACGGCGGGGAGGGCGAGGCGCAGGCCGCTAAGGTTTTTGAGGTCGGCCAGTTGCATGCCGAGGACGATGAGCATGACGGGGATGGAGCCGTTGCCGGCAATTTCTATCCCCCGCGCCAGAAAGGAAGGCAAAGGCAGGTGAAATCCATATACAATGAGGGCGAGGAGGACGGCGTAGAATGCCGGCATTTTCAACACCTGTCGCAGCGCCGTCCGACCATCCAACTTCCCCAACGACGCCACGAAAATCCCCACCGTGAACACCAGAATCGTACTCACCGTAAAATACACCACCGCCCGCGTCAGCCCCGCGTCGCCGTATCGCAGTTGATTCAACGTCAGGCCGAAGTTGCCGCTGTTGGGGAACATCGCCACCAGCACCATCGCCGCCCGCTCCTGGCGGGAGAAGCCGAGCAGTCGCCCCGCCAGCAGGCTGAGCGCACCCATGGCCAGCGCCGCCACCAAAGCGAAGGTCGCCAGTTGGGTTAGTTCGCTGCCGGATAACTGCGAATTGACGAGGGAGCTAAAGACGAGGCAGGGTCCCAGGGCGTAGAAAACGAGCCGAGAGAGGGATTCTTTTTCCAGGTGCATCCAACGGCGCAGGATCGCGCCAATGCCGGCAACAGCGAAAATTGGCAAGATATTCTTGGTAAGCACGTCAAGAATGTCGGTCACGAGCGCCGCACCTGTTTCCTCGCATCAGAGCCACGGTTCCGCGTCCTCGTCATCGTCGTCATCCGCGCCAAAATCCAGCATCAGATAATCATCAAAAACGTTGGACCAGTCCATTTCCTCCAGCGCTTCCGCCATCATCTCCCACAGGTCTTCCAGGTCCGGGTCCTCCACCATTTCTAGCAAAATCTGCTCCGCCTCCTCGCCGCCAATCGCCGCCAACGCCTCAATGGCCGCTTCCCGGATCGCTCGATCCTGGTCCTCTTCTTCAATCAGGCGCACCAACTGGCTCAGGGCCTGTACATCGCCGATTTTGCCCGCGGCTTCCACGGCAGCCAGGCGCATATCCTCATAGGGGCTTTCCAGTTCGTCCAAAACGATGGGGAGCCAGCGATGCGCGCCGTTGATGCCCATGGCGTTGACGGCGCTCAATTGAGTGAGAAAGTCGCCGGTGTCGTAGGCGTCGGTGATAAAGGCAAAGACGCGCTCGTCGTCCAGGTAGCTGGCGGATTCGAGGGCGCGCCGACGTACGATGATGGGGGTGAGGGGATTTTCCAGGGTGCGGAGGAGGACGGGCATGATTTTTTCGGCGACAAATGCCGGCATCAACCCACACAAAGATTGAAACACAAAATTCCCCAACGTCGCCGCCCCCTGTGCTCGTACCTCATCATCCGCATCCGTCTCCAGCAGGCGTAAAAGGGGATTGACGTGGCGCGCATTCGTGGAGCCATACAACCCCATCACGCCCGACCGCCGCACCACGGCCGCCTCGTCAGAAAGGAAAAAGTGAAACACATTCTCAAAATCCACCATGAAATCGTCATCGTAAATCTGGTTGAGGTGGTGGGCAATCAACGACCGACGTCCCACGGGAAAAGCAGGCCACATCGCCTGGAAAGCAAGCATCTCCTCATGCTCCATGTCCGATAGCCGGTACAGATACCGCGTTTGCATGGCCGGATCGGACATCAAAGCGTGCATAACATCAGCAAAAGGCGTCTTACGATTCATCGAACCTTCCCAGAAGTCTACAAGTTTGCAACAACTCAATTCTAACAGTTTTCAGGCAAGAAGAAAGCACGCCCACAAGTTTACTATCATGAGCGTGCCTGGAATTACAGTCTATGACGAGATGAAGCGTCAGCATCTTACGCCAACGCCAACACCCGCCTACGGACCAAACAAATCGATGGGATTCATCAAATCATGCACAAATATCAACACCATCAGCCCTAACAACAGCATGATTGCCACCATGTGTACCGTGGCCTCTTTTTCCGGAGCGATCCGCCGTCCACGTAGCGCCTCAATCAGCACAAACAGGATACGCCCCCCATCCAGCGCCGGAATCGGCAGCAAATTGGTGAACCCCAGCGCCACGTTAATGAAGGCCACAAAAGAGAGGAACGGGAACCAATCCCCCGATGCCAGCGACATCTGCGCCGATTGGCGGCTGGCGCGGGCAATGTTCGGCGGGCCAATGAACCCCACCTCGCTCACACTCACTTCCCCGCGCACCAGCATCACCGGCACGCGCACAGTGAGCATGATGATGTCGCCCACTTGCTTCACCGACTGCCCCGCCGCCGCCAGCGGTCCGTAAGTAATCGTCTCACCCGTAGGGGCGGCTCCCAATCCCGCCCCAATGCGTCCAATCACGGCGGACCCATTGTCCACGCGCGCCGGCAAGACCGTGAGCGTCCGCGCCGCGCCGTCCCGCTCAATCGCAAACGTGAGCGCCTTTTCCGGCGAGGCCTGCACCAGCGCCACCAACGCATCCGCGTCGCTGATCGCCTGCCCATCCACCTGGTCCACCACGTCCCCCGGCAGCAGCCCCGCCGCCGCCGCCGGCGAATCGGCGTCCACGCTCACAATCGCCACGTGGGTGTCATCGTAAACAGGCACGGCCGTGATCATGTAGGCCACCCAGAAGAGAAGGAACGCCAGCAAGAAATTCGCCAGTGGACCGGAGAAGAGGACGGCAAAACGCACCCGCTTCGGCGAGGCGGCCAGACCATCAGGCACGGAGGGGTCGTCTTCGCCCGCCGGACGCACAAAGCCGCCCAACGGCAGCCAGTTCAGCGTATACTTGATGCCGCTGCGCTCAAATAGCGTCACCGCTCGCGGCGGCAGACCCAGGCCAAATTCCTCCACGCGCACCCCCAGGCGCACCGCGGAGATAAAGTGCCCCAATTCGTGAATGAGAACAATTGGCCCCAGGACCAGGAAAAATGCCAGTACGTCATAAATAAACATAGATTTTTCGCGCTCATAGATGTGCGACGCATTTCTGATCCAAAGTACGTCGCGCCTGTGGTAATTGGCTACAGATGCAATTATACGCCCGCGCGCGGCGGCGCGGCAATAAGCCGGTATGTTTACTCAGAGGAAGTTAAGCCCTCCATACAGCCTGTTTCCGCAACAAGCCAAGATAAACGTGGACAAGCATTACCAAATCCTTGAGGCTGTTGGTGAGCTTTTTTACCCCTTTTCATCTTTTCCCCACAGGGGGGCGGGAGACAGATTAAATAAGGCAAGGAGGGATGTGCTTTTCAAGTATGCCGCACCTGTCCGTACCCTACAGGAAAAAGCCATGAACAACCCTAATTTCCCCCCCCCGTTCGTTTTATGTAATCTCCATCATTGTCCTCTCTTTGCTGGCCGTTTTCGACGCGGCGCGCGTCCTCGCTAGTGGACCCGGCGGCCCCATCACCCTTCCCCCCTCCGGCTGCCCTATGGCCCACTGCGACCCGCAAATGTCCGACCAGGTCAATCTGACCGCACAGAACAATCATTGAGGCATTGGGTTTTGGCGGCGGTATCCTCAATGCAGAGAGTACGGTGACTCTCAACTATAGCACGCTTGCCAATAATTCAGGGTCTAACGGTGGCGGCATCGCGAGTTACGATGGCACGTTGATTATCGAGAACAGCACCCTCTCTGGCAACATGGCTACGTTCCACGGAGGGGGCATGTTCATAGATTACAGCAACGACGTCACGCTGCAGCATAGCACAATAGTAGATAATGTGGCCGACGTTGCTAACAACATTATCATCTTCAACGTTGACTCTACTGAAAAAAGGCCAAAAACCGGGTTTTTACACATGAACCACTCTGGTAATTTTGGCCGGGCACTCGAAAAACCCGGTTTTTTCAGTGAAATTGCCAAGGCTCCAGTTTCACGTCGTTGGGCTACAATTTGAGCGATGATGCATCCTGCAACCTGACCCAGCCGACCGACATCACGAACACGGACCCGCTGCTGGGGCCGCTGGCGGACAATGGGGGGGCGACGTTGACGCACGTGCTGCTGCCGGGCAGCCCGGCCATTGACAGCGGGGATGACGTGGCCTGTCCCGCCAGCGACCAGCGCGGCGTCTCCCGCCCGCAGGGGGCCGGCTGCGACCGTGGCGCGGTGGAAGCGGTGGACATCACCTCCCGCCTGGATTACGCTTACCGGATGAATGACGGCAGCGCCGGCCAGGGGCGCTTCACTCTGTTCGCCGATGGCAGCTTCGTGGACGAAGCCAGCAGTGCGGGCAGTTGGGGCGCGCCCGCGCCGGACAAGCTGTGGCTGGCTTACGACGCGGGCTACGCCTGCGACGCCCTGCTGCTGGGCAAGGTGCTGCCCACCAACCAGGTGCGCGGCATCCGCCTCTGCCGCGACGGTGCCGCCGCCCGCGGCTTCTGGCAGGCAACCATCCTGGACTAGACGAACAGCATACAAACCCGCCCAAGATTGGTTCATTCTTGGAGAATGAACCAATCTATCATCTACGCCTCATCGCCCAATCCTTCCCAAAAGTGGTCCAGCGCGCCGACGGTTTCGGAGAGTTTCTCGAAGTGAGGCAGACCGCGGCTGGGAACGATGCGGGTGGCGCGCCAACGGGGGTTACGCTGTAGCAGTTCTGGCAGGCGGTCAAAGCGGGAATAGGCGTCCTCGTCGTAGATGATCAGGGCGGGCGTGTCCAACTTTTCGTAAACCTGACCACAAACGTCCTGGGTGAAAAGTTTGCCGCTGAGGAAGGCGAGCGGGGCGTGTTCCGCGCCGGGCTGGTGGGACGTGGCGTAGGCGTAGTCCACGAAGCCGGGCGTGATGTCGTCCACGAAGCTCTGCCGCAGGAAGAAGCGTATGCTGCGGCGGCTGGCAATCAGGTCAAAGAGGGGGCGCGCCCACAAGGGAAAGGCGAGAAACTGATACAGCCGGTCGCTGCTGCCGCGCATACTTGCCTGCTGCGTGGCGCGCCCTGTGTTCTGGGCGTTCAGGCCAGACGGGGAGATGCAGACGAGGGAGTGGAACAGTTCCGGGCGCGCCAGGGCGGCGGCGGCGGCAAACTCGCAGCCCAATGACAACGCTACGACGTCGGCGGGCGCGCCGATCTGGTGCAAGACGTCAATGATGGCGTGTTGGAAGAGGGCGGGCGTGTAGGCACGGGGGGCGCGGTCGGAGAAGCCGTAACCGGGGAGGTCCAGGGCGTAGACGGGGCGCAGGCCGACGTAATGGCGGAAGAGGGGTCCCATTTCGTAGGCGCTGGCGGCGGCGTTGACGCTGTGGATGAGGAGTAAGGGGCGGCCCTGGGGATGGGAGCGGTGGTAGATGTTGAGTTTGCCGGCATTTTCGCTCTGCAACAATTCCCATTCCGCCTCCGGGATCGCATTCGGCAGAAACGCATTGTGATCAACAAACCACTTGCTGTAGGCCATCCAACCGCCGGCCAGCAGCAGCGGCCAACCCAGTAAAGTTTTAACAATTCCATTCTGTTTGCGAGACATCATTAACCTCCGTCTGTTAGCTAGATTGGACCAATTTTCTGGTGGAAATGGCCGTTGAGCGCGTGAAATTGGTCCAATCTTGAGTCAATCGATCATTTGCAGCATTTCCGGACGCAGGGAAAGGGTCACGACTTGACCCACGGGCGGCAGCGGGGCAGTGGCGTCCAGTTCAAAGTGCAGCCGCGTTTCCCCCACTTGCACGATGATGAGGCAAAAGCGTCCTCGAAAAGAAACATCATGCAAAAACCCGGTGATGACGTTGACGCCCGTATCCCCTGGCGCAGCCGCTTCGGGCCGGATTAACAGGGTCACATTTTCCCTATGCCGCCCCCCTCTATTGGCTACACGAAATTCGCCGAGCGTCGTCTGCACCCGCGCGGGGTCCAGGGATAACGTGCGCCCGGCCAGCAGGTTGCTCATGCCCAGGAAGCGGGCGACAAAAGGGGTAGCCGGGTGATGGTAAAGGGTTTGCGGGGTGGCTTGCTGTTCGACGCGGCCGGCGTTGAGAAGAACGATGGTGTCGGCGAGGGCGAAGGCTTCGGATTGGTCGTGGGTGACGTAGAGGGCGGTGATGCCGGCATCATACCCCATCTCCCGCCCCGCCTGCAACAAAATCGGGCGCAACTCCGTCAACAACCGCTCCCGCAGCGCCCGATCCAGCGCCCCCAGCGGCTCATCCAGCAACAGCAAACGGGGCGCCGGAGCCAGCGAACGAGCCAGCGCCACGCGCTGCTGTTCCCCACCCGACAACGCCTGCACCTGCCGCGCCCCCAAATCCGCCAGCCCCACCCACGTCAACGCCTGCCGCACCCGCACCGCCACACGCGCCGCGTCCCAACCCGCCATCCGCAAGCCAAAAGCCACATTCTCCGCCACGTTCTTGTGCGGAAACAAAGCATATTCCTGAAAAACAAAACCAAAATTCCGCCGGAAAGGAGGTACAGCCGCCAAATCCACCCCATCCCACAACACCCGCCCCCCATCCCCCTTCTCCAAACCGGCCACAATCCGCAACAGCGTCGTCTTGCCGCAGCCACTCGGCCCCAACAGGACCGTCACCTCCCCTGCCGCCACACTCAAAGACACCTCCCGCAGCACCACCTCCCCCTCATACGCCTTCGTCACCCGCTCAATCATCAACATAAATCACCATCCCCCTCACACCTCACACCTCACACCTCATACCTCATACCTCATACCTCATACCTCATACCTCATACCTCATACCTCACACCTCATACCTCATACCTCATACCTCACACCTCATACCTCTAAAACTCCCCCACATCCGCGTAACGAAAACGCTCAATCGCCAAAAAGCCCACCGTACAAACCAGCATCAGCAGCGTACTCATCGCCAGCGCCTGCCCAAAATTAAGTGCGCCCGGCTGGCTCAAATACCGCTCAATGGCAATCGGCAACGTCAGATAGCCGCTGTTGGGTCGGGCAATGAAACTGGTGGCCCCAAACTCACCCATGCTGATGGTGAAGGCAAAGACCGCGCCCACCAGCAGCGCCCGCCCCACAATGGGCAGGTCAATCTCGCGCCAGACGCGCGCGGGAGACGCGCCCAGCAGGGCAGCCGCTTCGCGCAAGCGGGGGCGAATCCCTTGCAGCACGGGCAGCACGGCGCGCACGACAAAGGGGAAGGCAACCAGGACATGGGCGATGAGGACGAGCAGAGGGGAGGTGCGCAGGCCGCGATAGGTAACTACGTAGCCAAAGCCGAGGGTGACGGCGGAGACGCCCAGGGGCAGCATGAAGACGGGTTCCAACCAGCCGCGCCCGCGTGCCGGGCGCGTGAGCAGCGTGGCGCTAAGCAGGCCGAAGAAAGACGCGAACAGCACCGTCAGCAGACCAAACAGGAGGGAATTGCGCACCGCCAGCAGCGGCGGAATAAAGGTGATGCTGCCGCGGCGGGAAACGGGCAGCGCCTGATAATAGGCCAGGGTGAGATGGCCGGAGGCGTCGGTGAGCGAGCGCCACACCAACGCCAGCAGCGGCAGCAGCAGGAACGCGCTCAGGCCGCCTACCAACGCGCCGACGCGCAGTTTCTCGCCGACCGTAATGGGGCGGCGCACGGTGCGCTGTTGCGGCTGCAAGTCCAGGGGAACGGCGGCGCGTCGCTGCCAGCGCGCATAGGCCGACATGAGGAGGAAGGTGAAGAGGATTTGCAGGAGAGATAACAAGGCGGCGATGTCCGGGCGCAAGTAGGTCACGTATTGGCGGTAGATTTCCGTCTCGATGGTGCTAAAACGGGGGCCACCCAGGATGAGGACGACGCCAAAGCTGGTGAAGGTGAACAGGTAGATGAGCAGCGCCGCGCCGAACAGCGGTGGGCGCAATAGTGGCAGGGTTACTTCCCAAAAGGCGCGCCGGGGCGAGGCCCCCAACAGTTGGGCCGCTTCGGTCAGGCGGGGGTTGAGGTTGGCCCAAAAGCCGCCTACCAGACGCACGACGATGGTGACGTTGTAGAAGATGTGCGCCAGGAGGATGATGGCCAGGGTTTGTTCCAGGCGCAGCGGCGGCTGGCTGAGGCGAAAAAGCGTCATGAGGGATTGGTTGACGGGGCCGGATGGTCCCAGCAGGGCGCGAAAGGCGGCGGCGACGACGACGGTGGGCATGACGAAGGGGATGGTGGTGAGGGCGCGCAGGAGGTGTTTGCCGGCAAAATCATAACGCGCGAACAGGTAAGATGCCGGCAAGCCGATCAGCAATGTCAGCAGCGTGGAGAGCGCCGCCTGCCAGACGGTAAACCAAAGGACGCGCCAGAGATAGGCGCGCGCAAAAAACGTTTGCAGCGCAGCAACCGTCAGACTGAGGCGCAGAATGTTGACCAGAGGATAGAAAAAGAAAAGGGCGAGGAACAGCAGCGGCAAGGCGACAAGAGCCAGGCGCGGTCCTTTTTTCAGCCAGGAGAACGGAGATCCACGCATCACGCGCCACTTACCCTCGCTACTTCTCGCCTACAGGGGAAAGAAAACGGGCAGGAAGATGAGCATCAATATCCAAATGAGAATGGTCAGGGGCACGCCGACTTTGGTGTAATCGAAGAAGCGGTAGCCGCCGGGGCCATAAACGAGGACGTTGGCCTGGTGGCCGACGGGAGTGAAAAAGGCGCTGGAGGCGGCAATGCCCACGCCCATGACAAACCCATGTGGCTCCAATCCCAGACCTTGGGCGGCACTGATGGCAATGGGAGCGACGAGGACGGCGGCGGCGGCGTTGGACATGAAGCCGGTGAGGATGGTGGTGAGGATGAAGAGGCCGAGGAGGAGGCCGCGCGCGCCGAAGCTGCCGACGAGTCCCAGAATGGAGTCGGCTGCGAGTTGGGCTGCGCCCGTTTGCTGCATGGCGATGCTCATGGGCAACATGCCGGCAATTAAAAACACCGACTTCCACTCCACAGCCCGATACGCTTCGTCCATCGTCATCACCCCCGTAAGGACGAACAGAACCGTGCCCATCACCGCGGCGGCGGAAATGTGCAGCACACCCACCAGGACCAGACCAATCATGGAGGCAAAAATAGCAACCGCCAGTGGCGCTTTATGATGGCGAGGGGTCTCAATCTCCAAAGGTCCCAAAACGAGAAAACCATTGTGGCCGCGCAACGATTCAATCCGCTCGCGGCGACCATGCACGAGTAATACGTCCCCCAGGCGCAGGGGAATATCTTCCAACGAGGCCGTGATGTGGGCCGTATCATGCCAGATAGCCAGCACGGTCAGATCATACCGATTGCGAAAATCCGCCTCCTGCAGGGTTTGCCCGATGAAATCGGCGCGCTGGCTGACCACAAGCTCCGCCAGGATTGTGTCCGCGGAAATCAGGTCGCGCACGCGCACGTGCGTATTCGCGTCAAAGCTGATGCCCAACTGCTCTTGCAAGGACAGCATGTCTTGCACGGACCCCTTGCAGAGCAGGCGGTCGCCGGCGTGCAGCACGGAGGTCGCCACCAGGTCCAGGTGCGTTTCGCCGTTGCGCACCAGGGCGATGACCGTGAGGTCGTAGATTTCGCCCAGGCGGGCCTGCTCCAATGTTTTATCGACCAGGGGAGAATTGGGCAGCACGGTCAGTTCGCACAAGTAGTCGCGCAGGTGATAATCGCGGGCCAGGTCGGCGGAATGGGAGACTTCGCGCCGCTCTGGCAGCAGATGTCGCCCGATGAAGACCATGTAGAGGATGCTGCTGGCGAGGATGATGACGCCGAGGGGGGTGAAGTCGAGCAAATTGAAGGGGGCCAGCCCGGCTTCAACGAGGGCGGCGCTGACGAGGAGGTTGGGGGGAGTGCCGATGAGGGTGGTGACGCCGCCGAGGAGGGAGCCAAAGGCCAGAGGGATGAGCAGTTTAGATGCCGGCACATTCGTCTGCGTCCCAATGCTGATCACGGCAGGCAACAAGACGGCGGTCGCGCCGATGTTGTTTGTGAAGGCGGACATGATGCCCACCATGAGCATAATGTAAAACACGAGACGGGCCTGATCATTGCCGGCAAGGCGCAAGATACGCGCGCCGAGCATATCCGCCACGCCCACCCGCGCCATCCCATCGCTCATCATATAAATCGCCCACACAGTGATCACGGCTGGATTGGCGAACCCCCCAAAGGCATCTTCCACGCTAATGATGCCCGTCAAGAACAACGACAGCAGCACCATCAGAGATACCACGTCTACACGAATGCGTTCCGTGGCGAAAAGGACAATCGCCACCCCCAGAATTAACAGCACGAGCACGATCTGTACTGTCAAGTGTTCCATCCTTTGAAGAATTGTCCAACCTGGCACAATGGTAAAATGTTTGACATCCGAAAACCCGCCGGTCACGGGACGGTGGAGGGCGTCATTGTATCCAACCCATTCCAGAGAGCAAAAGCGCCACTGTCTCACAACAGTGGCGCCAGTACTCAAACCCGGATTCTCCTGGCATATCCGAGTTCAGGAAGATTTGTGTTCAATACAACCCTCCAGGCGCGACGTATGCGTTTCAGATTGTCCGACATCTCGCCATCCTGGTTCGGGATTCTCATTCTCCATCATGCACGCCATTGCCACGCGACGGGCAGGCTTCATCCCCGGTCAGCGACAGGGGCGACGCACTTGCCTGCGCCGCACCCTGCCTCCACTTTATCCGTTTCTTATTTGCGGCGCAAACGATTCGTCAGACCATCGAAGAGACTATACACCACGGGAACAACCAGCAGCGTCAGTGCCGTACTCACCAGTAACCCGCCTGTGACGGCGCGGGCCAGTTCGGAGGCGATGATCGCGCCCGCCTCGCTGCTGGCCGCCAGCGGGATCAAGGCCAGAATAGCGGCCAGGGCCGTCATCCAGATGGGACGTAAGCGGGTGCGCCCGCCCTCGATCAGGGCATCCGTCGCATTTTTGCCGCGCTGGCGCAACTGCTGCACCAGCTCCATCAAGACAATCCCGTTGGTCACCACAATGCCGACGAGCATCATGAAGCCAATCATGGCGGAGATGCCCAGGACGCTGTTGGTGATGAACAGGGCGATGGCCGCGCCCACCAGGGCAAAGGGCAAACTGAATAGGATGGTGAACGGATGAACCAGACTGCGGAAAGTCAGGGCCATGATCAGGTAGACGAGAACAATGGAGTAGCCAATCGCCACCACCATGCTCTGGAAGCCTTCGATTTGCTGCTGCGAGTCGAAGCCCTCGCTCACCTGCACGCCACTGGGCAGCCCCACGTCGATGATGGCCTGCTTGGCCGCGTTGGTGACGCCAATGGTGTTGTCCGTTTCCAAATCACCGCTGAAGCTGACGGCGGGTCGGCCATCAATCCGTATGATGGTTCCACTACCGCCAACGGCGGTCGCGTCCACATTGCTGCTAACGTTGGCGATGTCCGGCACGCCATCGGCGTCCAGGTCCACGGAGCCGAGGGCCGCTTCGACGGGGCCAACCAGGTCTTGCAGTTCCGCCGCCGAGTCGCCCGTGAGGACAAGGGCGAAGCCGCCAAAGCCGGTTTGCGAAGCGGCGGAGACGGTCACATTATCCGCGCCGAATAACGCTTGCGCCCGCTGGCGGATCTCGTTCGTCAGTTCGTTGATTTGCTCCTGGTCCGCGACGCTGATGGTGATGGCGGCACTGTTCTCACGCACGCCACCGCCACCAAAAGCTGCCTCAAACCCGCCGGCACTGCCTACTTCCGTTTGCACGGTGTCTATGGCCGGCAAATCGGCCACGACTGCCTCGAATTCGCGCGCCAGGCTGTCGGTTTCCGCCATACGCGTGCCGGCAGGAAGACCAACTGTAACATTGACCGTGGGTTCGCCAATGGAGGGAATGAAGCTGCGGGGTAGTTGGTTGAGCAGGCCGAGGCTACCGAGAAAGATGAGGGCGGCAATGAGCATGGTGAGCCAGCGGTTGCGCAGGGACCAGGCCAGGATGGGCGTGTACCAGCGCTGCATGGCGCTTTCCCGTTCTTCGGGGATGTTTTCACGGCGGATGAGGAGGTAGGTTAATGCCGGCACAACCGTGATCGACACCACAAAACTCGCCGCCAACGCATACGTCACCGTCAGACCAAACGGCAGAAAGAACGAACCAATCAGGCCGCCAATCAAACCCAGAGGTAAGAACACGGCCACCGTCGTCGCCGTCGCCGAGAAAATGGCAATCGCCACCTCCTTTGTCCCTTCCAACACCGCGTGGCGCGGGTCGTCGCCGCGCTGAATGAAGCGGTACGAGTTTTCCAACACCACAATCGAGTCATCCACCACACGCCCAATCGCCACCGTGAGACCACTCAGCGTCATGATATTCAACGTGACACTGGTGGGGAACAGGCGCGAAATGAAGGTGAGAATGGGGTTATTGGTCGTCTCCACCAATCCTTGCAACCACACGCCAATCGTCGGCGGAACCACCCGCATCAGCAGCAAGGCCGCGAACAAAGAAAGGGGAATGGACACCGCCGTCACCAGCGTGGCCCGCCAGCTCAGGCGATACCTGCCGCCGACATGCCCACTGAGGAAGAGCAGGATGACGACGATGGCGAAAACGCCCCCCAGGATGCCTTCCCGCGACACGCCGGAAATCGAATCTTCGATAAAGGTGGCCTGCTCAAAGACGAGGCTGGTTTGCACACCGGGATGCTCCGCTTTGTAGGCGTCCAGCGCATCGAAAATGCGGTGCGCGACGACGACCGTATTGGCGTCGCCATCTTTGTAGAGACTGAGGATAACGGCGGGGTTGCCATCGGTGCGCGTGATGCTGGCTTCGGGGATGAAGGCGGCGATCTGGCCGGCGGCGATGCCGCGCAGCCGCTGCGCCAGGTCAGGCGCAAACGCATCGGGGTAGTTGTCCAGCAAGTAGGTGAGGCTTTCCGGCGACATCATTTCCAGCACATTGGGCTGCAACGTGGCCGCGAAATCCTCTTCATTCTCGGCCAGATACGCGATGACGTCTGGCGTGAGCGCGCCGAGCCAGTCGGCGGCGTTTTGGACCTGAGGAGATTCGGGGAAGAAGTTAAGGAAATTGGCCGCACCCGGCACGAAGGCATTGTTGAGGATGTCCGCCGCCGTCTGGAAGGCGGAGGGCGAGCCATCGGGCGCGGGTTCAATCCAGATACCACCCAGCGGCGGCGCGCCGGCGGAAGCGGCTTCACGTTCGGCTTGCTCGGCGGCGGCCAGTTGCCCCGCGCCGCCATAATCCGCGGCCAGGGTGTCCAGTTCGGCGCGCAAGGCGGGATCGAGGGTGTCCAGGTAAGCGGGTGGCAGCAAAGCGATGACTTCCGGTTGTAGCAGGCGGAGGTTGTCGGGCGTGAGCAAGGAGAGGGCCTGCACGGCTTGCGGTCCCAACCCGGCGAAGAGGCGCATGAAGTCGGGTGTGATGTCCTGGGCGTATTCCAACTGCACGCCCGCTGCTTGCGCGCCCTGGATCAACAGGTCGGGCAGGCGGCCCGGCTCCACGGTGGGCGTGAGTTCGGGCGTGGGCGAGGGTGGGGTTTCCGTCTCGGCGACCACCTGGGACGCCTGGAACTGCGCGGCGCGAATGGCGATGACGCGCAGCGTGTCTTGCGTGTCGGGGTCAAGGGTGGCCAGGAAGTCGGTGGGCAAGACGGCGAGAGCCTCGGCGGGGAGGCCGAGGATGACGTCGCTGGTGAGGGTGTCGAGGAGTTCGGGGGTGCTGCCGGCAATGAGGCCAATTGCTTGGGGGGGAATTTGGGCGGTGTTGGTGACGGTGATGCCGGCATATTCCGCGGCGGCGATCCAGGCTGTAGGCAAGGGGACGGCGGGGGGATTTTCGCCGGCGGAAGCGGCGAGAATAGCCGCCAACTGCTGCCGCAAAACTGCGTCCATGTCCGTGACAACGGGCAGCGCCACGGCCAGCGCCGCCGGATCAATCGCCCGCCACTGCGCCGGCTGCAAGTCCGCCAGAAGCCGCGGCGCGAAGCTGACGACCGTCTGCATGGTGACCACGTCCAGGTCCGCCGTGGTGGAGATGGTTTGCCCGGCGGCGGCGGCGGTGGTGATCCAGCTTTCCGGCAGGGGCACAGGTTCGACCTGCGCCGCGGCCACTACGATGGGCGGGGCGGCCTGGAACTGGGCGGCGCGGATGGCGATGACGGCCAGGGTTTGCTGCATGTCGGGGTCGAGGGTGGTGACGTAAGATGCCGGCAACGCCGCCTGCACCTCAGGACTCAACCCAAGCAAAACCTCCGGCGTGAGCGTCTGCAAAAGCTGGGGGGCGAAGTTCGCCAAGAGTTGCACGGCGGCCACGTCAATTTGCGCTGTGTTGGTGATGGGGAAGCCCGCGCCGGCTGCCGCCTGGGCCAATTCCGCGGGCAGTTCAACGGGGGCCGGGTTTTCGCCGGCGGCGGCGTTGGCGATGGCCGTTAATTGTTGCAGGAGGAGGGGATCCAAATCCACGGCGACCTGCGGCAAGGCCACGGCAACGGCAGCGGGATCAAGGGCGCGCCATTGGTCCGGCTGTAAATCGGCCAAAAGCGGCGGCGCGAGCGAGACAATCCCCTGCATCACGGGCACGTCAATGTCGGCGGTGGTGGAAATGGTCTGGCCGGCGGCGGCGGCGGCGGCGATCCAGCTTTCCGGCAAGGCCACCGGTTCCACTTGTGGCGCTTCTGTGGCCGGTTCAGCGGCGGCGGCGGCTTCGTCGAGGGCCAACTGCCCGGCGCCGCCATAATCGGCGGCAATGGCGTCCAGTTCGGCGCGCAGGGCGGGGTCCAGGGTGTCCAGGAAATCAGCGGGGAGAAGGGCGAGGGATTCTGCCGGCATCAAACGCAAATTATCCGGCGTCAACAAAGCCAACGCCTGCGACGCCTGCGGTGCAAAAGCCGCCAACTGGCGGACAAAATCAGGCGTCAAATCCTGCGCCACGCTCAACTCCAGCCCCATCGCCTGCGCCCCCTGAATCAAAATATCCGGCAGGCGCGCCGGATCGGGCGTGGCCGTGGGCGCGGCGGTTGGCTCCGCCGTGGGCGTCGGCTGCGGAGCCGCTTCCGTGGCCGCAGGCGCGGCGGCAACGGACGCATCCGGCAGCTCTTGCCCACCGCTCAACGTCACGCGGCTCACCTGGGACAGACCTTCCATTTGCGGAACCAGGTCTTCCTGCACGAGCGCCTTTAGTTCCGGTAGCGTCAGGTCGGATGAAGAAATGCTGGCCACAACCACGGGCAGGTCGCTTAGACTGAAATTCAGCACGTCCGGGCGGCTCATGCCCTCGGGATAGGTGATGGCGTCCACGGCATCATTGATGTCCGCCAGCACGCGGTCCTGGTTCAGACCAAACTCGTTCCGCACAATGACGATGCCCAACGCCTTGCTGGTGGTAGATTCCACGTTGACTACGCCGGAAACCGCGGCCAACTTTTCCTCTAGCGGCTGCGTAACCTGCGCCAGGAAGGTTTCCGCGTCCGCCGCGTCGGACCATTGGGCCAACACGATGGTCTGCGGGAACTCAATGCGCGGCAGCAGTTCCAGATTGAGGCCCGTCATGGCCCACACGCCCGCCGCCAACACGGCCAGGGCAAGAATGATCGATAGACCACGAAACCGCAGTGCCAGGCGTGTGATTCGGTCAAAGAAATTTGTTAGCATTCACTTACTCCTGCGATAAGTCACAATGATGCAGTCCGCGGGGTCAGGCGGTTTCCACCGACCACCTCAGCGCCAGGTTGGGGTGGCGGCGAGGACACATTGGCTGATGCAATAGCATGGTTGTGGGGGAAATGGCTCCTCGAGCTGCGTCCCTGTTCCCGCGTGTGCAGTGGCTTGGTTGATTTTTCAGGAACGTCACGCGATTGTTACCAATTGCACAAACGAAACACTGTATATCACAAACAATAGGGGGCGTCAAGCAGGGCAAACGGTCGTTTATGGTATATCCATACGCCGGTTTTGGCGGATCGCGCCGCTGTTTGATGCATGGTGCGGTCAGGTCAACGGAAGCACCCAGACGGGCAGGCGTTCGGCTGTCTCGCGGTAGCCGAATTTGCGGTACAGGTAATGGGAGGAGATGTTGTCCGTTTGTGTATTGAGCGACATTTGGCGCAAGTTGCCACGCCGGTAGCCGGCAATGGCGTTGGCCAGCAGCGCCGTGCCCACGCCGCCGCGCTGCACCGCGGGGTCCACGGTCATGCGCGCCAGGTGTGCGCCGTAGTAGCTGGCGGTGCTGCATTGGTAGCCAACGACTCTGTCGTCAATGAGGGCTACATCGAAGCTGTAGCTCTGGCTGTTGGCTCGCTCCAGGGCGCGGGCGCTGTAGCGCCAAATGGGGGCAAAGGCGGCGGCTTCGATGTCGGCGAGGCGGGGCATGTCGGCCAGGGTGACGGGGCGAATATGAATGGCGGGGTTGAGGTGAAAGGTGGGCATGATGGGGGTTTCGCGGATCATGGTGACGACGTGGGTGATGGTTTGGAACCCGAGGTTGGGGATGAAGGGGTCGGGCCAGCGACGGGAGGCCATCCAGGCGAGTTCGGTGGCGTGGGTGGCTTGTAATGCCGGCACAACCGCCCCCAACAGTCGCTCCAACATCGTCCCCGGCGGCCACTCTCCAATGAAAGCCACGCCGCGCAGCCAGGATGCCGGCAACGGATCCGCCCCCGCCACCAAAAACCCTACCAACGCCCCCTCAATCTCCATCCCCACCGCCCCAGGTTGATCCAGCCAATCCGCCAGCGTATACCAATCCACATGTACATGCGTATATCGCGCATTTCGCAAAAACCAGGTCAGTTCCGCGTTGTCCGCTCGCCGCAGTGGGCGCATTAACGCATTGTTAAAAATTGGGTTTGCTAATTCCATATCGCTATTGTACACTACCTAATCACATATTAGGGTGAGTTCATGGTCAAAAACAATGATGTTACCACAGCAACCAGCACCAAATCGCCGCGGACCCTCATGAATACCGTGCCCTTCTCCGCTTCATCAAATTAATGACCACTCAGGTATTTGTTCACGGCTAACCTGTCACCAGAAAGCCAATTCCACACACAACAAGCCGGTCCGCGCCTGAAAGCTAGACAAGTCCTCCTAATATGTGAAGAACCGTGATGAAGCGATATACCACCCAGGGTGTCAAGCCTGGATTCTGTATGATATATCGCTTTTTTCTTTTGGCCGACACGCAATTCTGATCGCGGCGGCCCGGCCCCACAAGCCACGCGCTCTGCTTCCCAAACCCGAGCTTGGCTTCTACGCAAAATGGATAACGCGCATACGTCAGGCAAATTGGCCGCGCGAGAAGCAACGAGAAGTGCATCATCCCGGAAATGGAGAACTGAAACAGAAGGCAGCACCAGCGAATGAATACACAGAACCGTGACAAGGCATTGGACAACACGTTGGCAACGATTCGGAAGCGTTTTGGTGATGGCGCAATTATGCGCCTGGGAGACGCACAGCATCTCCAGGTAGACGCCATCCCCACAGGATCGCTGGCTTTGGACATTGCCCTCGGTATTGGTGGTCTGCCTCGTGGGCGCGTCGTCGAGATTTATGGGCCAGAGTCTTCTGGCAAAACCACTTTGTGCCAGCACATCATCGCGGAAGCACAAAAGACCGGGGGCATCTGCGCCTTCATTGACATGGAACACGCGCTGGACCCCCGTTACGCGGCACGCTGCGGTGTTGACGTCAACAGCCTTTACGTCTCCCAACCCGACACCGGCGAACAGGCGCTGGAGATAGCGGATGCTTTGATTCGTTCGGGCGCAATGGATGTCGTCGTCATCGACTCGGTCGCGGCCCTGGTGCCTCGGGCGGAAATTGAAGGCGAAATGGGCGATGCTCATGTCGGCCTACAGGCCCGCCTCATGTCCCAGGCGCTACGCAAGATGTCCGGCACGATCAAACAGACCAATACGATTGTGATCTTCACGAATCAGCTACGCATGAAGATCGGCGTCATGTTTGGTAACCCGGAAACGACCAGCGGCGGCAATGCCCTTAAGTTTTATGCCTCCGTACGCCTGGATATTCGACGTGTGCAGGCCATCAAGGACAAAAGCGACATCACGGGCAACCGCACGCGGGTGAAAGTGAAGAAAAACAAGGTCGCCCCACCGTTTACGGAATGCGAATTCGACATCATGTACAACGAAGGCATTTCCAAGACGGGGGACGTAGTAGACCTGGGCGTGAGCTTCGGTTTGCTGGACAAACGAGGTTCCTACTATCGTTATGGCGATACCCTGCTAGGACAGGGACGCGAAAACGCGAAAACTTTTCTGGCGGAGAATCCTGGCTTTTTGCTCGAACTGGAGCAACTTATCCGACAAGAAGCAGGATTACCGCTGCTCAATGGGCAGTCCGAGACAGCAGCATAATCCACTGCACAACGCCCATACGCGCATAAGCCTGACATATCTGACCAAGCGAGCAGATGTAAATGACAGGCCAAATGCAATCAATCACGGCAACGCAACAGCCAGTCAACAGGAATACTATTCGCTCCCGCTCACTATTTGGGGGTGGATAGATGCTTCGAGTACCAACCAGGTTAAGTAGGTTTTCGCCCACCATTGGCATGGGCGCTTGTAATTCAAATGGCATCCTGGTGTGACACGTTATCTGCCACGCAGAAGGCACACACTGCGAGACAAATGAGTTAAGGTATCGGTCGGGTTCGCTGTTATCTTGGGGGTGTATGCCGGCAGACAGCGACGCAGCGAACTGTAGCAAGAGAAGATTGACCTGGTCTCAGGTTGCCGGCATTGGCTACCTGCATAATCGGTTTCCTGTATGGATAGAGCGCCGTGGTTGCTGGCAACCGTGGCGCTTTTTTGTTTGATTCACATGGACCTTATTAGCGACATCCAACCGCAAAAACGCAACCAACAACGAGTTAACATCTACGTTGGGGGACAGTACGCCTTCAGCCTGTCCCTGACCGCGGCAGCGGAATTGAAAATAGGCCAACCATTGACGCCAGAACTCCTGGCCCAAGTCCGCAGCCAGGACGAATTCGACAAAGCGCGTCTCACAGCGGAACGATTCCTCAGCTACCGCCCACGCAGCACGGCGGAAGTGCGACAAAATCTGCTGCGCAAGGAAATACCTGTCCCCCTGGTGGAGCAGGTCATCAGAAATTTACAGGAGCGGCATTTGCTGGACGACGTTGCCTTTGCCCGCTACTGGATCGAACAACGAGAGAGTTTTAAGCCCCGCGGCACCCTGGCTTTGCGCCAGGAACTTCAGCAAAAGGGGCTGGAGCGACATATTATTGAGGCTGTCTTGACCAGGCTGGATGATACCAGCAGCGCCCGGCGGGCAGCCGAGAAGCAGGCCCAACGCTGGTCCCATCTACCCTGGGAGGCGTTTTCCCAAAAAATGGGCAGCTTCTTACAACGACGCGGCTTTGATTATGACACTATCCGCCAGGTAACACGGGCGGTGTGGCAGGCGCAGGCCGCCGACGAACCTGAATAAGTTGATAAGGAGTTGGAATTCATGGATGTGTATTTTTTTGTGGGTCTCCTGGTGGGACTCGTCGTAGGGGCGGCAATTGTTGCCGGCATCTACTGGCGATTCCTCAAGCCCAACCATGACCAGGAGTACCAACAAGCCCTACAAGAAATCAACCTACAACGACAGGAGGCCCAACGAGAAACCCAGGAACTCCTCAGCAAAGCCCAGGAGGAAAGCAAAGAACTCCGCTCCGAAGCGGAAAAAGTCGTCGAACGCCGCTTTGAAGACCTTGCCCGCGCCGAAGAACGGCTCGACCGCCGCCAGGCCAGCCAGGACCGCCAGGCAAAGAAAGTCGAAATACGCGAACAGGCCCTCAACAAACGCCAAAGCCGCCTGGACAAGCAGCAAAATGATCTGGAACAACTCGCCAGCGAGCGCCAGGTAGAACTGCAAAAAGTCGCCCAGATGACCACCGACGAAGCGCGGCAAGAACTGTTGGCCGCCGCCGAAGTCGAAGCGCGCCAGGACATGGCCCGCATCATGCGCGAAATCGAAGACGAAGCCCGCGAAACAGCAGACGAAAAAGCGCGCAAACTCATCGCCACCGCCATCCAACGCATCAGTAGCGAACACGTCTCCGAAATCACCGTCTCCGTCGTCCCCCTCCCCAGCGACGAGATGAAAGGTCGCATCATCGGGCGCAACGGGCGCAACATCCGCGCCTTTGAGCAAGCAGCCGGCGTAGATGTCATTGTTGACGACACCCCCGAAGCCGTCACCATCTCCAGTTTTGACCCCGTGCGCCGTGAAGTCGCCCGCCGCGCCCTGGAAAAACTGATCGCCGACGGGCGCATCCACCCCGCGCGCATCGAAAAACTGATCAAAGACGCCCGCGACGAGGTCAACCGCATCATTGTAGAAGCAGGCGAGCAGGCCGTCTATGAAGCCAATGTACATGGCCTACATCGCGAGGTCATTAAGCTTCTGGGTCGCCTGAAATTTCGCACCTCATATGGGCAGAACCAACTTCACCACTCCGTGGAAGCCTCCAAAATCGCCAGCGTCCTCGCCGCCGAACTGGGCGCGGATGTGGAAACCGCGAAGATGGGTGCGCTCCTGCACGACCTGGGCAAAGCGCTGGACCATGAACAGGAAGGCACGCACGCCCAGTTGGGCGCGGATTATGCCGCCCGCTTCCGTGTGCCCGCCCCCGTGATCAACGCCATTGCCTCGCACCACCACGAGGTAGAACAAGAATCGGTGGAAGCCATCATCGTGGAAGTGGCCGATGCGATTTCCGGTTCGCGTCCCGGCGCGCGGCGTGAGAGCCTGGAGAATTACATCAAGCGTGTGCGCACGCTGGAAGACATTGCCGTATCCTTCACCGGTGTGGAGAGTGCCTATGCACTGCAAGCGGGACGCGAAATCCGCATCCTGGTGAAGCCAGGCGCTATTGACGACCTGGGGGCGATTCGCCTCTCCAAGGATATCGCCAAGACGATTGAAGAAAGTATGCAGTATCCCGGTCAAATCCAGGTGACCGTCATCCGTGAAACGCGCGCCGTCGGCTTTGCCAAGTAAGGGTCCGTTTTCAGGTTGTCGGGCATTACCAAACCTTAAAGGTCTCTTGAACTTTAAGAAACGACCTCGGTAATCGCGTCTGGCGATTTAAGCAAGACCACCCCCCAACCCCCTTCCCCCGCGGGGGGAAGGGGGCTATTTCCCGAGGGCGCGGGTGCGCGACTACCCGTTTGTTTTTCAAAATTCAATGTAACGGCTAACGCTCTCTGGAGATTGGACCAATTTTACCAGAGAAAATTGGTCCAATTGAGCTTGGCAGTTACGATTCAGTAAGGTTTTTCATTCACCAAACCGTCAACTTTTCCAGGCGCGTTGGAAACTCGCCCGACAGGCTATTTGCGAAGGGGACTCGCGTAAAGCCTGGCCCCATGTCAACGAAAACGCCTGTGCCCAAGCGTCATCCGCATATTGTCACCGAAACGTCCCTCCCCTATAATCACCCTGTTCCGACCTATTTCCTACAAATCGAACCAGCATCCTGCCCCTGTCCGGGCAGCAGGTCGGGCGGCGCAAGCATAGCAGGGTAACAGGCGCGGGCAGGCAGGTAAAGTATATTGGGCGGCTCATGAGTTTTCATATCGGCGACAAAATTGGCCCTTACCGCCTCGTGGAGCGGTTGGGTCAGGGGGGAATGGCCAGCGTCTATCGCGCCTACCATGAGGCGCTGGATCGGTACGTCGCCATCAAAATCCTGCACCCGGCTTTCGCTACGGATGCCACCTTCCTCCGCCGCTTTCAGCGCGAGGCCCGCGTCGTAGCCCAACTGGACCACCCCCACATCGTCCCCGTCTACGATTTTGCCGAACACGAAGGGCATCCTTACCTGGTGATGCGCCTGATTGAGGGGGAAACGCTCAAGGACATACTCGGTCGTCGCATGTTGACGCGCGCGGAGATTTTGCCAATCACGGGCGCCATTGCCTCCGCCCTGGACTATGCCCACGCCCGTGGCGTGCTGCATCGGGACATCAAGCCATCGAACATCATCCTTTCTCAGGAAGGCAAGATCATCATCACCGATTTTGGCCTGGCGCGGCTGGCGGAAACGGGTGAATCAACGCTGTCGCAGGATGTGATGCTGGGCACGCCGCAGTACATTTCCCCGGAGCAAGCACGTGGGGACCCGCGGATTGACGAACGCGCCGATGTTTACTCCTTTGGCGTCGTTATGTACGAGATGGTTTGCGGGCAAGTCCCTTTTCAGGGAGACACGTTTTACACGATCATCCACGACCACATCTTCACGCCGCCGCCTGATCCGGCGCAGATCAACCCGCGCGTGTCGCCGGCATTGGCCGCGGTGCTGCGGCGGGCACTATCCAAGTCGCCGGAGGAGCGGTATGCCTCGGCGGGGACGCTGGCAGTGGCTTTTCGCCAGGCGCTGCTGGCAACAACCACGGAAGTGGCTCCGCCTGAGCGCCGGGAGCGGTCCCCCGTGGATGTGGTGGCCATTGCGCCGACGGTCGCCGAACCCGCGCGCACGCCGCCGCCGATTGAGGCACAAGCCGGGGCAACGCCATCCCCGCACAGTCGCCGCCGCACCCTGCTGCTGGTTTTGCTGGGCATGGCGCTGGGCATGTGTCTTTGCCTGGGGCTGGTGGCCGTGAGCAATGGCATCAATCAGAACCAGGCGGAGGCCACGGCGGCGGCGGCGACGGTGGCGCCGGCGCCTACGCCCGTCTTGCTACGGATACCTGCGCCGGAGCAATTGCGCGCTCCCAACCAACTTCTGGCGCTAGTGCAAGCAGCGCCGGATGATCTGGCGCTGCGCCTGGAATTGGCGGCAGCCTATTTGCAGGCGGGCAATAATCGTGAGGTGCTGCAACTGTTGGAGACAACTTTTGCCGGCACAAACGACCCCAATCCCCTCATCTCCGCCGCGCAAGCCGCCCTTTTCTATCCCGCTTACTACGACCTGGCGCACGTGATCCTGCTGCTGGGCTTGCGGCAGTTCGCCGACGACCCTACCCTCTCCAACCTGATGATGATCGAGGTGATCCTGGCGGACCGGGGCGCGACGGCGGTGGCAGACCTAATGGCAACGATACAAGCTAGACCTGACAGCACGTTCACCGTACAATTAGGAGAAGCCTATCAGGCTTACAAAACAGGCAACAGCGCCGCCGCCATGCGGATTGTGAACCAGGCGCTGCGCGAACAAAGCAATCCGGTGCGGGCGGAATTCCTCTTTTTGCAGGGTATTCTCTACCGCGAGATGAATGAGCCACAGCGAGCGCGGCAGACGCTGCAAGCGGCGCTGACGGCGGAAGATACGCCGTTGTGGTTGCGAACGCACATACAACGGCTGCTGAATACGCTGTGAGGGTGGAATCCGTCCTGGTAGCGCCCCTGGCGCATGGGAGACGCCTTCTACCTGGCGTAAAGGACGAGAATGATGCGTAAGCCATTTATTGCCGGCAATTGGAAAATGAATAAAACCCCGGATGAAGCGGTCGCCTTCGTGCGCCAAATCCGGCATGGACTGAATGAAATCGACACTGTAGACAGCGCCGTGTGTCCGCCATTCGTGGCCTTGCCCGGCGTGGCGGATGCGCTGCGGGGAACACGCATTGGCGTGGGGGCGCAAAACATGCACTTCGCGGAAACCGGCGCGTACACAGGCGAATGCGCCCCGAATATGCTCACGCCGTTTTGCCGGTACGTCATCCTGGGCCACTCGGAACGGCGCGCCTACTACAATGAAACGGACGAAGGCGTCAACCGCAAGATCAAGGCGGCCCTGGCGCACAATCTGATCCCCATTGTGTGCGTAGGGGAGAGTCTGGCGCAAAATGAGGCGGGGGAGACGCATGTTTTTGTGAGTGGACAGGTGCGGGCGGCATTTGCCGGCATTTCTCCCGCGCAAGCAGCCATTTGTGTCGTCGCCTATGAACCCATCTGGGCTATTGGCACAGGCAAATCGGCGAACCCCACCAGTGCCGGCAACATCATCGGCCTCACCGTGCGCGGCACGCTGGCGGAGATATTTGGCGAAGCCACCGCCGACCAGATTCGCATCCAATACGGCGGCAGCGTCAAACCGGAAAACATCGCCGACTACATGCAGCACCCGGACATCGACGGCGCACTCGTCGGCGGGGCCAGCCTCAAGCCCTCTTTCGTGGACCTGGTGCGCAACGCCGCTTGACATAGGAACCGAAGCATCGTCGATCAGGCAGTTATCACTGTTGAGCAGATCAGAAATCGCCGATTCTGGATCGAAAAAATAAGCGATCTGAGCAAAAACTTTGGCTTCGATGCACAAAGAGTCGAAACTGACCTTGCTCAAGAGGAGGAAGCGCTTTCCTTTCTCGCCGAAGAAAGAGCGCGAATCATGACGCTCTCAAGAGAGGAGGCAATTAACGATATCATGAAGTGGAGGAAATTAGATAACCGGATACGCACGGTTCAGTCGCTCGCCAGCAACAGAATTCTTAAGTTTGGCTGGAAATCAGCATGAATGACGTCTATCTTGACAAGATCACGATGGGAGACTGTCGTGATCACATCCCAAATCTGACTAACGACAGTATTGACCTGTTCCTCTCAGATATTCCGTATGGAATCAATCTGGATGATTGGGACGTCCTCCATGACAACACAAACTCCGCGCTTTTGGGCCAATCGCCCGCGCAAGCAGGGAAAGCCGCTTTCAAGAGAAGGGGCAAGCCAATCAATGGCTGGTCGCAAGCAGACCGGAACATAGGCGCGGAATATCAGGAGTGGTGTCAAACCTGGGCACAAATGGTATTACCCAAAATGAAAAGTGGGGCCTCACTCTTCGTCTTTGGCGCGCGTCGTACAATCCATCGCGTCATCAACGCCTTTGAAGACAGCGGCTTCCTGCTCAAGGACACGCTGGCCTGGAAGAAACCATCGGCGCACCACAGGGCGCAGCGCCTTAGCATGATCCTTAAACGACGCGGCTTGGGCGCCGAGGCGGAAAATTGGGTGGGCTGGCGCTTGGGTAACTTGGCGCCAGCATATGAACCAATAGCCTGGTTCATAAAACCTTACAAAATGGGGGGGACGATCACGGACAATGTACTGGAACACACCGTTGGCGCAATGAACCTGCGGCACTGCCAAATTGATGGCGCAAACCCTACTAACGTCCTGGAATTCAAATGCCAGAAGAATGAACCCAAAGTACATGAGGCGCAGAAGCCGCTAGGATTGATAGCCTTTCTGATTAAGCTAACAACGAAAGAGGTCCAAATCGTACTCGACCCCTTCATGGGAAGCGGGACAACGGCTGTTGCCGCGAAGTCACTTGAGCGACATTTCATTGGGTTTGAGATCATGCCGGCATATCATCAAATCGCACAACGCAGACTCGACAGCGAAGGCGTAACCCCTTCCTCCAAGAACGAAACGCCGGTCCAACGCGCATTATTTGATCATCCAATAGCAGATTTGATGTCTGATTAACCAAAACGTTCATGAACGAACTGCTCGCTCCTTTCATCTGGGTGGCGGTGACGCTGCCGCTGCTGCTGCTGGTACAGCGGTGGATTCACCGCCACCTGCACGGTGTTTCCTTGCTGCTGCTGGGCAAAGCCAACTGGGCGATGATTCTGTACGCCATCGTGCTGCTGCCGGGCGTGTTTTTGCATGAGGTGAGCCACTGGTTGACTGCCGGCATGTTAGGTGTACGCACCGGACGATTCAGCCTCATCCCCCGCGTGCAAAAAGACGGCTCCATCCAACTCGGATACGTGGAATACTACAAGAGCCGCACCCTCGGCCCCTTCCGCGAAAGCCTCATCGGCGGCGCGCCCCTCCTCTTTGGAACCGCCGCCATCCTCCTCATCGCCTTCAACATCTTCGACATCGCCCAGCTTGGAGCCGCCATCCAGAGCGGGCAAATGAACGAACTCACCCTGGCCCTCGGCCAGATATTCTCCGCCAACGACTTTCTCGTCTGGCTCTACCTCCTCTTTGCCATCAGCAACGCCATGCTCCCCAGCCCCTCTGACCGTCGCGCCTGGCCCGCCTTCATCATCGCCCTGCTCCTCCTCGGCCTCCTCGTGGTGCTGCTGGGCGCGCAAAACATCCTCTGGGAAGGAATCGCCGGCCCCGCATCCCGCGTCTTCGGCTACCTCGGCGTCGCCTTTTCGCTCGCCCTGGGCGTGGATTTATTCGTCATGCTGCTGCTGGCGCTGGTGGAAAGAGCCATCAGCCGCCTCAAGCATGTGGAACTCGTTTACGACAGCGCCGCTTCCGTTTCCGAACATGAGGCGTCGTGAGTGGCGGGTGGCAAGCGGTGAGTGGCGGTCATTAGTAACCGCCCAAAAATAACTTCACATTTTTTCGGACGGTTACTGACAAGCTGTCCGCACATTTCCGCTCATTTAATTGCGGACAGCCACTTAGCTACATGAGAAACTCCGGGAATCGCCCACGGTGGGGGGGCTGGTTACTGCTAATCCTCCTCGCGCTGGGGGTAGCCGCCTATTTGCGCTTCGCCGCGCTGGCGTACAGCGAAATTGGCCCCGACCAATCCATCCTCACCCTCATTGCCATGCGGTTTGTCAACGGCGGCCCCCTGCCGCTGGCCGCCAACAAATCCTCCGCCGGCATCATGAATCCTCCCCTCATCGTCTATTTGCTGGCGCTGCCTTTGCGCTTGCGGCCGCTGCTCAGCAGCCCCATCTTGTTCCAGGCGGCGCTAAGTTTGGGCGGCGTGGCGCTGCTGGCCTGGGGCAGCCAGCGGTTGTTTGGCCGGCGCGTGGCGGCGCTGGCGGCGCTGCTCTTTGCCGTGAATCCGTGGGCGGTCCATTACAGCCGTTTTCTGTGGAACCCCAACCCCATCCCTTTTTTTGCCACTTTGCTGCTGCTGGCGCTTTTCTTTTTTCTGCGCCCGATGCCGGCACAATCCGCCCCACCCCCATCACGTAACGCCTGGTTAAGCCTGGCGCTGCTCTGCCTGGCGGCCATCACCCAACTCCACCTGAGCGGCCTCGTCCTCCTGCCCACCGTCGGCCTCATCCTGCTCCTCTACTGGCGCCAATGGCCCGCCCCCTCCTGGCGCGGGCGACTATGGCCGCTGCTGTTGGGCCTGGGGCTGGCCCTGCTCCTCTATCTGCCGTTCCTCCGCTTTGAGCAGGCCGTGGGCTTTGGCGACTTACAGGCCGTTTTCGACGCCCTTATCGGCGGGCGCAGCGGCGTCACCGGCGCGGTCGCGGCGGCGGAGACCAACACCGCATCGCTGGCGCTGGTGCTGGAATTGGCCGACGGCGCCGCCGTCTGGGGCGCGCAATCCGTCTGGCCGGCGGCGCTGCCGGATGGCTTTTTCCTCACCACACTGCTGCGCTGGCTGTTTGTCGCCAGCCTCGC
The DNA here is from genome assembly GCA_020634515.1 of Ardenticatenales bacterium. NCBI lineage: Bacteria > Bacillati > Chloroflexota > Ardenticatenia > Ardenticatenales > Ardenticatenales bacterium. The sequence goes on along the minus strand of JACKBL010000008.1, from coordinate 171,994 downwards.
GTGGGCGGCGGGCATGATAGCCTGGGATGCGCGACGACGGCAGCCGCTTTCGCCGCGACAACTGGCGCGCGGCGGACTGCTGCTTTGGGTGCTGCTGCCCGTGCTGTTCTACCTGCGGCACACCGTCTATCTGCAAAACTACTACTTCCTCTACATATTCCCCGCGCCGTTCTTGCTGGTGGCCTTGATGGTGGATGATTGGCTGGCGGCGCTGGCGCGGCGGAATTGGCCGACGATGGCGCGGCAAGGCGTGATGGCGGGCGTTCTGGCTGTTGTGCTGGCGATTGCCGCGTGGCAGTTCCTGATCAACCAAACCGGGCTGCGACTGCTGCAACGCGGAGAGATAGGGCCGCCACAGACGGCGGCGCAGGTGACGGCGGCGATCAGCGTCACGTCGGACCTGTTGGCCCGGTATCCGACGTGTGACCTGACGATTTTGTCGGCGGGCGGGGCGGCGGAGAGTTCGCCGCTGGGGCTGGTGGAGGCGTTTGTGTATCCGCGACGGGCGCGGTTGTTGGAAACGGGGCGGGGGTTTGTGATGCCGGCATCTTGTACCCTCTACCTCGTCACGGCCCCAGACCCGCTGGCGCAAGCCTGGCTGGACACGCAGGCCACGCCGCTCGCGCCCACCATCCCCGCCACGAACGGCGACTGGCATTTCTATTACGTGGGGGGAGAAAATGCCGGCATTCTCCCCCCGCTGGCCTCCTGGCAAAACGGGCTGCAACTGGTGCAGACCGAGGTCACGGGCGCGCCCGCCGCCAACGCCACCATCCAGATTGACCTCACCTGGCTCGTCACGGAAACGCCCCCGCCGGACATCCATTACCACTTCTTCAACCACTTCCTGGACGGCAGCGGCGCGCTGGTAACGCAAGACGACGCCCCGGCCATTCAGACCCAATACTGGCGACTGGGGGATCGGCTCGTGACCCGGTTCCACCTGCAACTGCCATCGGAACTCCCGCCCGGCCCCTACGACATTCGCACCGGGTTGTACATCTGGCCCGACCTGACGCGCATCCCCCTCGTGGATAGCGCGGAGACGACGGTGACTATCGCCCAGTTCCCATCCGCCACGACGCCATAACGCCGACAAAGCGAGACGCACATGACCACGGCATCCCCCTTCATTCCCGGCCTGGAACTGGCGCGCGCCTTCTACAAGGAAGCGGTGCGTCCCATCCTGGCGACAACTTTTCCCCACCTCGTCCATTCCGCCGGGCTGATTGGCACGGGGTCCGAGGTGCTGGGCTTTGATACGGCCATGTCCGCCGACCACAACTGGGGACCGCGCGTGACGCTGTTCCTGCAAGCGGCAGACCAGGCGCGGCTGGCGGCGGATATTGATGCGGCGCTGGCGGACGCGCTGCCCCCCACTTTTCGTGGCTATTCCACCCATTTCGTGACTGCCGCGGATGAAGCGGGAACGGTGTGGATGGCGGCGGCGGCAGAGGGCGGCCCGATTCGCCACCGCGTGCACGTGATGGTGCTGGCGGACTTCCTGCGCGACTACACGGGCGCGGACCTACCACTGCCGCCGACACTGCTGGATTGGCTGCTGATCCCGGAGCAGAAGCTGGCCTCGCTGGCGCGGGGGGGCGTTTTTCACGATGGCCTGGGGCAGTTGGCTCCCCTGCAAGCGCACCTGGCGTACTACCCGGAGGAGGTATGGCGGTATTTGATGGCGGCGCAGTGGCAGCGGATTGGGCAGGAGGAGGCGTTTGTGGGGCGTGCCGGCATTGTCGGGGACGAAACCGGTTCCGCGATCATTGCCGCGCGCCTGGTGCAAGACCTGATGCGGCTTTGTTTTTTGCAGGAGCAGCAGTACGCGCCCTATGCGAAATGGTTTGGCAGTGGTTTTGCGCGGTTGGCGGCGGCGGGGGTGTTGGGGGCGGTGATGCCGGCAATTTTGCAAGCCCAAACGTGGCGGGAGCGGGAGCGGCATCTGTGCCAGGCGTACACCATTGTTGCCCGGCGGCACAACGACCTGGGCATTACGCCACCGCTGCCCACGGCGGCGTCCCCCTTTCATGACCGCCCGTTCCTGGTCATCCACGGGGAGCGGTTCGCGGACGCGCTGCGGGAGACAATTACGGATGCGCGTGTGCGGGCGCTGCCGCCCATTGGCAAGGTGGAGCAGTTTGTGGAGAGTACGGATGTGTTGTCGGCGGGGGTGAAATGCCGGCAGTTGGCCCCCCTCTACATCGACTAGATTGGTCCATTCTCCAGGGGCGAAATTCAATAGTTGGCGAATTTGGCGCGAAATTTCCGCAAATGCAAATTTGTGCGCGTCGTGGATGGAATGCCGGCATTCTCCCCTACAAAGCCGCCAGAATCCGCGCGTCGGGGGCCAGGTAATAGTCGTCCGTGGCATCCGGGAGGACCAGCGTCGCCTCCCATTGGCGCAGGCGCGCCAGCGCGGGCTGCGTCTGTGGGTGCGCCCACAACCCCGGATTAAGCGAAGGAGCCACCACAACCGGCCAACCACGCCCGATAGCTTCTTGCGTCAGGGAGAGGGGCAGGTTGTCGGCCAATCCGCCGGCGAGTTTCTGCAGCGTATTAAAAGTGCAGGGGGCAATCAGTACCAGACCCGGCGCGGGGCGCGGCAGCATTTCCGCGGCAAAGTAGCCGGTAATGACCTGATTCCCTTCGATGCGGGCCAGGTCGCGTGGGCTGATGAGGCGTTCGGAGCCGGGGGTCGGCAAGGTGAGCAACTGGCGTGTGCGCGGCAGCAGCGCGGCGATCAAATCCGGCACGCGATACGCCGTCACCGCGCCGCAGACGATCAGGTAGATTCGGTCGTACATCTGGTTTATCGGGTTCAACACCTTCCTGGAAGTTGTGCGCTTCCAGGAAGGTCAGTGATGCAGCTTCCAGGAAGGAAAGACCTTCCTGGAAGCTCATTGTTGGCGGTGATAGGCCTGTATCCGGGACCGCTGCAATAGGAGCAGGGGAACCCGCGCCGTAGGGGCCTGGGCGACGGGGCGCAGCGGGAACAGCATTGCCTGCGTCAGGGGATAGAAGTCGCGGCTGTCGTCCAGCAGGTCGGTGTCGCGGGCGTCTACGTTCACGTGAAGCTGGCCCTGAATGGCAAACGAGGCGGTGTAAAAAACGACGGGGCGGCTGGCCTTGAGGAGTCGTTCATGGGACATCTGCGCCTCGTCCAGCAGGCACAGGGCGATCAGGTTGTCCCGCACCACGGTCAGCGATTCCTGGCGCACGCCGCGTACTTGACGGTCCGCGGCCAGGGGGAACAACTCGCATGATTCAAACGCAATGTTGCCGCGACGACGGTCATTGAGAAAGTTCATTAGCTCCCCTAGCGGCAGAAGATTGCCGCGCAGCAAGAAATCGCCGAGGATGGCTTCAACGCGCAGGAGCGGGCGGTCAATGTCACGATTCATAAGATAGTTGCGCATGAAGGCGCGACGCGCTTTGTCGCTGCGTCGCGCCTCTGGGAGCGGGATCAGGGCACGATGGTGTAATTGATCTTCTCTTCGCTAAAGCTGGTGGGCGTGGTAGCGGCAGCGTAAATGGCGAAGGTCGTGCCGGGTTGGATGGTGGGCGGCAGTTGGAAGGCAATGTTGCGCGTGAAAGATTGGCCCGCATTCAGGGTCAGATTCACGTTAGCCAGGGTGGCCGTCTGCCCGGTGACGAACTCGAAGTACAGGCGCAAATTGCCGCTGACGGAGGCCTGGGTGGTGTTCGCCAGGTGCATGTCAAAGGAGAGTGTGTCGCCGGGGGAAAGCTCCGTGGGGCTGACGGGCGTCAACTGCACGGTGAGCGCCTGCGCCATGCCGCAGCGCTGCAATGCCTTGTTGACGTTGAGGCGACCGCCGGTGACGACTGGCAGGCCGGTGTTGTCCGTGCCGGCAAGTAAGCACCATTTCACCTCGTTATTCGTCAGGTCGGGGTACTGCGCCAGGAGCAAGCCCGCCGCGCCGGCCACGTGGGGCGCGGCCATGGACGTGCCAAAGAGGTTGCCATAGTTGTTGTTGGGCAGGGTGCTGCGGATGCCCACGCCGGGCGCGCCCAGGTCCACGGAGACGACGCCGTAATCAGAGAAGCCGGCGAGGGCGTCCGTGTCCGTGGTGGCGGCGACGGAGATGATGTTTGCCAGTGGATAGGCGGAGGGGTAGGAGGGGGTGACTTCCTGATCGTTGCCGGAATTGCCGGCAGCTACCACAAAAACGGAGCGCGTGGCCAGAATCGCCGCCTGCATCGCCTGGCTGGGAGAACTGCCGCCCCAACTGTTGTTGGAAATGGGCACGCCCATCATCGTCTGGTACTCAATGGCGTTCATCAGGTCGGCGTCGGAAGCGGCGCAGAGGATGATGAGGATGGGTTCAAACGCCTTCAGGGGCATCAACTTCACGTTCCAGTTGACGCCGGTGACGCCCACGCCGTTGTTGCCGACCGCGCCCACCGTGCCCGCCGTGTGCGTGCCGTGGCCCAGGCAGCCGCCGCCGGCGGGGGAGGGATCGTTGTCGCCGCCGGAGAAGTCCCAACCATGCACGTCATCCACGTAGCCGTTGTTGTCATCGTCGATGTTGTTGCCGGCAATTTCACCCGGATTGGTCCACAAATTGGCGGCAATGTCCTCGTGGCTCATGTCCAGGCCGGAGTCCAGGACGGCAATGACGAGGTCGTTGCTGCCGGTGGTGATGTTCCATGCCTCCACGGCGTCAATGTCCGCGTCGGGCGTGCCGCCGGTCTGGCCGGTGTTGTTCATGGCCCACAGGTCGGTAAACTGGGCATCGTTGGGGATGACGGTGGTGGTGTCCAGATAGTTGTACCGGTTCGGTTCGACATATTGCACGCGGGCGTCGCGGGCGAGGGTGATGAGCGCCTGGTCTACGTTGAGGGATGCCGGCAAACGCAAATGAAACACATCCGTAAACTGGTAGCGATGAATCACCTGCGTGCCGTATTGCTGGTTGAACGTATCCACCGCCGCCGCGGCGATGTCGTCCTGGAACTTGAGCAGCACCTCGCCCGGCACATATTCGGGCCGCTGGCTGACGATGGGATCGGCGGTGGCCTGGCTCTCCTGGCGCAAAAACAGCGTCAGGCCGGCCACAAGGACGAATACGAAGAGAAGCCTTTTGGTCATGATACCTCCTGGGGGAATAGTGGGTAGTGGTCAGTTGGTCATTGATAGTTTGCCGCTTGCCGTTGACAGTTGGTAGAGGTGCCGCGCGTCAACTTCTGCGAAGATGTAGGGCGATTTTCTAAATCGCCCGCCCGATTTGGAAAATCGGGCTACGGTGGTCGTTTGAAAGCGGGTTGTTGATAGTTTGCCGCTTGCCGTTGACGGTTGACAGTTGTTGGTTATTGTGAGACGCATTGGCCTTCGGGAAACAGCGGGGCAACGTAAGGATTGGTGACGGGATCGAAGGCAATGTTGCGCGAGAGATAGTAACCCGCTTCATCTTGCACGCGGATTTCATGGATCCATTGGGCGCAGCGGCGGGCATGAATGATGTGATACTGGCTGCCGCCAAAATAGCGGGCGGGTTGATCGGCGTCGAACACCCAGATGGTATATGGCTCGCCAATGCCGCCAAAGGGGATGATCCGCACTTCGCAGCGCCATTCATCGCCGGCATATTCGCACCAGTCAAAGGTGATGGTGAAGCCGATATCGGAAACGGACTCAATGGTGGGCGAGGGCGTCAGGCTGGGGGCCGGCGGCGCGTTGGGCGTGGCGGTAGCGGCGACATAGATGCGCAAGGAGACGGGTATGGGCGACCCGACCGGCTCGCCGGTCTCGTTGCGCAACTGCCAGATGGTGTCGTATGTGCCGGCATTTTGCGGGGCCAGCAGCGAAACCGTCAACGTCGTCTTGCCGGATGGCGGCACCGGTTCCTCCAGCACCAACGGATCCTCCCGCCGAAACGCCGAGCCATCCTGCACCGTTAACTGCCATCCCACTGGCCAGGCGCACGTGCCCACGTTATGCAGTTCAAAACGCAGCGGGAAGCGCAACCCCGTGGGAGCCGACTGCGCCGCCGGATTGTCATACGTGTAATAGCCTTCGTTCTCGACGGCAAAAACGCATCCCGCAATATGCGTGGCCGTCAGGTCGGGCGTGGTCATCAGGGTAGGCGTCTCCGTAGGAACAGGCGTGTCGGTGGGCGGAAGGGGCGTACTGGTGGGCAGGGCCGTTTCCGTGAGGGCGATGGCGGCGACGGCCGTGCCGGCAAAATCCGGCGTCGGAACCGCTTCCGTCGGCGTTTCGGTTGGACCGGGCGTCTCCGTTGCCGTCGCCGCCGCCACAACCGCCGTTGGGGTCGGTGATGGCACGGGGCGGAAGTAGCTAAAGGCATACGCCCCGGCAGCCGCGGCCAGGATGAGCAGCAGCACGGCGGACAACATCCAGGGGATCCAGCGGTGGCGGTCCGCTCCACGAGGCGGCGGCGTGGAAGCCGCCGGCGCGATGCTTTCCAGGGTCGCCAGCCGCGCCTCCCAATCGGGTGGCGGGGATGGATGGGTGTTGCTGACGCGGGTTTGCGCGGCCATCGTACTCATGATCGCCAGCGGTTCATCGCGCATTAAGTCGGGGGGCAAGGCCGCCAGCAAGTCACCACCATTTTCGCGCAGGGCCTGGCGCAGCGCGTGGGCAAACTCATAGCCGGTTTGGTAGCGATCTTCGGGCGCTTTGGCGGTAACACGCAGGATGACTTCCTGAATGCCGGCAGGTACGTCAGGATTTACCATGATGGGCGGAGGCAGCGGCTCGGTCACGTGCTTCATCACCACCGCCAACGGTGTCGTCGATTCAAACGGCAGCCGCCCCGTGATCAGGTGGTAGAAAAGAATGCCCAGCGAGTACAGATCGCTGCGCTCGTCCCCCAAATGCCCCATCCCCTGCTCCGGAGCCATATACGCGGGCGTGCCCACCATAGCCCCCGTGATAGTATGCGAGGGTCCGCCCAAAATCTTGGCGATGCCAAAATCGGTGAGGACAGCGGTTCCGTCGGGCCGCAGCATGATGTTGCCGGGCTTGATGTCCCGGTGAATCATGCCGCGCGCATGGGCGTAGGAAACCGCGTCGATCAACTCCAACATGAGGCGCACCGCCCGGCTCAGGGGCATCCGCTCGCCGCGCGCCTCAAATTGCTCAATCTCCTCTTTCAAGGAACCGCCGCCGACAAACTCCATCACGATGTAGTACGTGTCATCCACCACGTCGAAATCGTACACATCGGCGATGTGCGGGTGCCGCAACAGGGCCATCGCTCGCGCTTCTCGCTTAAACCGCTCCAGAAAATCCCCTTCTTCCGCCAGGAAACTGTGCATCAGCTTCAACGCCACGTAGCGGTCAAGGTTCTGCTGATAGGCCTTGTAGACCACAGCCATGCCGCCACGCCCTAGTAGCTCGATGATCTTGTATTTGCCGATTGCGCGGCCTATGTAGGCGTTGGGGTCTGACATCTCTTTCAGGAACAGATAATGCGATACGTTAGGTCATTCGCCGAAATTCGCGTGCGCTTACTCGAAGACGCCCCTCTGGTTTTCTCACCTCTACGGGGGATTATCTCTTGAGTAAACCTGGCAAACTGGCGTGGATGGTTACATACGAGTTTTCGATGGCAATCGTTTTTTGACGGCAGTTTGAGTAAACGGACGGTAAGCAAGGCCAGGATTATAATCCGGGCGCGACATGACTCTCCAACCCATTTCAGCAGACCAACCCCGTCCCGCCACCGACGTGTGCTTCGGCCGCATCCGTTCATAGAGACTTCGCTCGGAAATTGACAGATGCGCCCTAAGTCCGATTGGACCAATTTCCTCCGGTGAATTTGGTCCAATCTCCAGAGAGCGTTAGTAGTTACGACCGGAGCAGGTTTGGAAACCGCTCCGCTCTCTTTGGAAATAGCTCAACCGCGCAATTCCTATGCTATCAGCTTTTGCCGCCCGACAATTGGCAACACCCGAACAATGTTTTACTCCGACTCCTGTGGTGCGCGGCTATCGGCCAAAGAGAAATGCGCCGTCCGCTGGTCCACAATTTGCCGTTTCTCGCCGGGGGCGACGTAGTAAGCAGTCACCAGGACGGTGTATGGTTCGGCCGGCTGGGCGTCACGCAGATGCATGGTCAGGTGAAAGTTGGGTTGAAGCGCTTCGATGACGTTGAGCGTGCCGGCAATTTCACCCACTGCATTCCGCACCACGACCTCCAGCGAGGGGCGCTCCAAAAACGGTGTCAGGTCAAAACCCACGGCCACGCGCCGCCCATCCGGGTAGACGTGCAAGCCAATCTCGTTGATCCGCACCTCTTCGCGGGATTTGCGCATCTGCGAAGGATCGTCGAAAAATTGAATCTGAGCCATGTGCGCATTATAACTCGTAGGAACGGAATCTAGCAATTCGCTCCAGAGGCAAAATCGGGCGAACAGCGGAGAAGAAGGCACAATCGAGATGGTATAATCAGGCCATTGCGCCATTTAATCTGCTACTGGCGCCCGATGGCCTGGATGAAATCATGGCAATGACCCCCGTGGAACTGGTTTTGGATGTGGTCGCCTATGCCTTTGCCCTCTGGCTAGGGCTACATGTTTGGTCGCGCAATCCGGGCGTGGCGCGGCTGCGCTATGCCGGCATGGGCTTGATCACCTATGCGCTGGCTTTGGCGGCTGCCGGCATGTCCGCTTTCACACCGGCGCCGGCATCACTCGCCTGGGGGCGCTGGAGTTGGACACTGGCGCTGATGCCCGCGTTATTTTGGTGCGCTACAATCTTCACGCTCACGTCCGACAATGCCGCCACGCCGGAAAACAGTCATCTGTCGGCCATAGGGGCGCTGCCGGCCATCGCTCTGCTCTTATTCCTGATGGGGATAGGGACGCCGTTCCTTTTTGTTTCATCTGATCATACATTGCGACCGGGTCCGTTTTTTGCCGGCATTGCCGGCATCATCTCCCTGCTCATGTTCACAGCCCTCGTCGTCGCCTGGCGACAATACCGCCGCCAGCCGCGGGCACCGCTGGGGCTGGCGCTCATCGCCACCCTGTTTTTTGGCCTCGGCATGGGATTGGTCATGTTTCCGCTGCTGCCCCTGCCCCTGTTGTGGCGACTGTTGGCGATAGGGCTGGACCTGGTCAGCCTGGGGCTGGTGGTCGCCTTTCTGGACGCCCTGGATGCCGGCGAGTCACTGGCGCGCGACCTGCTACGTTCCTTCACCTTCTCCCTGGCGATCAGTTTGCTCTTCGGCGGACAGGTAACGCTGGCCATCCTCATCAGCACCGGTCCCATACCCGCCATGCTCCTCCTGCTGCTGGCAAGCATCGGCACGGCCATCCTTGTACAGACGCAAGCAAGCAGGCTGCAAGCCGCGCTGGACCGCCTCTCTCTGGGGCGCGCGCCCCGGATGCAGCAGGAGCGAGAAACCCTGCGGGCAGTGGCGGAGGCTCTGCCGCGCGCGCGGGAAGACATGCCCCCACACTGGCTGGCCTCCGACGAGTTCGCCCGCCACACGCGCCGCGCCCTCAGCCACCTGGGGGCGCTGCCCCGCCTGGCCTCCAACCCGTTGACGCGACTGCGCCTGGTGGAGGAACGACTGGCGCGCCGACAAATACCGGATAACACCCTGGCGCGCGCCACGGAACTGCAAGCGATGCTGCGGGAAAGCATTATCCGCCTGAAACCCGCCGAGGACGCCGATTTTAACGGCAGCGACGCCTGGCGCTTCTACAACGCCCTTTACTACCCGTACGTGGTCGGCTTGAAGCCGTACAGCCGCCGCGCCCTGCACGACAATCTGGCCCCCACGGAAAAGGCCGCGCTTGACTGGTTTCGCGGGCAGGTTCCTGAGCGCACGCTCTATAACTGGCAAAAAGCAGCCGCGGAACTCATTGCGCAGGATTTGCGCGAGCGGGAGCGGAAGGTCGATGGTTGATGGTTGGCCGTTGGCGGCTGGTCGTGCCCGCCGACATTCGTCCTTCGTCTTTTCCCCTTAATTCCCCCCTCAGCCAACCATATTCACCCTATCTGGCACAATTTGGCACTTTTTTTCATAGACCTGGCACTGGTCCTGGCGGTATGCTGCGGCCATGAAACGGGGTAGATGACCACCGGGCATGATGGTCTGAGACGCACCGGCTACAACCAATCATCAACCGGCGGTCATCGTAATCGTGGTCCCCTCCCCACTAACACTTTCATCAACAAGGAGACACCGTATGTATACGAATGGTTCTGTTTCCGCGAGGATGCCTGCCTGGGTTTCTTCCGTGGTCACGGCGAATGGGATTTTTTGCGCGGGAAGCGGTCTCGTGCTGCTGGTCGCCAGCCGTCCGTTGGCGCAATTTCTGGGACCGGTGGAGGCGGTGATGCCGGCATTTCCCCTCCTCGGCATCATCTTATTCTTGTACGGCTCCCTGCTCGTGTGGCTGGCGCGCACAGGCAGGATCAACCGCCACCTGGTGGCCGTGATGGCGGAGTTGGATATAGCCTGGGTTTTAGGGAGTTATGGGCTGCTGTTTTGGGGTGGATTGGCATGGACAAATGCCGGCAAATGGACCATCATCCTCATCGCCGAAATCGTCTTCACATTTGCCCTGGCGCAGGCCATCGCCTGGTGGAAAGGGCGCTGACCGCGCAGGTGCCGAGCGCGGCGCACAACAGTGTGCGTCGCGCCGGCACCATGTCGCGCCGCTATGGCACGACGATATTCTTGGAAAGAACGCTGTTCACGTCGTCAAACGTGTAACCCGCCTTCTGCATCCCCTGGATCGTCAGGTTATAAACCCCCACGCCATCCGTGGTGAGGAAGCGAGCAATGCCACTGGCATTTGTCTGCGCATACCGGCTCTGCGTTGAGCCGTTAGGCAACGTCCACGTCGCGGCCACAATCGCGCCATTAACCGGCTGATTGTTCTCGTCCCGCACAAACACAAACCCGCCAACCACGTAGCCTTGACCGTATGGTACGGAAACACCATAGATGCCCACAGAGCGCAAGCAGTTCTGCGTGCATTCATACCCACTGCCAAACAACTGCCAGTCCAGCTTCTGCGCCGACAGTTCCATGTAAGGCGATAGGGCAAACCCGGCCATCAAGACGAGCAAAACAATAATCGTACGACTAAATTTCCTCATAATCATCTCCTTTGAAAATGTAGGGCGATTTTCTAAATCGCCTCTGAAAATGTAGGGCGATTTTCCAAATCGCCCGCCCGATTTGGAAAATCGGGCTACGACGGCACATCATTTTCATTCATGGTGGTCGGCGGCAGCCTGTGAAGTCTCCTTTGAGAACACCTTGTGGGGCGAGTTTCTGGCTCGCCTGAAAAAAGTTGACGGTTGGTAGTGTCGCGGCGCGAGCCGTGCGCGTCTCACACAAGCATCCACAAAATCCTGACGGTCACAGAGCGTGGTGTGCCGCGCGCCCCTGTTCTTCTTGCCGCGACTTCAGCCAATCGTCACGATAAACGCGGTAGATGTAATGATGGACCGGCTTCGTATATCCTTGCATCGAAGCGGGAAACTCAACAACCGCCTCGCCAACTCGCCGCCCGCCAACCGCTTCCTGCATTTTAATTGAGGCCGCATTTTCTACATTCGGCGTAGCTTCCACGGCAATACATTCGGTATGGTTGAATAGGAATTGCAGCAATCCCCTTTTTATCTCCACACCATAGCGATATCCCCAATAGGCGGGGAGCAGCTTCACATCCGTTCTGGCAATCCGCTCCTCGTCAGGAGGGTGCAGATGGCATTCGCCAATGGACTCTCCACTCGATTTCAACCTGACCACCAGCAAATGATCAAATGGCGGGTTTTCCTGGTTATTTATTCGTTCCTGGATTTCCTTTTGCGTGATTGGCAAGCCTTGCGGGAAGCCGACGTTGTGCATGACCTGGGGGTTGGTCCATAAGTCATAAAAGAGTGCGGCATCTTGATCTGATGCAACTTGAACGAGTAGCCGTTCCGTTTCAAAAACGGTCTCGCTTGCCGAAGCACTCATGCAAACATCCCCTTCATGTGCCCATTCGCGGGGTCGTTTCTTGCGAAATGCTGGGCTGCGCTCAGGCAACGCCGACTAAGAGCAATCCAGAATGGGATCAAGGCTTTTTCGGTACGGAATGGGATCATTGCCGCTCCTTCAAACTGGCGATGCAATGCACATCTTAATTCATCGCCAGTCCCAGGGTTGTACTTAAGTCCCATAATTGCCGGCATAACGCCTCATCTTTCACTGTCTCATTTACCTCGGTGCGCGTTTGCAGATCGAAGTACTGCCCATTTAAACCTTCGACTTCGGGAGAAGTGGCTAACCAGACCGGCGCCTTGGCCCCTTCTTCTGGCGTATCCCACGACCGCTTCATAAAGCGTAACAGCAGTCCAACAATGCCCGACGCATCGCCCAAATGGGTACGAATCACGCCAGGATGCACGGCATTGACTGTCACGCCGCTCCCCGCAATGCGGCGCGCCAATTCTCTGGTAAAAAGAAGATTGCACAACTTGGTATTGGCATACGTCTTTATGGCTTTGAAATCGCGTCCGTAGGGGGTTTTGTCGAGGTTGAGTTTCCCCATGGTATACAAACCCGCATTGACATTGACAATTCGTGCCGGGGCGTTGGCTTTGAGGCAGGGCAGCAGTCGGGTGCTTAAGATAAATGGAGCCAGATGGTTGACCATGAAGGAATACTCCAACTGATCCGGGTTGATCTGCTTTTTAAGCATCCAGACGCCCGCGTTGTTGATCAAAACAGCGATGTTGGGAAATCTCTCAAGTAGCGTATCCGCTAACTGATGCGTACTGGCTATTGTACTCAAGTCGCCGATGACCATTTCGACGTTTGCATGGCGAATTGCCTGCTGGATGCCGGCAACAGCTTGCACGCCCCTATCCTGGTTACGGCTCGTGATAACCACATGATGCTCGGCCGCCGCCAATGCTTGCGCAATCGCTCTTCCAATCCCGGTATTGCCACCCGTCACCACAAATGTTCTATTGGTCATTGGCGAAAACCCTGATAACTATGGGAGATTGGACCAGTTTCACCAGAGAAAATTGGTCCAACCTGGCCTTTTACAAACCCTGTTCATATTCCCGTGCTTCCGTGGAGAAGCCCATACGCGCGCGATGCACCAACCACTCCATGTCGTTTCACGGCGCTTCCTGGCGAGGGCGCACGGCATACAAGGGCCCCACGGGAACAAATTCAAACGCGGCACGCAGGGCAATAATGGGTTCGTTGATATAAACAGGACGCTGTCCTGATTGCGCGTAAATCAATTGATTCAGGCTGGCGCGGTCAATGAGAAAACGATTGATCGCCTGTACGTCCGGGCGCTGGTTTTCTACGAGTTGCAGATATTCTACCAGAGGAATTGTATCCCACCACCCCACAATAAGGGCATTTTCTTCAACTTGCGCCAGGATTTGCTCCCCTCTTTCCCGCGCGCTCCAATCAGTGGAAAGGTCAACGCGCGGCCAGGTCACGAATAGCCCGACCAGCACGGCGGCGGCTATGATGCCGCGCAGTAGCCAGCCATTGGCGCGCCCCTGTTCGCCGGCAGCGGCCCACCGTAGCAACCATTGGTAGCCAACTGCCAGCCAAAGCGCCCAGATGAAGTAGGCAGGCAGAAACATAGTGGCTTTGTCCAGGACGCGGTAATTGACGTAGAAGATGACGTTTGCCAGGAACATGAGCAGGAGCGCGCCCCCCCAGCGCCAATCCCGCCGCAGGGTGACGACCAGCCCCAGCAGGCCGGGGCCAATGCCAATGATGAGGAAGGCCTGCCATAGCTGGTTGATAAATCGGCTGACTTCGGTGAGCAGTTCGGCGGCGGTATAGGTGAAGAGGAGGCTGCTAAACTGTTTGCCGGAGACGAGCCACCAGAGGCCGTCCAGTGTACGCAGGTTAATGGGGTGGAAGATGGCCTGGCTGTCGTAGCTGCCGGCATAATTAAATGCCGGCATTCTCCCAAACCGCCACGGCACATACCCATACACGCACACCCCCAACAACAGCCCCCCACCCGCCAGCAGCAGCGCCCGCGGACGCAGCGCCTCGCGCGGCGCGGTCGTCAACACATACCACAGGCAACCCGGGGCCAACAGCACCATCGTCACATGATTGCCCATACTCAGCCCCATCCACAGCACCGCCAGCCCCAGGCGCGCCGGCGTCGGCTTTTCCGCCCAACCACGCAGCAGCAGCAGCAAACCCGCCATCAGCGCCACGTGCAGCGTATACACCTCCGCCACCAGCGAAAGCGACCAGTAAAACGGGGCCACCGCCAGCAACCCCAACGCCCCATAGCGGGCCGTGCGCGAGACACCATCACGGCGCAGCAAACGATCCGCCAGCAGCAGCGCCACCACCCCGCACACCGCCGAGAGCAAATTCAGGCGATACCCCACGTCCCCCAGCGGCAGGCGTGACCACAGCCCGCCGATGATTAAGTAGAGCGGATACCCCGTGGCCCGCGTGATGCCCCCCGTGGCCGCCGCCACCGTCAACTCCGCGCTATCCAGGTTGTAGACAGTCGGGGCCAGCGTGCGCCAATAGAGCGCCAGCGGCAGCAAAAACGCCCAGCCCTCCAGCCGGGCCAGCCGCGGTCGCCAGTTTCGCCACCACGCTGCCGCGGCCCGACTCATGCCGGCACGACATCCGAGTTTACCGCCTGAGCAGCATCAGGAAAAGTCGGCAACTTCTCCAAAAGCTGCACCAGGCGCACCTGCCAATCTTTCGTCCCCCCCTTCCAGGACATCCAGATAGCCGAACGGCTGACACGCACCTCCGCGCCCAGGAACCGCTGCAAACGGAAACGGTCGATTTGCTCCAGTTGCGGCCAACGCAGGCGAATTTGCTCGTTCTCCACAGTCACGCCCACCGCCCCCGCCCGCGCGGCCAATGCCTTAATCCGCAGTTGATAAAGCAGGTTATCCACGGGATCGGGAATCGGGCCAAAACGGTCGGCCAATTCCGCGGCCATCTCGTCAATCTCCGTCATCCGCTCCAGTCCGGCCATGCGCCGATACAACCGCAGCCGCAGCGCCGCATCAGGCACGTAGTCCGGCGGCACATACGTCGCCAGGGGCAGGTCGATGAGAATACTCTCGCCCAACTCCGGTGGCACTGTTTCCCCACGCCGCTCCGCCTTTTTCCGCTTCACCGCGTTCGCCAGCAGCCGCGTGTACAGGTCAAAGCCGATAGCCGCGATGTGGCCGCTCTGGCGCGCCCCCAGCAGGTCGCCCGCGCCACGAATTTCCAGGTCGCGCATGGCGATTTCGTACCCGGCCCCCAGATGCGATTCCTCGGCAATCGTTTCCAACCGCGCCTGCGCATCCGTCGTCAGCGTGCGCCACGGCGCATGGAAGAAATAGGCATAGGCACGGTTCATGCCGCGCCCCACGCGCCCGCGCAGTTGGTGCAACTGCGACAGGCCAAACTGCTCCGCGCGATCCACAATCAGGGTGTTCGCGTTGGGAAAGTCCAAACCGCTTTCAATGATGGTCGTGCTGAGGAGAACGTCTACTTCCCCATCGGCAAACCGCTGCATCACGTCTTCCAGTTCGCGCTCGCTCATTTGCCCGTGGCCGATGGCAATGCGCGCGTCCGGGACCAGCCGCTGAATCTGGTCGTGGACGATGTTGATCGTTTGCACACGGTTGTGCACGACAAAAATCTGTCCGCCACGATCCAGTTCGCGCAGGATGGCGCGGCGCAGCAGCGTTTCATCCGCCTCGCCTACATAGGTCTGCACGGGCAAACGTTCGGCGGGTGCGGTGGCAATCACGCTGACATCGCGCGCGCCGGCAAGGCTCATATGCAGGGTGCGCGGGATGGGTGTGGCCGTCATTGTTAGCACGTCCACTTCCTTGCGCAACTGCTTCAGGAGTTCCTTGTGACGCACGCCAAAACGCTGCTCTTCGTCGATGATCAACAGCCCCAGGTCCTTGAAGGAAACGTCGTCGGAGAGGAGGCGGTGGGTTCCGATGATGATGTCCACTTTGCCGGCACGCAAGCCCCGAATAATCTGATCCTGCCGCGACTGCGTGCGGAAGCGAGACAACATATCCACGCGCACGGGAAACGGTTGCAGCCGCTGCTTGAAGGTGTTGTAATGCTGCTGCGCCAGGATGGTGGTGGGCACAAGGATGGCCACCTGCTTGTCATCCAGCACCGCTTTGAATGCCGCACGCAGGGCCACCTCCGTCTTGCCATATCCCACGTCGCCGCAGATGAGGCGGTCCATCGGCTGCGCCCGTTCCATGTCTTGCTTCACTTCGGCGATGGCGTGGAGTTGGTCCTCCGTCTCCTGGTAAGGGAAACTGGCTTCCATTTCCGTCTGCCAGGGAGCATCGGGGGCAAAAGCGTGTCCGGCGACGGCTTCCCGTTCCGCGTACAGTTCCAGCAGGTCGTCCGCCAGTTCGTCTACCGCCTGCTGCGCCCGCGCGCGCGCCTGCCCCCAGGAGCGGTCGCCCAGGCGGTTGAGCTGGGGCGTGGCTTCTTCGGGGCCGATCCATTTGCTGAGGCGGTCGGCGTGGTGGACGGGGACGTAGAGGATGTCGCCATTGCCGTATTGAAGCTGCAAATACTCTCGCTCCGCTCCACCCACGGAGCGGACGACGAGGCCGAGGAAGAGGCCAATGCCATGTTCCAGATGGACGACGTAGTCACCGGCGCTGATGTCGGCGAAGAAAGTTTCCGGGGCGATGGAGCGGGGGGCGAGGCGACGACGGGGCGCGGGGCGATTCCAGCCGAATAGCTCGGCGTCGGTGAGGAGATTGAGGAGAATGCGGTTGTCGCTGAGGCGTTCGACGAGGAAGCCTTCGCTGAGGCTGCCTTGCACAAAGGTGAGGCTGCCGCTGTCGGGCATTTCGGGAATGTCGTCTACGGGGTGGTAGGCGGGAAGAACGTCGGCGAGGGTGCTTTGCGTGCCGGCATCTGGCCCCTCTTCCCGCCACAATTCCGCCAACCGCTGCGCCTGGCGACTGACCACCAGCGTCGTTTCCCCCTGCTTGCGCCCCTGCGCAAGCTGCGTCAGCAGTGGCTTAATCTGGCCGCCATAGCGCGGACCGGGCTGGAAAAACGGGGCCAGCGACATCGGCCCCAGGTCCGAGGCATGTTCCGTATGTTCGCCCAGCGTGAGCACGCGCCGGTAGGCCAGTTTCGCTTCCATGTCGCTCCAGGCAAACAGCGGGCCGCGGTAGCCAGGGGGCAGGCTGGCCTGCTCCTCCGCCAACTGGTCGGCGTGGTCATGCAGTTCGCGCACGGTCTGGTCCAACACGTGCCAATCGTCCACAACCACCAGGGCATCGGACGGCAGGTAGTCGAGTAGGGAGTCGGGGCGGCTGTAGAGGAGGGGCAGGTAGTATTCCAGATGGGGGGAGGGCAGGCCGCTGGCGAGGAGGGGGATGTCGTCCTGCCATGCCGGCAAATCATCCTCTTTCGGCGGCGCTTCTTCCTGCAACACCATCCCCAGCGGCTGCATTTCCCCGGGCATCGCCTCCCGCGCGGGCGGAATCACCACCCGCTCCAGCAAACTATCGGCCACGTCGGCGGACCGCTGCGTGGCCGGATTGAAATAGCGCATCGTGTCGATTTCGTCCCCAAACAACTCAATACGCACCGGATAAAGGCTGGCAATCGGGAACACATCCACAATACCGCCGCGCTGGCTGAACTGCCCCGGCGACTCCACTACGGACACCGCCTCGTAACCACTATGCAGCCAGTTCTGGCGTAGTTTCTCCAGGTCCACAATCTGGCCTGTGCGCAGCGTGCGCGTAGCCGTCACGAACCGGCCGCGGGGCGCGGTCTTTTGCAGCAGCGCCCGCGCCGAGGTGACGATCAGGGGCGGGTGCGGCAGCGGCGGCGCGAACGGCATTTGCAGCATGGCTAACTGCGTGAGCACCGCCAACCGCCCCAGGCGACTGCTCTCGCTCCAGGGGCCACGCTCAAATGGCAGCGGCGTCGGCTCCAGGAAGCGCAGAGATTGTCGGTCCGGCGGTAGCCAGGCAGCCAGGTCCTGCCGCCAGATGGGTACGGCATCAATTCGCCCCGTGATGAGTACAATGGGCACGTTGGCTTCGGCATGGATACTGGCCAGCAGCGCCGGCCAGACGCTGCGCGGCAGCCCCAGCGGGGCCACGTCGGCGTCTTCGCGCAATTTTCGGCGCAGTTCCTGGTAGGGGGGAAGCTGGTCGAAGAGGGTTAATAGGCCGGAGATGTTCATGGGAATAATTTATGGGTGAATGGTTGCCGTGGCGCTTCCGGGCAGGTGGGCTGGTCTATTTGGTCATCCGTTATCTGCGTCTCTGCCGGCAACGGGGCCGTTGTGGCGCGTCATGGCGATGTCTATACCTTGCGTGAGAAAGGTTTCCACGGCGGTCACGGCTTCTTGCAACATGATTTCTACGGTGATCTGTTCGGCTTCGGCAAAGTTTTGCAGCACGAAGGCGGCGGCGGGAAGTCGCCCAGGGGGACGGCCAATGCCCAGGCGCAGCCGGGGGAAGTCGTCGCCCAGATGCTGGATGAGCGAGCGCATGCCGTTGTGGCCGCCGGCGCTCCCTTTTTGGCGCAGGCGCAGCGTACCCAGGGGCAAATCCAGTTCGTCGTAGATGACGAGGAGGCGGCTGGCGGGTATTTTGAAGAAGCGCAGGAGTTGGGAGACGGCCGCGCCGCTGTTGTTCATGTAGGTTTGGGGCTTGGCGAGGATGACGGGAATGCCGGCAATCTCCCCATCCCCCATTATCGCCTGACTACGCGACTTGCCCACCTGGATGCCACGCGCCTGCGCCAGTTTGTCTATCACCATAAAACCGAGATTATGGCGGTTCTGGCGATATTCGCGCCCCGGATTCCCCAGACCGACCACCAGCGCCCGTTGGGGCGTTGATTCTGCGGCGAGGGCATCCGGCTGCAAACGGGAGAAGAGTGTGTCGAGAGAGTTATCGGACATCATGGCAACAATCAGTATGGTGACAGAGGGCGGACGCGCATCCCTTATGATCGGGGACGGCGGGTCGGCAGGCGGCGCAGCCAGCGTGTGAGCGCGCGCAAGAATACATAGAGACCACCGATGGCGAACAGGATGCCGGTGACACGCACGCCTGCCCAAAACGCACGGGAGAAGCGACCGGCATCAATGCCGGCAAGCTGCCCCAGCAAACCGCCCGTCTCCGAAGCGCCCTCCCCGCGCCCCCGCTCCGGCGAGATGGGAACCACATCGCCGGGCGGCGCGGCCAACGGCGTGAGGGTGGGAAACGGCGTCAACGAGGGCAGCGCGGCGGGCGATGGCACGGCAAAGGGGGTGGCGCCGGTCGATGCGGGAGGCGTGACGGTGACGGTTGTGGTGATCGTGGGTGTAGCCGTGGGTGTGTCGTTGGAAATGATGACGCCGCTGACGACATATTCATCGTAGTTGTAATCCTGGCGCACGACGCGCAGGCGGAGTTGATAAGCGCCATCAGGAAAGACGGCGGCGTTGGTGTTGCGCCCGACGGTGGTGTCCCACAGGGCGAGCGTGCCGGCATAAACAGGCTGGTCTCCTTCGGCAAAAACGATCCAATCGCCGCCCAATTCGCGGCGGAAGGCGAGTTCGTAGCGGAGGAAGTTGGGGTCGGCGGCGGTTCCGGAGATGGACACGATGCCGGCAACGGTCTCCCCGTCCGCCGGTTTTTCGATGCCATTGGTGCGAGTTTGGGCGGATGCCGGCATGATCCACCACGCCGCCCCCAACACACCCAACCAGCCCCAGCACAACCACCACAGCAGACGTCGCCTGTCTTTCTTGTTCATACGAGATACGGTATCTTCTCAATAAAGGGTGGTAAAGTTGGTTGGGCCTGTCGAAACCAACGGCCTTCGACAAGCTCAGGCTGCATTTCCCCCGAAATATCGAGAGCTGGCGTCTGGCGAAATCCACATAGGGTGGCCGGATCAAACGCCATACGTGGGTCGGCTGAAGCCGCCACGCCAAAAACGCCAGTGTCCAGTTGAGAATTTACGGGATACGTAAAAATGACTGTGCGTAAACCAAAAAGTATAGTCTAGCACAGCCGCCAGCCTCTGGCGAATCGCACGGAAGGCGGAAGTCGAGAGCACGTGCCCGGCCCCTCGCCACCCACCCCGCACATAAGCATTACCTGATCGTCGTCGTCCGTTCACTTGGTCGAAACAATGCGTGTGTGTCATAATTCCCCCCTGACGCAAACTGATTTCACCTTATGCTGACCATCGTTCTGGCGGCGCGGGCCTGGCCTGAGAGCCAGGCTATTGTGCGCCAACTGCCCCGGCTCCGCCTCCTGTCCTTGAGGTCAGCGTGAGAGAACGATCCGACCGATTGCCCATCAAGACATGGAGTAACTTTATGAAACCTCGCCTTTCGCCCGCGCCGCTTCTTTTCCTGGGCAGCTTGTTGCTGCTTTTTATCATAGCCGCCTGTGGCCCCGTGGAACCGTCCGTCAATGAAGGCGATACGCCCGCCGTAGATTTTGCCGCAACGGCCAATGCGGCATCCCTGGCCACGAGTGAGGCTATCACGGAGGCCAGTGTCGATCCGGAACTGCCCGCGGAATCTCCTGCCAGCAATGTGTCGGCAAATGCCGGCATCGAACCCACCATCAACATTGACCCCAACAGCAGCGCCATCTTCGCCGAGGGGCTGCAAGTCGGCTTCACCGTCGAAGGCTACCCCTACATGGGCGACCCCAGCGCCCCCGTGGTCATGGAAGAGTATTCCGACTACCAGTGCCCCTTCTGTAGCCGCTTCTTCACGGAAACTTTCGCCGCATTGCGCCAGAACCAGATCGCCAACGGCGAAGTAGTCTTCATTTTCCGCGACTTCCCGCTCACAAGTATTCACCCGCAGGCCGTGCCCGCGGCCAACGCCGCCCGCTGCGCCGGCGCGCAGGGCGCGGCGCAGTACTGGGCCATGCACGATCTCCTTTTCAGCACCGTCTCTCAGTGGGCCAATGCCGGCTATGAACAGGCGCTAACCAATCTGGCGAACCAGGCCGGGCTGGATATGGCCGCGTTTTCCGACTGCTTCTCCGCGCTGGAATACAACGACGCCGTGAAAGCGGATGCGCAGGACGCGCAGGCGCGTGGCGTCAACAGCACGCCCTCCTTCTTCATCAACAATCAACCACTGGTGGGCGCGCAACCGTTGGCCGTCTTCAACCAGGCCATCGAAACCGTCATGAACGGGGAACAGATCGCCGCCGCCGAAACCGAAGCCCAGCCAGACCAGCCGGTCGTCGCTCCCACCCCGGCCACGCTTACCACGAATTTCGCCGCCGCCAAAGGCGACCCGGGTGCGCCCGTCACTATCATTGAATTCACCGACTACCAGTGTCCTTACTGCCAACGACATTTCGCGGAAACGCTCCCCAGCATCATGCAAGACATGGTGGACACAGGTCAAGTCTATTACATTATCAAGGACCTGCCGCTGGAAAACATTCATCCGGCAGCGCGTGCCGCGGCCAATGCCGCCCGCTGTGCCGGGGATCAGGGCGCGTATTGGGAAATGCACGACATCTTGTTTGCCAGACAGCCCATCTGGAGCGACCCCAACGTGGACACAACGCAAAGCCTGATCGACCTGGCCGTGGAGTTGGGGCTGGATCAGGCCACATTCTCCGCCTGCCTGACTTCGCAAAAGTACGACAGCGAGGTGATAAACAATAAGGACGAGGCGCTGGCGCTGGGGGTGGACGGTACGCCATTCTTCTTCATCAATGGCTACCCGCTCAATGGCGCGCGCCCAATTGAGCACTTCCAAATTGCCACATCGCTGGCGGCGGAAGGACGATTGGCGGAAGCTTACGTGCCACAGCCAACCCCCACGCCGATACCCACGCCCTCTGGCCCCGTTAATGTCTCGCTAGATGACAGCTTTGGCATTGGCAACCCGGACGCGCCCGTGACAATTGTCGAGTTCACGGATTTCCAGTGCCCGTTCTGCAGCCGCCACCACGCGCAAACCTTCCCGTCGCTGCTGGAATCGTACATCAACACGGGTCAGGTGTATTACGTGATAAAAGATTTCCCACTGACGTCCATTCATCCGCAGGCGTTTTTGGCGTCGCAGGCGGCGTGGTGCGCGAGCGAACAGAGCGCCTCCGTGGAAATGATAGGTTTGCTGTTTAGCAAGCAGGGAGAGTGGGGCAACGAGAATGCGGCGAATTTGTTTACGAATTATGCCGGCACACTCGGCCTCGACACCGCCAGTTTCAACCAATGCCTGCAGAGCGGCCAATACGACGACGCCATCAACCGCAACCTGCGCGAAGGCGCAAGCCTGGGCATCACGGGCACGCCAACCTTCTTCATCAACGGAAACATGCTCGTTGGCGCGCAGCCTCTGGACGTCTTCAACCAGGCCATCGAACAGAGCCTCGCCGGTCGCTAACACGGCGGAAACATTATCAACCTTACAGGTCTTTGGCGACCTGTAAGGTTGATTGCCCAAAACTGCCAAGCCAGATTGGACCAATTTCCTCTGGTGAAAATGGTCGTTGCATGCGTAAAATTGGTCCAATCTCCAGATAGCGTTAATCGTTACGATTGTCCCTCATGCTAAAATTCGGAAAATCCGTCCCCTATCTGCTCGATCCCGCCCGCCCCCACCCCCGCGTCACGCCACTGGACCAGGCGCGCGCCGCCGCGCAACCGCCACAGGCGGTCCCTTTTCACTGCAAACCGTGGGGAGACGGGCAAAGAGTTGGCTGGACCCTGTTTTACGGCTACCTCACGGACGTTACAATTTCCGTCAGCGCCGCCGATGTTCTGGCGGTGGAGAACCTGCCGATGTTGGCCCGCGAGACCAATCAGCCGCGCATCATCCACCAGTTCGCCCCCGACCATTTCGGCATCGGCAGCGGCTACACCTTGAAAACGCCGCCAGGATTCGTCTCCTTGCTGCTGCCGGCAACGGATCCGCCGCCCGGCCTGGAGATGATTACCGGCGTCATTGAGTCAGACTGGTACCCACGCCAAACATTCCTCGTCTTCCGCCTGCCACAGCCCGATCAGCCGGTTCATCTTACGCGCGGCGCGCCTCTGGCCCGCGTCGTCGTCATCCCACGCCAGGACAACCTGACGGCACAACCTCTTTCCGCCGCGGAAATGGAAGACCTGGCGCAGGTAGAGCAACAATATCTGGCGGAAGCAGAAGATACGGCGAGCCGGTGGACCGCCGCGAATGGCGCGCAATTCACGCATCTCTACCGTATCTGGTCCGCTCTACACCGGCATGACATCGCCGCAAAGTAAATCCGACACGACGCTTCCCTTGCCGGCATTCGGCGTACAATTCCACGGGCTGCGGTTGGTGCTGCATTGCGCCGACGAACGCGCCCGCGCCCATTGGCGCACCCTGTTCGATGGCTTCCCACAGGATGAGGCCGCCGAAACGGCGGTAGCCGAAACGGCGGTAGCCGAAACGGCGGTAGCCGAACCGGATGCCGCCGATCTTTGTTTTGTGATTCGGACAAGGGATGCGCTGCCGTCGTTGCCGGCATTTCCACCCTACTTCCAGACCCCCCACCACGATCCGCACGCCCCTCGCCCCAACGTCGCCGCCTATCGCCTGCGAGATGGGCGCGTGCTACTGGCCTTTCACGATGGCGCGCAGGTCGCCCTGCCACTGGGCCAGCCTGCCGGCAACGTCATCCCGGTAGAGGCCGTGATCACGCCCGCTATTTTCAGGCGTGGGCGCGTCGAAGACGTAATTATGGCGGCGCTGGCGGCGTTGTTGCGTCCGCGTGGCTACTTTCTCTTGCACGCTTTTGCCGCCGTTCGAGATGGCGCGGCGACATTGTTGGTAGGGCAGTCAGGCAGCGGCAAAACAACCACGGGACTAAACCTGCTACGGCGTGGCTGGCATTACCTGGCAAACGATCTGACGCTGCTACAACAGCGCGCGGATGGCGTGTACGCGCTGCCTTCGCCGGGTGGGTTTAGCATCCAACCATCGTCGCTGCGGCTGCTGCCGTGGCTACAGCCGCTGGCGCGCAAATGGCCGTTGAATGGAGATGATGGGAAATATCACATGCCGGCATCCATCCTCATCACCCACCGCGCCCCCCCCAGCCCCATCCGCGCCCTCTACTTCCCCCAAGTCAGCCACAGCCCCACCAGCCGCCTCCACCCCCTCAAACCTGCCCTCGCCCTCGCCCACCTCATGTCCGAAAGCATCGACAGTTGGGACGAACCCACCCTCGACGCCCACGTCAGCCTCCTGCAAGCCCTCTCCCAACAAGCCCCCGCCGCCACCCTGCACCTGGGATACAATACGGAGGAAATAGCAGCGTTGATAGTTGACGGTTGTTAGTTGACGGTTTGCGGTTGGCGGTTTCTTCGCCACTCGCCACACACCACTCGCCCCTCCCATGCCACTCCTCATTGCCGGACTTGACGGCGCAACCTGGCAGGTGCTGCGCCCCCTGCTCGACGCAGGCAAACTCCCCACACTGGCCCGCCTCCGCGCCCAGGGCACGCACGGAACACTTACCTCCGTCTGGCCGCCCATCTCCGCCGCCGCCTGGGTGAGTATGCTCACGGGAACCAATCCCGGACAGCACGGCGTCTTCGATTTCCGCAACCTCGACCTGAGCCGCTACAGCGGCCACGACGAGCAGCTTGCCGGCGCCGCCAGCTACCAACTGCCCACCCTGTTTGACCTCATCGACGGCGGCGTTATCGCCTACCAGGTCCCCCTCACCTACCCCGCCTGGCCCGTCCGCGGCGTCATGGTCGCCGGCTACCCCACCCCCGACCGCCGTCGCGCCTACACACAGCCGCCAGCGTGGAGCGCGCGCCTGGGTCCGCTGGATACACACACGGCGGACCAGATCAGTCGCGCCCGCCCGTCGCGCCAGGCAGCCATCTACCGTCACAGCATGGCTACCATGACGAACAACCTGCTCCGCCTCAGCCAGGAGGTGGATTGGGACCTACTCATGTTCGTTAACGGAGCCACTGACGGTGCCCAGCACCGCTTCTTCAAATTTGCCCAACCCGGTTTTCCCGGCGTCAGCGCGGCGGCGCGGCAGCGATACGCCCCCTTGCTGGCGGACGTGATGATCGCGGCGGATGCGGAATTGGGGCGGCTGCTGGCGCACCTGCCGCCCGACCTGAACGTAATGGTCATTTCCGACCACGGCGGCGCGCCGCGCCCGCAACGCGCCTTCCACCTGAATGCCTGGCTGGCGGCGCATGGCTGGCTGCGGGCCAAGACGTCCGCCACCGCGCCGCCGTTGAGCCAGGCAGCGGTAGAGTGGGCCAAGCAACGCCTGCCCGTGGTGGACTGGGTGAAGCAATCGCTACCGACCCGGCTCAAGGAGCGCCTCAGCCGTATGCGCGAGGGTATCGACCAGATCGACTGGCCACGCACACAAGCCTATCGCGTAAAGCTCAGCCACCCCATTGAGGGCGTCCACCTGAATCTACAGGGTCGGCAGCCGCATGGCTGTGTTCCCCTTTCTGCCTACTCATCACTACGCGAAGAGATTTTGGCTACTTTGCGGCGGCAGCCGACGGTCGTGACCGCCCTACCGCGAGAAGCCGTGTATCATGGCCCCCACCTGAACCGCGCCCCGGACATCCTGGTACGGCTTCAGCCCGATGTGGACGGGGGCGCGGGGCTGCACGAGATGATGACGGAAATTCCTCCAAGCTGGCTGCGCGGCATCAGCGGCTACCATGACCTGAATGGCATCCTGGTGGCGGCGGGGCCGGCATTTGCACAAGGTGAAATACAGGAAGCCCGGCTGATTGACATTGCACCGACGGCGCTGCACGCGCTGGGTCAGCCCGTGCCGCGCCACATGGATGGGCGGGTGCTGCCTCTGTTCGCGCAGCCGCGCCCCGTGCGCTACGCGGAGGTGTCGCCAAAGCAGGAAAAAGGAAAGGAGCTATTGAGCGAAGCGGAAGAGCGCGGTATCATGGACGCTCTGCGTAACCTGGGGTACATTGAATAGGCAGCTATCTTCCTGGAAGCTTTTTGAACTTTAAGCGTAACTGCTCAGGAACGGAAAAAAGATAAGACAACGAAGTTGTTTCCTTACCGTTCCTTCAAACTGACGATGCCATTCCGCACTTTTTTCATCGTCAGTCCTAAGCCTGATTGGACTCATTTTCTCCGGTGAAAGGGGTCCAATCGCCAGAGAGCGTTAGTCGTTACCATCATTCATTGAGTTTCCAGGGAGGTGGCACACTTCTTTGGAGGGCAACCATCATGCGAACGATTCATTTCGGCAGTATTTGGGGCGTAACGATCAGCGCGAAAATGCCGGCACTCATCAGCAGCCTAATCCTTTGGGCAACCTTGGGCGCGGCCGGGTATCTGTTCCTCGGCCTATCCCTGGGATCCGCCGTGGCGGGCGGGTTCGTGGCCGTCCTGCTGCACTGGCTCTCCGATCTGGGGCATCAGTTGGGTCACGTCTGGGCGGCGCGGCGCGTCGGCTGGCCCATGCAGCGGCTGCACCTGCACTGGTTCCTGATTGGCTCCTTCTATCCGCGTGACGAACCGGAATTGCCGGCATCCGTCCACATTCGTCGCGCACTCGGAGGCTCCCCCGCCAGCCTGCTACTCAGCCTGCTCGGCCTCCTCGCCATGTTCGCCCTCCGCCCCACAGGCGGGCTGCCCGCCTACCTGAGCCAGTTTTTCTTCTGGGAAAACCTGCTCGTCTTCGCCCTGGGGGCCTTCCTCCCCCTCGGCTTCACCGATGGCAGCACCCTGCTCACCTGGCTGCCGCGTCTGCGCCAGGAACGTCAGAAGAACTCGTAACGCTTTCCCCTTCCGCCGCCCGCTGCCACCAGAACCAGGCAGACGGCCACGGAGGATTGTCGCCGACCTGGGTCGTGCCATATTCGACGCGCCGGAGGTGGAAGCCATCGCTGAACAAGCGCCGCAAAAGCGCCTCGTCGAGCCAGCGCGCTTCGGCGGCGTCCGGCGCGCGCAAATGCGCAAACAGGAGATAATGCGCGCCAGGCCGCAGGAGGCGGCGCAGTTCATGGCAATAGGCCACCAACTGCACGGACGAAAAATTGTGCATACAGCCCACATCCAGCGCCAGATCATAGGGAGCAAACAGGAACGGCATAGCCGTGACCTGGCTGAGGTGAAACCGCACGCCGTCCACGCCCATTCGCTGCGCCCGCGTGACCGCGCCGGCGATGGCTTCGGCGATGAAGTCCACGGCGTCCACTTCCCAACCCAACCGCGCCAGGTAGATGGCCGCCCGCCCAAAGCCTGTACCCAGGTCCAGCGCGCGCCCCGGCAACAACGTCCGCGCCAGGTCTATCACTTCCGGCGGCGGCAATTCCTGGTCCCAGGGAACTTGTCCACTCTGGTATCTTTCCAGAAGTTGGTGGTAGATGTCGTCTGACATGGGAACCATCCTTTTTGCGTCCATAGCGGACCAGGCCCATACAGGGAGGCGTCCTTGTCGTCTCCGCCCGTGCCGGGCAGCATGGGATGGCAGCAACTATACGACATTGCGGAGTGGAATGCACAGGAAACAGATTGGTTCATTCTCGGAGAATGAACCAATCTTGCCCCTTAGTGGCTGTCCGCAATTAAATTATCGGAAATGTGCGGACAGCTTGTCAGTAACCGTCCGTAAAAAGTGCGAAGTTATTTTGGGGCGGTTACATAGGAGACAGATAGCGCGTCTGTGACCGGTCGTATGCCAGGTATTCGTCAACACGTTTATGATCATTGGCCCCGCTACGTGGGCATCGCTCTGGCTAACGCGGCGCTGCTGCTGCTGATCCTGATGGTGGCAAGCCAGGGTTGGTGGGCGTATGCGTTGTTCGCGGCGGCGATCTGGCTGGTGCTGTTTTATTTTACGGCGGTGGGGCTGCTGCTGGCCCAGCGGCAGGGGCGCTCCCCGGATTATGCCTATTTGTTTGCGCTGGGGGAGATTACGCCGACGGAGCGGTTTGTGCAGATTGAGGTGGGGCGGAGAGATGCCGGCATTTACCTCACCACCCTCCTCACCACCGGCAAATTAACCATCATCGACCTGTATAACCCCCAACTCACCCCCAATCCCACCCTCCGCCGCGCCCGCCAGCGCCTCCTCCACCCGCCCCCCGACCCGCGACGCACCTGGATTGCCGGCAGCGTGGACCTCATCCCCCTGCCCGACAGCAGCGTTCCCGCCATCATCCTGCACGACACGCTGAGCCAGTTTCCGCAACATGGCGACCGCCAGCGCCTGCTGCAAGAAGCGTACCGCATCCTGGCTCCCGGCGGCAGGCTCCTCCTCTCCGAACGCACGCGCTCCCTCACCAACTGGCTCGTTCTCGGCCCTGCCGCCAACCGACTGCCCGAACCCGATCACTGGCGCGAAATGCTGCGACAGGCCGGATTTCACCCGCGGCAGGAGCAGCCGCGCCACGACATTACCACCTGCTTCCGCGCCGACAAAGCCGCCACGCCCCCTGAATATCAACTTGCCTTCAAGCTGGACCTTTAACCACTGTGACTACGCGCAAATACCATGCCCCCCAACACCCCCACCCTGCCCGCCCCCGTCGTCGTCATCTTCGGCGGCACGGCTGCCTACGAAATTGATCCGGGCGAATTCGCGCCCATCGTCGCCCGTCGCCGGCTCACCACCCCTTATGGAACCTCGCCCCTGTTCTACCAGTTACAGACGGCGGACGGTCGCGCGGTCTGGTTTAGTAGTCGGCATGGCGAGGACACCCTGGCGCGATCCGCCCGTTTTGTCAACCATCGCGCCAACATCTGGGCCGCGCGCGCCCTGGGCGGCACGCACATTCTCTCCTGGAATGGGGTGGGTGCGATCAATCCGCGACTGCGCGTGGGCGACATGGTTGTGCCGGCACGCTTGTTGGATTGGACACGCAACCGGCAGAGCAGCTTTGGCCCCACACCCCATCCCAGCCGCGCCGCCGCCCGCACCATTGACCACATCAACCAGGGAGACGACCCGCGCCAGGCGGCACAGCCTTTCGCCGCCGACGCACGCCAGGCGATTTTGGTCCACGGCGATGCCACCCTGGACCCGATGGCGGCCTTGACCTACGTCTGCACGGAGGGGCCACGACTGGAGACAGCGGCGGAAATCGCCCTCGCGGGGCAACTTGGCGCGGATGTGGTGGGGATGACGCTGTGCCCGGAAGTGTGGCTGGCGGCGGAACTGGGGGTGGCCTACGCCAGCCTCTGCCTGGTCACGAATTTTGCCACGGGGCTGTGGCATCTCGATCCCCGGCGTGATTTTGGCGCCGGCGTGGCGCGCCGCGCGCTGCCCGTGCTGCTGGCGGCGGCGGTTGAATTGGGCGCTCGTACGGCATTCATGCCGGCATCCGCCTAACTGTCATCCAAAATAGCGCGGAACAGGGGCAAAAACGAGAGACACACGATAAGGTTTCACATAATTATGACCATCTGTCGTCAACCTATCCGTTCTATTTTAACTGAGGAGGTTTTTCATATGAGATTGAAACAGTCCCGTATTCTGTATGTTGTTGCCGCCATCCTGGCGCTCGCCCTGCTGGCCGGCCCATCCTTTGGCGCGGACAGCGCCGCGGAGACGCAGCAGCGCGAGGCGGATGCGCCCGTCCTGTATGCGGACAGCGCCTATGCTATTCCCGATCAATACATTGTCGTTTTCAAACAAGGCGCCACCGCCGCCGTGACCGGCAGCCTGACCAACCAGGTTGAGGCACTCGGCGGGAAGGTCCAATACATTTACACGACGGCGCTGCAAGGATTTGCCGGCACGCTCTCCCCCGCGGCCCTGGCCGCCACCCGCCGCGACCCCAACGTCGCCTACATCGAAGCCGACCAGCAGGCTTGGGCCACCACCACACAGCCGAACGCCACCTGGGGCCTCGACCGGATTGACCAACGCGACCTGCCGCTGGACACGACCTACACCTACAACCTGACCGGCAGCGGCGTCCATGCCTACATCATCGACACCGGCATCCGCCCCACGCACAATGAGTTTGGCGGGCGCGCCTCCATCGCCTACGACAGCGTTGGCGACGGACAAAACGGGAATGACTGCAACGGACACGGGACGCATGTTGCCGGCACAATTGGCGGCAGCACGTATGGCGTAGCCAAAGCCGTCACCCTCCACGCCGTGCGCGTTCTCAACTGCCAGGGTTCCGGCTCCAACTCCGGCGTCATTGCCGGCATTGACTGGGTCACCAATAACCACCAAAGCCCGGCCGTGGCCAACATGAGCCTGGGCGGCGGCGCTTCCACGGCTATCGACAACGCCGTCATCAGCTCCATCAACAGCGGCGTCACGTACGCGATTGCCGCGGGCAACGACAACGCCAACGCCTGCAACTACTCCCCGGCCCGCGTAGCCGCGGCCATCACCGTCGGGTCCACGACCTCCTCCGACGCCCGCTCCTCCTTCTCCAACTACGGTACTTGCCTGGACATCTTCGCCCCAGGATCAGACATCACCTCCGCCTGGAACACCAGCGACAGCGCCACGAACACCATCAGCGGGACGTCTATGGCCACCCCGCACGTCGCCGGCGTAGCCGCCCTCTATCTGCAAAGCAATCCGGGCGCATCCCCGGCCACCGTGACCAACGCCATCATCACCAGCGCCACCAGTGGTCGCCTCAGCAGCATTGGCACGGGATCGCCCAACCTGCTGCTCTACTCCCTGCTGAATACGAACCCGCCCCCCTCTCCCACGCCGACAAACACACCCGGACCGCAAACGTGTACAACCTACACCAGCACCGACGTGCCGAAAAGCATTTCCAGCAGCGGCACACCCACGGTCACTTCAGTCGTCACGGTGGGCGGCAGCGGGACCATTGTGGACGTCAATGTGCTGGGGTTGAATGGCACGCACACCTGGATCAATGACCTGGACTTCAATTTGCAGAGTCCTGCCGGCACAACCGTGCAGATCATGGCCCGTTCGTGCGGCTCACAGGACAACTTCAATCTTAGCCTGGATGACGAGGCCGCGCCTGGTTCCTGGCCTTGCCCACCAACAAACGGCGGAACCTACCAACCCAGCAATCCGCTCTCCACGTTTGACGGGCAAAACAGCGCCGGAACCTGGACACTGATCATCCACGATAATGCCAACCTGGACGGCGGCAGCCTCAACGGGTGGAGCGTGGAAATCTGCACCGCGGGCGGCGGCGGCAACCCCACCCCCACACCCATCCCACCGACGGCCACCCCGACGGCCATCCCCCCCACGCCCACCAATACCCCCGTGCCCCCCACGCCAACGCCCATCCCCCCCACACCCACACCGCCTCCTGGTGGCGATCCCTGCACCAACTGTGAGCATTTCACCGGTACGCTTTCCGGCGCGGGTGATTATGATTATCAGCCGAACGGGACGTACTATTACAGTAATGCCGGCACGCACAATGGGTGGTTGGAAGGTCCGGCAGGCACAGACTTCGACCTCTACCTCTACAAGTGGACCGGCTGGTATTGGTCTTCCGTCGCCAGCTCAACCAGCGCTTCCAGCAGCGAGAGCATTAGTTACAACGGATCCGCTGGCTACTACTACTGGCGCATCTCCTCTTACAGCGGTTCTGGCGGTTACGATTTCTGGCTCGAACGTCCGTAGGAAAAGATGCCGGCAGTCTGAAACATAACCTGATGAAAGCCCCGTCCCTGGAGACGGGGCTTTTTTTCGCCAGCATTCGCAATCTCAGACACACGAACCCCCGCACGATTGAGGGATGTCGCAAGTCAACTTTCACCGCTTTTGCCCGCTTGAGATACAATGGTTGCATGATCACGCTGGCTGTCCTTGATTATCGAATGCCGGCACGCGCCGCATCCTCTCCCGACATCCTGGAAACCCCTTTCGGCCCGGTTGCTGGCCGCCGCACCGCCGGAACCATAACCCTGGCCGCGGCGACGTTGCCCGATCCCCGTGCCGCCGCCTACGCCGCGCGGCTGGCGGGGGCGGAACGTGTCCTGGCCGTCATTTTGGAACCAGACCTGACGCAGCCCACGCTCCCCCGCGACTTCATCGAATTCACCGACGAACGCCCCACGACCTTTTTCGAGACCGTCGGCACGGGCTACGTGCAACAGCAGCCCCCCTTTTGCCCGGAAATGACCACGGCCCTGGGCGCGGCGGGAGCGCGGCAGGGGGGCAACCTTCTCATCCTCGACAACCTCCCCGCGCCAGATACGCGGGCGTGGTGGCGCAACCAGGGCGTGGCAGCCTTCACCACCCACTCCCAACCTGAAGGAGCGTTGTGCCGCGAGCTAGAGATGTGTTGGGCGACGCTGTTGGTCCCGCCGAATTTCGATCTGTCGGGCTGGCCAGGTGGGGTCAACCTGCCATCGCCGCGCGCGTGCGCCTGCGGGCACGCCATGCAGTTCGCGCGCCGCGCCGGCAAGCTGCCGCCGGACTGGCGGAGGTGGGTCATCCCCCGTTAAACTTCTCCCGCTGTCACTTCCATTATCTTGGGGTATACTTCGCCCGTTGGGATCATTTTGGTCCATTCAGGCAGCCGTGCGCATCCGGCAGGAGATGCCGGCATTTTACCAGCACCACCACGACCATTCAGTGAGTCGCGCGTGACCGGCCAGAGCAGGCAGGTCCACCAACTACCTACAGAATATGAAAGCACAAAGAGTATCCATCATCGGCCTGGACCGCATCGGCGCGTCTTTCGCTCTGGCGCTCAAACGGCCTGAACTCAAACTGAAACGAGTCGGCTTTGACCTGGATGCGCCGCTGGCCAAAGAAGCGGAAAAGAAAGGCATCATTGATGAAAGCCGCTGGAATCTCATCGGCGCGGTGGCGGGGGCGGATATTGTAATCCTGTCTCTGCCGGCATTTGCCCTGGAAACCACCCTGCGCCAGATCGGCCAGGACGTGCAGGAGCATACCCTCATTCTCGATGCCTCCGACGCCAAAGGACTGGGGCAAAAATGGGCCGCGCAGTACCTACGGCAAGGGCACTACGTCGGCGTCAAGCCCGTACTGGCCGCCAACATGCTGGCCGATGGCCGCGTCGGGCTGGAGGCGGCCACCCCGGATCTGTTTCGGGACTCGGTGATGTGCTTAATGCCGGCAGCACGCGCCGAAGAAAAAGCCGTGGAAACCGCCATCAACATCGGCCTCCTCGTCGGCGCGCAACCCTACTTCCTCGATCCCCACGAATACGACAGCCTCGCGCAAGGCGTAGACACCATCCCCGGCCTCCTCTCCGCCGCCCTCTTCCGCGCCATTACCCAGGCCACCGGCTGGCGCGATATACTCCGCTTTGCCGGCCCCACGTTTGCCCTCGGAACCGCTGCCTTGCGCCAGCCCGACCTGGGCTATCAAGCCATCCAAAACAAGGCGGCCACCCTCCGCTGGCTGGAAAGCATCATTAACGAACTGCGCGCCATGCAGCAGCAAATATACGAAGGGGAATCAGAAACGCTGGACGCGCTGCTTCAACAACTAGCCATCGAACGCGAGGAATGGTTGCGCCAGCGTGCCCGCAACGACTGGCAAGAATTTCCCCTTAACAACATTGATCCCCTGACCATGCGTGAACGCCTCCTGGGGAGCCGCCGTAAAAAAAGCGACAACTGACGCCCGCCTGCATCATGCCGTCCAGACCATTCAACATCTTAATGATTGCCCCCACCTCCTTCTTTGCCGACTACGGTGGGCACATTCGTATCCTGGAGGAAGCGCGCGTGCTGCAAGCGTCCGGGCATCGGGTCACCATCGTCACCTACGATAAAGGAAAGGACGTCCCTGGTCTCACCATTCACCGCACGCCCGCCCTTCCCTGGCACGCCGATTACGAAGTCGGCTCATCACGGCACAAGCTGGCACTCGACGCATACCTGGCCATCAAAAGCCTGCGCGTCATGGGCATGGTCAAGCCCGACATCGTACACGGGCACATGCACGAGGGCGCTCTACTTGGCTGGCCACTGGCGACCATTTGGCGCGTGCCCCTCGTCTTCGACTTTCAGGGCAGCCTCACCGGCGAAATGGTCGATCACCACTTCCTCGATCCCCATGGGCGGCTATTTCCCTGGATGTTTCGGCTGGAAAAGTTCATCGCCAACCTGCCGGACGCCATCCTCACCAGTTCGCTACGCGCACAAGATTTGTTGATGGACAAGTTCCAGGTGCCCTCGCGCCGCATCCATCCTCTGCCCGACTGCGCCAACCTGACCCGATTTGATCCGACGCAATTCAGCCCGGAAGCAAAGCAGCGGCTGCGGCGGCAACTGGGCATTCCCCCAGAGCGACCGTTGGTCGTGTACCTGGGGCTGCTGGCCGACTACCAGGGCACGGATCATCTGCTGCAAGCCGCGGCACGGTTGCGCCGGGCCGGGCACAACATCCACTTCCTGATCATGGGCTTCCCCAATGTAGACCACTATCAGCGCATGGCCGCGGACCTGGGCGTAGCCGATCACGTCACCCTCACCGGCCGGGTTGATTATGAGGACGCGCCCGCGCGGCTGGCGTTAGGCGACGTGGCCGTCTCCGCCAAGATGTCCAAGACGGAAGGGAGCGGCAAGGTACTCAACTACATGGCTATGGGGTTGCCTGTGGTGGCCTATGACACGCGCGTGCATCGGGATTATCTGGGTGAGGGCGGCGTATATGCGCCGCTGGGAGACGTGGAAAGCCTGACGCAAGGGCTGCTGGCTTTGTGTCAGGATGGCGCGCGCCGCCAGGAACTGGGCGCAAAACTGCGTCGGCGCGCACAGGAGCATTTCAGTTGGGAAGCTGCCGGCAAAACCATTTTGGAGCTGTACACCCGCTTGACAAGGCAGCATGTAGTG
Organism: Ardenticatenales bacterium; assembly: GCA_020634515.1. NCBI lineage: Bacteria > Bacillati > Chloroflexota > Ardenticatenia > Ardenticatenales > Ardenticatenales bacterium. The sequence goes on along the minus strand of JACKBL010000008.1, from coordinate 137,219 downwards.
CTATAATGTAGGTTCGCGTCACTGTGCATCCTGAGACGCGAGCAAACAGAAATCACGGACGCAAACAGCGGGTGCAACAAATGGGTTGCGCCCTTTCTTTGTCGTGGTTTCAGCCGCACACAAATTGGCCGCGACCCCCTAACTTACAAGAGCAGGTAAGAACACATGCCACAAAGGACTCTCAAGAGCTACGCACGTACCAAAGCCCCACTGGAACTACCTCGCTTAATCGACGTTCAGCTCGAATCCTTCATGACCTTTCGCGATGAAAGTCTGGCGGAACTTTTCGAGGAGATTTCGCCCATCACGAGCTATAACGGGAATCTGGAACTTTATTTTCCATGCTCACTGCCGGCAGTGAAGGATTTCAATCTCAGCTACTGGTTTGGCGAACCGAAGTACAGCGTGGAAGAATGCGTGGAACGAGACATGAGCTACTCCGCGCCGTTGTATGTGAAGGTACTGTTGTACAGCACGGACCTGGACCAGCCCATCGTGCAAGATATTTTCATGGGCGATTTTCCGTTGATGACGGATGCCGGCACGTTCATCATCAACGGCACTGAACGCGTCGTCGTCAGCCAGCTTATCCGCTCCCCCGGCGCCTATTTTGAAATCCAGGAAGAACGCGCCACGGGCCGTCCCCTGGCCATGGGCAAACTCATCCCCGACCGCGGTGCGTGGATGGAATTTGAAACACGCAAAACCGACTACCTCACCGTCAAATTCAACCGCAAGCGCACCGTCCCCATCACCCTCTTCCTGCGGGCCATGGCCGCCGTGGATGACGGTCTGGGCAACCACCTGCTCAAAACCGGTTCCGACCAGGAACTCCTCGACCTCTTCGCCCACGTAGACACCAACGGCGAACACCTCTACATCCAGGGCAGCATTGAGCAAGAACCCCCGTGGGAACCCGACCGCTCCCTGCCCGAACAGGCCCTGATTGAGTTCTACAAGCGGATGCGCCCCGGCGATCCGCCCACGCTGGACAACGCGCAGCAATACCTGTATGAACAGTTGTACGACAAGCGCCGCTACGACCTTGCCCGCGTCGGACGCTATAAGCTCAACAAGAAACTGGGCCTGCACGATCTGGTGCCACTAGAGCATCGCACCATCACCCAGTACGACATCGTGCGCCTGGTTGAACACATGATTCAGATCAACAACGGCATCGAAGGGGCGGACGACATCGACCACCTGGGCAATCGGCGCGTGAAGACGGTGGGTGAGCTACTGCAAGCCAAACTGCGCGTCGGGCTGCGCCGCATGGAGCGCGTTGTCAAGGAACGCATGTCCATTCGGGAATCCGACACCATCACGCCCGTGGCCTTGATCAACATTCGCCCCGTGGTGGCCGCCATCCGCGAATTCTTCGGCAGCTCCCAGTTGAGCCAGTTCATGGAACAGGCCAATCCGCTGGCGGAATTGACGCACAAACGCACCCTCTCCGCACTGGGGCCTGGCGGTCTGCGCCGCGAGCGCGCCGGCTTCGAAGTGCGCGACGTGCATCACAGCCACTATGGGCGCATCTGCCCCATTGAAACGCCGGAAGGCCCGAACATTGGCCTCATTGGCCGTCTGGCCAGCTACGGGCGCGTCAACAAATACGGCTTCATCGAAACCCCCTACCTGCGCGTGCGCAAAACGATTGTCGGCGATGACCCGGACATGATCAACCATGATGCTTTTGTGGACATCATGGACGCCGACGGCAACGTGCTGGTGGCGGCCGGCGAGACGATCACCGAGGACGCCTTTGCGCGCATCAAAGAAGCCAACCTTCCCGAAGTCAAGGTGCGCCCCTTCCTCACCGACGATCTGGTTTATATGTCCGCCGATGAAGAAGACCCGTTTACCATTGCCCAGCTAGGCGCGCAGATTGATGATCGCGGCCAATTCATGGAAAACCGCATCTCCGTGCGGCGCAATCAGCAATTCCGTTTCTCCTCCGTGGAGCGCGTGGATTACGTGGACGTGGCTCCGCGCCAGATCGTGGGCGTCTCCGCTGCACTCATCCCCTTCCTGGAACACGACGACGCCAACCGCGCCCTCATGGGTTCCAACATGCAGCGCCAGGCCGTCCCCCTCCTCGACCCAGACGTCCCTATCGTCAGCACCGGCATGGAGCAGCAAGCCGCCATGAACTCCGGGCAGGTCGTCGTCGCCGCGGAACCGGGCGAAGTGCTGCGCGTCACCGGAGACGAAGTCGTGGTTCTGGGGGAGAACGGACCGCGCAACTATCGCCTGCGCAAATACAATCGTTCCAACCAGAGTACGTGCATTGACCAGCACCCGGTTGTCAATAAAGGGCAGCGCATCGAAGTGAACGATGTGCTGGCGGACAGCTCCTCGACGGAAAATGGCGAACTGGCGCTGGGGCAGGATGTGGTTGTCGCTTTCCTTTCCTGGGAAGGCGGCAATTTTGAGGACGCTATCCTGGTCAGCGAGCGCATGGTGTATAATGACAAATTCACGTCGATCCACATAGAAAAGCATGAAGTGGAGGCGCGCGACACCAAGCTGGGGCCGGAAGAAATCACGTATGATATTCCCAACGTCAGTGAAGATGCGCTGAAAGACCTGGATGAACGCGGCATTATTCGCATCGGCGCGGATGTGAAGGCGAATGATATTCTCGTCGGCAAGATTACGCCCAAAGGCGAGAAGGAGTTAAGCCCGGAAGAAAAATTGCTGCGGGCGATCTTCGGCGACAAGGCGCGCGAAGTGAAGGACTCCAGCCTGCGGTTGCCCCATGGTGCGCGGGGCAAGGTTGTGGATGTGCAGGTGTTCAATCGGCAGCAGGATCGAGATTTGCCGGCAGGCGTGGAAACCATGGTCCGCGTCAGCATCGCCCAACGGCGCAAAATCTCGCAGGGTGACAAAATGGCCGGTCGGCACGGAAACAAAGGGGTTATTTCCAAGATTGTGCCCGTGGAAGACATGCCTTTCCTGGCTGACGGCACGCCCGTGGACATTATTCTCAGTCCCATCGGTGTTCCTGGCCGTATGAACCTGGGACAGATATTGGAGACCCACCTGGGTTGGGCCGCGCATCGGCTGGATTTTCGGGCCATTACGCCCGTTTTTGACGGAGCCAATGAGCGAGAAATCGCCGCGGAATTGGGCCGCGCCTGGTTGATGGACCACGCCTGGACTATCGTCACGGATTGGGCATGGGATTGGCTGAAGGAGATGCACCGTCACCAGGACGACCTGTATGACGACCGCGAAGCGCGCAACATGTTTGTGTCCGCGTGGCTGGGCGAACTCGGCTATGACGTAGAGCGGCTGCAATCTGATCGCACCTACGCCCGTTATTCGGTGGCCCGCGAATGGCTACAAACGCAAGGATGGACCCCGGAAGATGTGTTCCCGGCGACCACGTTGAGCAAGCAGGCGTGGCGCCCGACCAACGAAAAGACCATCGAAGTTTGCGTGCGTGAGTGGTATGCCTGGATTTTGGGCAAATATGGCGAATGGTTGCCTGAATCACTGATTTTGGATGCGTACGCAGCGCCCCTGGATGCCCTGGTAGAGAAATCAAATGACGTCACGTATCACACAGGCATTCCCCTGCCCACCCGTGGCAAGGAAAAGCTGTTTGATGGCAAGACGGGCGAGTCGTTTGACCAGCCGGTTACAGTGGGAATCATTCACATGCTTAAGCTGGCGCACCTGGTCGAAGACAAGGTACACGCTCGCTCCACGGGGCCGTACTCCCTGGTGACACAGCAGCCGTTGGGCGGCAAGGCACAGTTCGGCGGGCAGCGTTTCGGCGAAATGGAAGTGTGGGCGCTGGAGGCGTATGGCGCCGCGCACACGCTGCAAGAAATGCTCACTGTAAAATCGGACGACGTGCAAGGGCGCGTCAAGACGTATGAGTCCATTGTTAAGAACGAGCCGATTGAAGAACCGGGCGTGCCGGCATCTTTCCGCGTCCTCGTTAAAGAATTGCAAAGCCTCGGCCTCGCCGTTGAAGCTGTCACGGACAGCGGTGACGTCATTCACTTTGGTAAAGAAGACGACAACCGGCAACGGCAATACGTCGGCACCGGCCTCATGGACCTGGCGCGACGCAATCATTAGAGCGTGTCAACCAGCAACCATTCATGCTGACGCATAGTCGGCCAAACCACCAAACCGTAAAAGTTTGACAATGTCAAGCCGAACAGGTAGAATTCTCTTTCAATAAGTCTACTAACGGTTGGGTAATTAATTTGCAGGTCCGGTTTTCCCTTCTGGGATCGGAAACCAACTTTAGTTACCAATTAAATAAACGAATCCCGACTGGAGGCCATCGGTTTTCATCACCGATGGCCTTCGTTTGTCGCTTGAAATAGCTGTTTTCGTTCGTTTTGCCGCACGGTTTTGAGAGTAACTAAGGAGAAGACTAGCGTGCCAACCATCAATCAACTTGTACGCAAAGGGCGACAGGAAAAAACGAAGAAAAGTACCGCGCCAGCTTTGCAGTGGACCTTTAACACGTACAAACAACGTCGGACGCAGCAGCCAAAGGGTGCGCCCCAAAAGCGCGGCGTCTGCACGCAGGTGAAAACGGCCACTCCTAAGAAACCTAATTCCGCTTTGCGGAAAGTTGCCCGTGTGCGTCTTTCCAATGGCATTGAAGTGACTGCCTACATCCCCGGCGAAGGCCACCGCCTGCAAGACCACTCCGTTGTGTTGGTGCGTGGTGGTCGCGTGAAGGACCTGCCTGGCGTGCGCTATCATATCGTCCGCGGGACGTTGGATGCCGATGGCGTGGAAAATCGTAAGAAAGGTCGGTCCAAATACGGAACCAAAGCGCCCAAGAAGTAGGCGCATCCTGAACATTCGTTTGCAAGACGATAGAACACGAAAATTTGCAGAGGGAATCGGGCGCGCCCTGTCAACGCCCCAGTTCCCATAAACGGAGATATTTCTATGGCGAGACGTTATCGGCCCGAAAAACGAGATGTTGATCCTGACCTTCGCTACCAGAGCGTTCATGTGTCCATGTTTATCAATCGCCTGATGCACAGCGGCAAAAAAAGCACGGCGGAACGGCTGTTTTACGATAGCATGGATATGATTGAGGAGCGCACCAATCGCCCCGGGATCGAGATATTTGATGAAGCGATGCAAAATGTCGCGCCGCACATTGAAGTGCGTCCGCGCCGCGTAGGCGGCTCGACCTATCAGGTTCCAATTGAGGTCGCACCGGATCGACGCATCACGCTGGCAATGCGCTGGCTGATCGCTGCCGCCCGCAACCGCGGCGGCAAGTCCATGGCGTCCAAACTGGCAAATGAGTTCATGGATGCCGCGACGAAACAAGGGGCGGCAGTGAAGCGGCGTGAAGATACACACCGCATGGCAGAAGCAAATCGTGCTTTTGCTCATTATCGCTTTTAGAAGTGTGAACGAATATGCGCTATCCACTTGAGCGGGTTCGCAATATCGGCATCATCGCACATATTGATGCCGGCAAAACGACCACCACCGAACGCATCCTATACTACACCGGCGTCATTCACCGCATGGGTGAAGTCCACGAAGGAACCGCCACCATGGATCACATGGTGCAGGAACAAGAACGCGGCATCACCATCACCTCCGCCGCCACCACCACCTTCTGGCTCGATCACCAGGTGAACATCATCGACACCCCCGGCCACATTGACTTCACCGCCGAAGTGCAACGCAGCCTGCGTGTACTCGATGGTGGCATCGTTGTCTTCGACGCAGTTGCCGGTGTACAACCTCAATCGGAAACAGTCTGGCGGCAGGCCAATGATTACGGCGTACCCCGCATCTGCTTCATCAACAAAATGGACCGCGTGGGTGCTGATTTCGACCGCGCCGTCGGTATGATCCGCGACCGTCTGAAGGGCAATCCCATCCCCGTGCATTTCCCTCTGGGCGCGGAAAGTGATTTCTACGCCGTCGTAGACCTCCTTTCTATGGAGGCTATCGAATGGCACGAAGATGACCTGGGCGCGCATCCCGTGGTCGTGCCCATCCCCGAAGAGTTCGAGGAAGCGGCCGCCATCGCCCACGCGCAGCTCGTTGAAAGCATCGTAGAGCTGGACGACGAACTGATGATGCGCTACCTGGAAGAAGAACCCATCGCCGCCGACGAACTCAAGGCAGCCCTGCGTGCGGCCACGCTGCGCGGCGTGGCAACCCCAGTCTTGTGTGGCACGGCCCTGCGAAACAAAGGTATTCAGGAAGTCCTGGACGCCGTTGTGGACTACCTCCCTTCTCCGCTGGACGTTCCCCCGATGCAGGGCGTCAATCCCGTCACGGACGCGCCTGAAGACCGCATCCCCAGCGACGATGCCCCCTTCTCCGCCCTCGTCTTCAAAATCGTCACCGACCCCTATGTCGGCAGACTGGCTTACTTCCGCGTCTACTCGGGAACCGTCGCCGTCGGCAGTTCGGTCATGAACAGCACCAAGAACCGTAAAGAACGCATTGGTCGCCTGCTGCGCATGCATGCCGACCACCGCGAAGACGTAAAACTCATTCAGGCGGGCGATATTGCCGCCACGTTGGGACTGAAAACGACCTTTACCGGCGACACGCTGTGCGATTTCGGGGCGCCTATTATCCTGGAAGCCATTGACTTTCCAGAACCCGTCATTTCCATGGCGATTGAACCGAAGACCACGCTTGACCAGGACAAACTCTCCCTCGCTCTGCGCGCACTCGCCGAAGAGGACCCCACATTCCAGATAAAGACGGATGAGCAAACCGGCCAGACCATTCTCTACGGGATGGGCGAATTGCACCTGGACGTTCTCGTTGACCGGATGCGACGCGAATTCAAAGTGGCAGCAAACATTGGCAAACCCCGCGTGGCTTATCGGGAAACGATCACCGCTCCCGTACAGAAGGCGGAGGGGCGCTTCGTGCGCCAGACGGGCGGCCGCGGTCAGTACGGGCATGTCGTAATCAATCTTGAACCGCTGCCTCCGGGCGAAGGGTTCGTATTTGAAAACGCCATCATTGGCGGGATCATTCCTAAAGAGTACATCAAGCCAACAGAAGCAGGTATCCGTGAGGCGATGGAAACCGGCGTTTTAGCCGGCTACCCCATGGTGGACGTAAAGGCCTCCCTGATTGACGGCTCTTTCCATGAAGTAGACTCCTCGGAAATGGCTTTCAAGATCGCCGGCTCCATGGCCCTCAAAGATGGGGTGATGAAAGGGCAGCCCGTTCTGCTGGAGCCTATCATGGCCCTGGAAATCGAAGCGCCAGAAGAGTACACGGGCGACATCATGGGAAACCTGTCGGCGCGGCGCGGCATGATCGAAGGCATTGAAGTCCGCGCCGGGGGGATTCAATCGATTAAGGCGTACGCGCCACTGGCGGAGATGTTTGGCTATGCGACTGATTTGCGATCCATGACGCAGGGACGCGGCACGTTCACAATGGAGTTCCACCATTATGATCGCGTCACGCAGAAAATAGCTGATGAGGTGCTCAAAGGGGCGCGTTGATGCGCTCTGGCGCCAGAACAAAGGCGAGTTTACAGGTCAGATGTGGCGATTACGGCAAAATGGTCCGACCGTAATTCCAATGGATCTAAAGCACGCAAGCATTATCAAAGAGAGGGTTTTGAATAATGGGCAAAGAGAAATTTGTACGTGAGAAACCACATGTCAATATCGGCACCATTGGTCACATTGACCATGGTAAGACCACGCTCACCGCGGCCATCACCAAGACGCTGTCCCTGAAGGGATGGGCGGATTTCCGCGCCTTCGACCAGATTGACAACGCGCCAGAAGAAAAAGAGCGCGGTATCACCATCGCCATCGCCCATGTCGAATACGAGACGGAGCATCGCCACTACGCGCACGTAGACTGCCCGGGGCATCGTGACTACATCAAGAACATGATCACGGGCGCGGCGCAGATGGACGGCGCAATTCTGGTGGTGGCGGCGCCGGACGGGCCAATGCCGCAGACGCGGGAACATGTGCTGTTGGCGCGGCAGGTGGAAGTGCCGGCCATGGTCATCTTCCTGAACAAATGCGACATGATGGATGACGAGGAGCTGTTGGAACTGGTGGAATTGGAACTGCGGGAACTGCTGGACATCTACGAGTTCCCTGGGGACGAGACCCCCATCGTGCGCGGCAGCGCGCTCCATGCGCTGGAGTGCGAGAGCAAAGACCCGGACGCGCCGGAGTATGCCTGCATCTGGGAGTTGATGCGCGTGGTGGATGAGTACATTCCGCAGCCAGAGCGAGACGTGGAAAAGCCGTTCCTGATGCCGGTGGAAGACGTGTTCTCCATCAAGGGGCGGGGAACGGTGGTCACGGGTCGCGCGGAGCGCGGCGTGCTCAAGCCGGGCGAGGAAGTAGAAATCGTCGGGCTGCGCGACGACATCCGCAAGGTGATTGTGACCTCGATGGAGATGTTCCACAAGACGCTGGACAAGGTGGAAGCGGGCGACAATGCTGGCTTGCTCCTGCGCGGTGTGGGACGTGACGAGGTGGAGCGCGGTCAAGTGCTGGCGAAGCCGAAGAGCATCACGCCACACAAGAAGTTTGAAGGGGAAGTGTACGTGCTGCGCAAGGACGAAGGGGGACGGCACAAGGCGTTCTTCCCCGGGTATCGGCCGCAGTTCTACATCCGCACGATGGACGTGACGGGTACGATTACGCTTCCCGAAGGTGTGGAAATGGTGATGCCGGGCGACAACGTGAACATGCTGGTGGAGTTGATTACGCCGGTGGCGTTGGAAGCGGGTGGTCGTTTCGCTATCCGTGAAGGCGGCGTGACCGTGGGCGCCGGCGTCATTACGAAGATTTTGGAGTAGTTCCTTTGCACAAAAGAGGGGCGCGGCGCGGATTTTCGGGCGTGGCGCCTCTCTTACTGAGGCGACGATTATGGCTCAAAGAATACGAATTCGCTTGAAGGCTTACGATCACCGCGTTCTGGACCAATCGGCCAAGCGCATTGTGGGAACAGCAGAACGCACAGGGGCGCGCGTGTTGGGTCCGGTGCCGCTGCCGACGCGCATTGAGCGTTTTACGGTGCGGCGCAGTACGTTTATCGACAAGGACTCTCATGAGCACTTCGAGATTCGCACGCACAAGCGATTGATCGATGTGATCAATCCCGATTCTAAGACGATTGACACGTTGATGCGTTTGAATTTGCCGGCAGGCGTTGATATTGAGATTTCCATTTAAGCCACTGCCGGCATTTTGTCATCGCACGTCTACCTGCCCTACCGGGGCCGGAGCGAGAAAGCTACTCGCCCAACCAGGTTGTCAGCGCAACCCGCTTTCTTGACGCGAAGACGTGCCACAATTCGGATGATGCAGTTCTCGCCTGGTGAGCTGACAGTCCGTGGAGGAAGTAATGAAAGGGTTACTTGGTTTCAAAGTGGGCATGACCCAGATTATTGAACCGAATGGCGATGCCGTTCCGGTGACAATAATCCAGGCGGGACCATGTCCGGTGACGCAGGTGAAGACCATCAAGACTGATGGCTACAATGCGGTTCAGCTTGGGTTCGCGGAAACAAAAGACCAACGGCTGACGCGCGGTCAACTCGGTCATCTGGGTCGTGTGAAGGCGGGCAAGAAGAATCGTCCGCGCAAGAATGTCCGGAATATGCCGGCACTCAAAATCCTGCGCGAGTTCCGTACCAAAACCGCCGAAGATTATCAAATCGGCCAGGTCCTCACCGTTGAGCAATTTGAAATTGGCAGCCACGTTGACGTGACTGGAAAGAGCAAAGGACGAGGCTTCCAGGGTGGTGTGAAACGCCACGGTTTCCGTGGTGGTCCCAAAACCCACGGCCAGTCCGACCGGCATCGCGCCCCCGGTTCTATCGGTTCCACTTCTCATGTGGGCCGCGTCTTCAAGGGCACGCGCATGGCAGGCCGCATGGGCAATGATCGCACTACGGCCCAGAACTTACAGGTGGTTCGCATTGACCCGGAGAAGAATCTGATCGCGGTCAGAGGCGCCGTGCCCGGGGCCAAAGGCGGCCTGGTTATCATTCGAGAAGCTGCGAAGAGCTAGTGGAGACAGTGTGATGGAAGTTCCTGTTATGAACATGGCTGGTGAGCAGGTTGACCAGGTTGAGCTTTCGCCCGTTATTTTTGAAGCCAAAGTCAACCGCGGCCTGATGCACCAGGCGCTTGTACGACAATTAGCAAACGCCCGCCAGGGCACACACAAAGCCAAGACCCGTGGTGAGGTGAACCGCACGACGGCCAAGTGGTATCGGCAAAAAGGCACGGGCCGCGCCCGTCATGGCAGCCGTCGCGCCCCCATTTTTGTTGGCGGCGGCGTGGCCCACGGCCCCCTGCCCCGCGACTACAGCAAGGATATGCCGCGCAAAATGCGCCGCGCCGCCTTGCGCTCCGCGCTCACCGTGAAGGCCCAGTCGGGAGATGTGGTCGTCGTGGATCGACTGCACCTGGACACACCCCGGACGAAGGAAATGTCCGCGGCTTTGGCCCGACTGGTGGGAGATGACAGCGTACTGCTGCTGATGCCGGCGGACAGCGACAACAATATCCTCCTCTCCGCCCGCAACCTGGCGGATGTGAAGCTGCTGCGCGATACGTACCTGAACGTACGCGACGTGCTAGGATACGGCAAAGTCGTCCTGTCGCTGGAATCGCTAGATGCGATTGAATCCTTCCTCGGCCAGGAAGACGCTTACACCTACGCTATGTTGGAAGAGGAGGAATAAGCGATGCATTGGCGAGACATTATCCGTCGCCCGGTAGTGACGGAAAAAAGCACGATTATGGTTGACCGTTATAACCAGTACACGTTTGTGGTGCATCCTCAGGCCAACAAAGTGCAAATCAAAATGGCCGTGGAACTGGCCTACCCGAATGTGACCGTGGAGAAAGTGCGGATAGCGAATATGCCGGCAAAGCGCGCCCGTCGCCTGCGCCGTATGGCCATTCGCAAATCTGGCTGGAAAAAGGCCATCGTCACTCTCTCCCCCGGTGACACAATCAACGTATTTGAAGGTGTTTAGTAAGCAGGGATGACGGTTTCGCCCACCGTGGGGTCTCGTTCCCACCAACGGCGAAATCTGCGCCCATCTCTGGAGGAAACATGCCAATCAAAGTATTCAAACCAACTTCACCTGGCCGCCGCGGAATGAGCGGCCAGACATTTGAAGAAATCACGCACAGCCAGCCGGAGCGCAGCCTGTCAAAAGGATTGCGCAAGCGGGGTGGTCGCAATTTCCGTGGCAAGGTCACGGTGCGGCATCGCGGCGGCGGGCACAAACGGCGCTATCGCTTCATTGATTTCAAGCGGGACAAATTCGGCATTCCGGGGCGTATCGCCTCTATCGAATATGACCCCAATCGTTCCGCCCGCATCGCGCTGGTCGTCTACGCCGATGGCGAAAAACGGTACGTTGTCGCCCCTCTTGGCCTGCGCGTCGATGATACGATTCTTAGTGACGAACGCACGGAAATTCGCCCCGGCAACACGATGCCCATCCGCAACATCCCTCTGGGTACGCAGATACACAACATCGAATTGCAACCAGGTCGCGGTGGTCAGATCGCTCGTTCTGCCGGCACTTCCGCCCAACTCCTGGCCAAAGAAGGAGAGCAATACGCCATCGTCCGCCTTCCTTCCGGCGAAGAACGCTACATCCGCCAGGATTGCCTGGCAACCATCGGCCAGGTCGGCAACGTCGAACACGGCAACGTCAAACTTGGCAAAGCAGGTCGCAAACGTCACCTGGGCATCCGCCCCACCGTGCGCGGCTCTGCCATGTCGCCGCGAGACCATCCACATGGTGGTGGCGAAGGCCGCTCTCCCATTGGTATGGCTGGCCCCAAAACCCCCTGGGGCAAACCCGCCCAGGGCACACGGACCCGCAGCAACAAATCCACCGACAAGTTCATTTTTCGTCGCCGTAGCAAGAAGCGCCGTTAGGAGAACAAGCGATGTCAAGATCACTCAAGAAGGGTCCATTTATCGACCCCAAACTGCTGAAAAAAATCGAAAGATTGAACGCCACCGGTGGCAGAATGGTCATCCGCACCTGGTCACGGTCCAGCACCATCTTTCCGCAAATGGTTGGTCACACCATTGGCGTCTATGATGGCCGCCGTCACATTCCCATCTACATCACCGAAAACATGGTGGGGCACAAACTGGGTGAATTCGCCCCTACCCGCACCTTTCGCGGCCACATCAGCAAAGCAGAAAAGAAAGGGCGTAGATAACGATGATAGAAGCATTCGAAGTCAAAGCGGTGGCCCGACACATTGGCATTTCGCCACAGAAAGTCCGTCTGGTCATTGATACAGTTCGTGGAAAAGATGCGGAAGAAGCGCTAGAGATACTGCGCTTCATGCCCAATCGAGCCGCTGAACCAGTCTTCAAACTGGTGCAATCAGCCATTGCCAATGCCGAAGAAAACTTCGGCCTGGAAGCCGATGATCTGTTCATCAGCCGCATTTACGCTGACGAAGGACCGCGCAATCGTTTGCGCCCCTATGGTGGACGCTTCGGCGCTCGCGGACGGTTTAAGCCGATCATGCGCCGAACCTCGCACATAACCGTTATCCTGGCCGAGCGTGAAGCGACGGAATATCTAGAGTAAGGAGGACTAACCTTGGGGCGTAAAGTACATCCAATCGGATTTCGTTTGAAGATTATTCGCGACTGGAATACCCGCTGGTATGCCGAGGGCGAACGCTACCGCGATTTGCTGCACGAGGACTTCGCTATTCGTGCGTTGGTGCGCCAGGAATTGGCTCAGGCCGGCATTTCCAATATCGAAATCGAACGTTTTCCGAATCAAGTTCAAGTCGTCATCTGGACGGCCAAGCCAGGTATTGTTATTGGGCGGAAAGGCGCAACCGTTAAGGAACTGCGCAATAAACTGAAAGACTTGACCAACAAAGCCGTCAAGTTGGAAGTAGAGGAAATCACCCAACCCGACCTCGATGCCCGACTGGTAGCCGAGAACATCGCCGGCCAGCTTGAACGGCGCATCTCCCACAGTCGCGCCATGAAACGGGCCGTGACCCAGGCTATGCGCCAGGGCGCGCAAGGCGTGCGCATCGAAGCAGGTGGCCGTCTCTCCGGCGCGGAAATGGCCCGTAAAGAAAAAGTGTGGGACGGGCAGGTGCCGCGCAACACATTGCGCGCCAACATTGATTACGGCTTCGCGGAAGCCTTAACCACCTTTGGCCGCATTGGCATTAAAGTGTGGATCTACAAAGGCGAAGTCCTGCCGCAGAAAGAAACCACGGACGTCTACGTCAGCAGCTAGGCTAAAAACAGCGGCGTTCGAGATATTTGGAGAATTCATCATGTTAATGCCAAAACGCGTCAAGTATCGCAAACAGTTTCGTGGGCGGATGCGCGGCATGGCGAAAGGTGGCACGGAACTGTTGCACGGCGATTTTGGATTGCAGGCGATGGCCCCCGGGTGGATAACCAGCCGCCAGATCGAGGCAATTCGCCGTACCATCGTCCGCCAGATGCGCCGTCGTGGTAAGTATTGGATTCGCGTCTTTCCCGACAAACCCGTGACGGCAAAACCAGCCGAAACGCGCATGGGCAAGGGCAAAGGCTCCGTAGACCATTGGGTTGCCGTGGTAAAGCCTGGCCGTATTTTGTTCGAGATTTCCGGCGTGCCGGACGACATCGCCCGTGAGGCTCTGCGCTTGGCCGGGTACAAACTGCCCATCAAAACGCAGGTCATTGCACGAGAAGAGGGAATCTAATGGCTAGCATTGTGGAATTACGAGACATGAGCAACATCAAACTGGAAGAGATGTTGGAAAACGCTCGTGAAGAAATGTTCAATTTGCGTTTTCAGCGGGCTACGGGCCGCCTGGAAGATTATTCTCGCCTGAAGAAGGTGCGCCAGGAGATCGCTCGCCTGGAGACCGTTCTCAATGCCCGTCATCAGGCTGTTGCCCTGGCGGCGCAAGAACCTGAGATTGCAGCTGTGTTGGCCGGCAAAGAGTGGCAGGCCAGTGCGCACTATGACTATGAGCTGAGTACCTGGTTGGTGACATTCACGGACAATAATGATGCCAGCATGGCGACAGCCCAGGTCAATCTGAACCAGAAGCACAACTTCCCGCGCCAGAAGCGTCAGGAAGGGCGGCAGCCGCGCCGGGTGACGCAGTACGAGATTGCAGGGTAGAGAAGATGAGAGATCAACGCAAACGTTTAATCGGAGTCGTAACCAGCGACAAGATGGACAAGACCGTAGTCGTGGCCGTGGCGACGACTAAGCGCCATCCTCTGTACGGTAAGGTGGTTCGGCTGGTAAAGAAATATAAGGCGCACGACGAAAAGAATGAATGCCAAATCGGTGATCGCGTGCAGATTATCGAATCTAAACCGATCAGCCGCGACAAGCGTTGGACAGTCATGGCTATCCTGGATCGCGCCCAATAGGAGACAACACCATGATTCAACAAGAAAGTCTCTTAAAGGTAGCGGATAATTCAGGAGCGCGCGAAGTCTCCGTGATCCGTGTTTTGGGTGGTTCCAAGCGCATTTATGGACACGTGGGCGACATTGTCGTAGCTACGGTGAAGAAGGCAACGCCGAATGGAACGGTGAAGAAGAGCAGTGTGGTGCGCGCCGTCATTGTGCGCACCAACAAAGAGTATCGCCGCTCCGATGGCAGTTATATTCGTTTTGACGATAACGCCGTTGTTATCCTGGGAACGGATGGCCGCACACCGGTAGGGACACGTATTTTCGGCCCTGTGGCGCGCGAACTGCGAGAAAAAGGCTTTAGCCGTATTCTATCGCTGGCGCCAGAAGTGCTGTAGGAGAGTAAGGCTATGCGTCTCAAAGTAAATGATCAGGTAGAGGTAATTGCCGGCAACTTCAAAGGCATTCGTGGCACCGTTTTGCGCGTTATTCCAGAACAGAATCGCGTTGTCGTCTCTGGTGTCAATGTCGTTAAGAAGCACCAGAAACCCCGCCAGACAGGTGGGCGTCCCGCGCCCGGCGGCATTATCGAGTTTGAAGCGCCTATTGATGCTTCAAACGTGATGCTCGTTTGCCCCACCACGGGCCAACTGACGCGCATTGGATTGCGCCGCGACGAAGATGGACGACGGGTACGCTATTCCAAGAAAAGCGGTCAATCATTAGAGTGACATCACTGGCGCTGTGCCAGACAGGCAACCATCTGGCAAGACCTGTCTGCTACTCAGCCTGGAGGATAGAATGGCTATTACAGCATTAACAGAGCAGTACAAAGAAAGCGTTGTGCCGGCTCTGATGAAGGAATTCAAGTACAAAAGCGTTATGCAAGCGCCGCGCATCGAAAAGGTCGTGGTTAACGTTGGCCTGGGTGAAGCACTGGACAACCCTAAGGCGTTGGAGTTTGCCGTGCGCGACATCACGACAATTACGGGACAAAAACCCGTCGTCACCAAAGCTCGTCGCTCTATTGCCGGCTTTAAGCTGCGCGAGGGCCGCACCATTGGGGTCAAGGTGACGTTGCGCGGCGACCGTATGTGGAGCTTCCTCACCAGGCTTATCCACGTGGCGCTGCCCCGCACGCGCGATTTCCAGGGCGTTTCCCCCTACTCGTTTGATGGTCGTGGGAATTACACGCTGGGTTTGCGCGAGCAGCTCATCTTCCCGGAGATTCGTTATGACTCTATCGACAAGGTGCGCGGAATGGAAGTGAGCATTGTAACGACCGCAAAGACGGATGATGAGGGACGACGTTTGCTGGCACTGTTGGGCATGCCCTTCAAGCGTGATTAGGCCAGTTTGATAGACACCATCCGTTGTGACTGAGAGATAAGGACAAAGATATGGCCAAGAAATCCATGATTGCGCGGGAAACCAAGCGTAAATACAAGGTTCGGGTGCGGAATCGCTGCAAGTTGTGTGGTCGGCCACGTGGCTACATGCGTCGTTTTGGATTGTGTCGCATCTGCTTCCGTGAAGAAGCCCTGAAGGGGAACATTCCGGGCGTTGTGAAGGCAAGTTGGTAGAGGTAGGTGCATCATGTCAATGAGTGATCCAATTGCTGATATGCTCACGCGTATAAGAAATGCAGTAGAACGGGAACATAAATCCGTTAGCATGCCCCATTCCAGAATCAAAGAGGCGCTGGCGTCCGTTTTGAAGGAAGAAGGTTACATTGATGACTTCATCGTATTGCCCGAGCAACCACAATCGGTTTTGCGGGTGCAGTTGAAGTACATCGGTGACCGGCGTACACGCCACTCGGTTATTACTGGCCTGGAACGTGTGAGCAAGCCAGGTCGCCGCGTGTATGTAGGAAAAACCGAGATTCCCTGGGTGCTGAATGGCATGGGAATCGCCGTATTGACAACCTCACGGGGTGTCATGACCGACAGTAAAGCCCGCCGTCTGGGCGTCGGTGGTGAAGTCCTGTGCAAGATTTGGTAGAAGAGGTATGGCATGTCCCGAATAGGAAAAATGCCTGTCCCTGTTCCGGCAGGTGTAAAAGTGGAAATTGACGGGTCTTTTGTGACAGTGACCGGCCCCAGGGGCAAACTGTCACAGCAACTGCACCCGGATATGATTGTTGAGGCGGATGCCGGCATCTTGCGCGTGAGTCGTCCTAGTGATACACGAGAGCATCGCGCCCTACACGGCCTGACGCGCGCCCTCCTGAACAACATGGTTGTTGGCGTCAGTGAAGGCTTCAAGAAACGCCTGGAGATCGAAGGTGTCGGCTACCGCGCGGAAATGCAGGGGCAGGACCTCGTACTCTTCGTAGGTTATTCCCATCCTGTTACCGTGGTTCCGCCACATGACCTGAAGTTCGAGGTGGAAAACCGCGGCAAGAGCATTGTGGTAACGGCCAACGACAAACAGGTATTGGGTGAAATCTGCGCCAATATCCGCAAACAGCGTCCCCCGGAGCCATACAAAGGCAAAGGAATTCGCTACGCTGATGAGACTATTCGCCGCAAGGCTGGTAAAGCTGGTAAAGTTTAGAGGTAGAGACGATGTCTATTAAATCCAGAGAAGCGCGTAAACGTCGTCAGCGCCGCATTCGCATGAAGCTTTCGGGAACGGCGACGCGTCCCCGCCTGAATGTATTCCGTAGTCTCGATCATATTTATGCTCAGGTGATCGACGATGAAGCAGGACATACGTTAGCGGCCGCGTCCACTGTGGACAAGAAACTGGTTGCGCAGATGGCGGGAAAGACGAAGAAGGAACAGGCCACGCTGGTCGGCAAGGCCGTAGCTGAACGCGCCAAAGAGCAAGGAATCAACCAGGTTGTGTTTGACCGTGGTGGATACCTTTATCATGGGCGTATCAAGGCCCTG
Source organism: Ardenticatenales bacterium (assembly GCA_020634515.1). Lineage (NCBI taxonomy): Bacteria > Bacillati > Chloroflexota > Ardenticatenia > Ardenticatenales > Ardenticatenales bacterium. Next base: position 119,919 of record JACKBL010000008.1, on the reverse strand, counting down.
GCTGATGGCGCTCGTGAGGGCGGCCTTCAATTCTAAGGGTTCGTGCAAAATTGACTTTGGACTATCCGACAAGGAAGAACCCTTTCAGCGCCTCCGTCAATGCCAAACTCGTAAACGGATGCGCCCGAAGGGTTCGTGCAAAATTGACTTTGGACTATCCGACAAGCAAGAACCCTTTCAGCGCCTCCGTCAATGCCAATCGCGCATACGGAAGCGCCCTAATGCTCGCGGGCGTGTCGCTCAGGCGGCATCATTAACGCGAGAGCGATCCTTCAGGAGAGAAGCATGGGTCAGAGAAGACAATCATTTCGTGACCAGGAACGAGATGAATTCGACGAGCGAATCATTGACATTAAGCGTGTGGCCAAAGTCATTAAGGGTGGCCGCCGTTTCTCGTTCCGGGTCGTCGTCGTCGTTGGCGACAACAAAGGCAACGTCGGCTTTGGCATGGGCAAGGCCCGTTCCGTCCCTGACGCTATCCGCAAAGCCCTGGATACGGCCCGCAAATCCATGACTAAGGTGTCGATGGTGGGCACGACGATCCCGCATGAGGTGATCGGGCGGCATGGCGCGGCCAAGGTGCTGTTGAAACCGGCCGCCCCCGGCACGGGCGTTATCGCTGGCGGCGGCGTACGCGCGGTAGTTGAAGCGGCAGGCTATAAAAACATTTTGTCCAAATCGTTGGGCAGCGCGAATGTGTTGAACGTCATTCTGGCGACGTTGGACGGCCTGCACCAGTTGAAGAACGTACAACAGGAAGCCGCGGAACGAGGCAAGGAAAACATCCTGGAAGTGACCCCGTTCTGGGCGCGCAAGCAATGGCGGGGTTGATCATGGCAAAGCTGCAAATTACCTACAGCAAAAGTGCGATTGGCTACGAAAAGAGTCAAAAAGCAACAATTAAGGCGCTGGGATTGCGCCGCCTGCATCAGACCGTGGTGCGGGAGGATACTCCTGTTATCCGTGGTATGATTAACAAGGTCAGCCATTTGCTGACGGTGGAAGAGGTGAAGTAAATGAAACTGCACGATCTGCGTCCGGATCCTGGTTCCAGGAAAAAGCGTAAGCGAGTGGGTCGTGGTATTTCGGCGGGTCAAGGCAAGACAGCCGGCCGTGGTACCAAAGGTCAAAATGCCCGCAGCGGCGGCGTGAAAGGCGTCTATTTTGAGGGTGGTCAGCTTCCGCTGGCCCGTCGTCTGCCGTACAAGCGGGGCTTTACAAACATTCGCAAGGTAGAGTATACACCGGTTAATTTGCGCGATTTGTCGGAACTGGATGCCGGCACTCATCTTGACCCCTACATTATGTCCGCGGTTGGTCTCGTCAAGAAGCCAACTGATCCCGTCGTCATCCTCGGTGACGGGGAAATCAGCGTTGCTTTACACATCAAAGCGCACCGTTTTTCCAAATCAGCCCGGGAAAAGATCGAGGCCGCGGGTGGAACCGCTGAGGTGATCTCATGATTGAGTCCGTACGCAATGCCTTTGCTTTGCCAGACCTGCGCCGGCGTATTCTATACACCGTGGCCATGCTGGTGATTTACCGTCTGGTATCCAACATCCCCGTACCGGGCGTTGATTTGATTGCCTGGGAGGCGTTTCGTACCCAGCAAACGAGCAATAGCCTGATCGAGGTTCTCAACCTGCTTTCCGGCGGCGCGGTACGCAACTTCTCCGTCATGGCCCTGGGGGTTTATCCCTACATCACCGCCTCCATTATCATCCAGTTGTTGCAGCCGATTGTTCCCCAGTTGGAAGAAATGGCTTCCGAAGGGGAATCGGGGCGTAACCGGATAAACAAAATCACCTATTACATGACCATTCCGCTGGGACTCTTGCAAGCTGTAGGTCAGATTCGTCTGATCGGCTTCAGCATTGGCGGTCTGGAGCAGATCATGCCCCATTTCGGCTTTAGCCCGGCCAGCAACATCCTGCCCACCCTGACCACGCTGGTGGCGATGACGGCGGGCACGATGTTTGCCATCTGGCTCGGCGAGTTGATCACGGAAAATGGTATCGGGCAAGGCGTTTCGTTGATCATCTTTGGCGGCATTGTCTCGCGCATTCCCGCAAATCTGGCGCAGCTATTCACCATTCCCGAACAGGTGGCGCGCATCTTTACGATTATCGCCTTTGTGGTGATCACCGTAGCCACCATTCTCGTCATCGTGGTTATTCAGGAAGGGCAGCGGCGCATTCCCGTGCAATATGGACGGCGGGTGCGCGGGCGCAAGATTTATCAGGGACAGAGTACGCACGTGCCGCTCAAGGTGAATACGGCGGGCATGATCCCGATCATCTTCGCGCAGTCGTTGATCGCCTTCCCCGCGTTGATGGCGCAATTCTTCATCACGGCTTCCAATGAAGGGTTCATCAGCAAGGTCGCAACGGGTATTGCCAACACGTTTGGGCAAAATACGGGCTTTGTCTATTGGACACTCTATTTCCTGTTGGTCGTGGGCTTCACTTTCTTCTACACGGACGTGATGGTACAACAGCAGAAGCTACCGACGACCTTGCAGCGACAGGGCGGCTTTATCCCCGGTATTCGTCCGGGTAAGAAGACGGCCGATTACATTATGTCCGTGGTGCGACGCATCACGTTGGTGGGCGCGTTGTTCCTGGGTATCGTGGCGGTGATGCCGGGTATTATGGAACTGGTTGCCGGCATTCTCAACATCCAGGGTCTGGAACAAAGCGTCCTCGTAGTGAATGGCGCGGGGCTGATCATCGTCGTCGGCGTCGTTATCGACACCATGCGACAACTGGAAGCACAACTGCTCATGCGTCATTACGAAGGATTCATAAAGTAATGAAGTTCGTGGTGTTAATGGGCGCACCGGGCGCCGGCAAAGGAACCCAGGCGAAGAAGTTACAAGAAGCACTGGGTTTACCACAAGTGGCGACGGGTGATCTGTTCCGCGAAAACTTGAGGAATGAAACCCAACTGGGCATGCTGGCAAAGTCTTACATGGATGCCGGCAAACTCGTTCCCGATGAAGTGACCGTGGGCATGGTCAAAGACCGCCTCTCCCGTCCTGATTGCCAGGGCGGCGCCATCCTGGACGGTTTCCCGCGCACGCGCGCACAAGCAGAAGCACTGGCCGGATTACTGGCCGAAATGAACGCAAACATCAACGTCGTCCCCTACATCAACGTCGATCAAGACGTGTTGGTGCGGCGCCTGCTCAAACGAGCGGAAATCGAAGGGCGCGCGGACGACAATGAAGAGACCATCCGCACCCGTATGCGCGTCTATCAGGAACAAACGCAACCGCTGCTCGATTTCTACAAGGAACGCGGGCTTTTGGTAGAAGTCAATGGAGAACAGCCCATTGACGCCGTTTTCCAAGACCTGGCGAAAGTCATCAAAGAAGCAGCATGATCATCCTGAAGTCGCAATCGGAACTCAAAACGATGCGCGAGGCCGGACGCATCAACGCCCATGTGCTGGAAGCGGTGCGCGAGGCCATTCATCCTGGCGTCACCACCCTGTACCTTAACGACATTGCCGAGCGCGTGCTGGAGAAGCACGGAGCCACACCCATCTTCAAAGGATATTCCTTTGGTGGAAAACTCCCTCCCTACCCGGGCGCGCTCAACACCTGCATTAACGAAGAACTGGTACACGCCATCCCCAGCAGCAAACGCATCATCCGCGAAGGGGACCTGGTAAGTATCGATTGTGGGACGTTGTTCAAGGGATACATTGGCGATTCCGCCTTCAGCATCGGGGTAGGTTCGGTAAGCGCGGAAGTCGAAATGCTGCTGACCGTAACGGAACAGGCGCTGCAATTAGGCATCGCGCAGGCAGTGGCCGGGAATCGCATTGGCGACATCTCCGCGGCCATTCAGGACCACGTCGAAAGTCATGGGTACAACGTGGTACGCGGCTATGGCGGGCACGGTGTTGGCCGCTCCATGCACGAGGAACCACATGTACCGAACTATGGCAAGGCGGGGCGAGGCGTGAGGCTGCGCCCGCGGATGACGTTTGCCATTGAGCCAATGGTGCTGCAAGGCAAGAAAGATGTAATCGTCATGCCTGATCAGTGGACAGTTGCCGCAAAAGATGGCAAACTTACGGCTCATTTTGAACATACGATTGCCATTACGGATAATGGCCCGGAAATACTGACGCTTCCGTAAAAAGGAGCGTTTGGCGCGGTTTGCCAACCAACGTTCACCTCAGGCAGCCGCATCAGGAGTAGGTGACAATGAAAGTATCAGCATCAGTCAAGCGGCGTTGTCCTAAATGCAAAGTTGTCAAGCGCAAGGGCGTCGTGCGCGTTATTTGCGTCAACCCGAATCACAAACAACGTCAGGGATAGAAGGCGGCGCGCTGCGGTTGCCTTATTCTGCACTGGAGATTTTGAGAGGAACATATGGCTCGTATTGCCGGCATTGACATCCCCAACAACAAGCGGGTAGAAATTAGCCTGACCTACATCTACGGCATTGGCAAAAAGACCAGCCAGAGCATTCTGGCCCAGACGGAGATCAACCCGGACACCCGGGTCAAGGATCTGTCCGAAGCAGAAATTACCCGTCTGCGCCAGGTCATCGCCAGCGACCACATCGTAGAAGGCGACCTGCGCCGCGATGTCCACATGAACATCAAGCGCCTGACGGAAATCGGCTGCTACCGTGGCCTGCGCCACCGCCGCCACCTGCCCGCGCATGGGCAGCGCACCAAAACAAATGCCCGCACGCGCAAAGGTCCGAAGAAGACCGTGGCCGGACGTGGCCGCCGCAAGGGCAAGTAATCGCTTATCCGCCGCACGGATGTGACGCACCTATCCTGGCGTATCCAGCCATCACGAGGGCGTTGCGCCTGGTGTTTTTGTGACGCGGTTGCCGGGTGGTAGGCAAGCACAAGGACCGCACCACCCGCCCGGTCATCTTTTGCAGGAGTAAAAATGGGACGTAGACGACAAGCACAAGCCGCACGGAAAAAGGTCAAGCGCATGGTCGCGCAGGGGCAGGCCCACGTGCGCGCGACGTTTAACAATACGATTATCACTATCACGGACATGCAGGGGAATGCGATTTGCTGGTCCAGTGCCGGCAATTCCGGCTTCAAAGGCTCGCGTAAAAGCACCCCCTACGCCGCCCGTCTCGCCAGCCAGAACGCTGCCCGCCTGGCACGCGACAATGGTATGCAAGAAGTCGACATCATCGTCAACGGGCCTGGCCCCGGGCGCGAATCCGCCATTCGTGCGTTGCAAAGCTCCGGCCTGCGCGTGCGCGCCATCTACGACGTGACACCCGTGCCACACAACGGCTGCCGGCCCCCGAAGAAGCGGCGCGTCTGATTCCGCGGACACAACGGTAGAGCCGTAAGCAAACTGGCCATGTGCCGGCATTAACCAACATCTCGCGCACGTAAACAGGTTTAGCGACAGACCGGGCAAATCACCAACGGCAAAAACTAAAACGCCAGTATGCGCTGTACACAAAACAGCACAAGCTGGCTTTTGCCGCGTAAATCACCGGCTGCCATCATCATAACAGATTCATGAATCAGGAGAGGGAAGAAGGGTCGCCAAGCCCGTAAACCTCTCTAAAACGACCTCTCTGGGGCAAAAATCTCCCCAGAGACCAGACTCGGAGGTAAAGTTGGCTAGATATACTGGTCCCGTATGCAAGCTTTGTCGCCGCGAAGGCGAAAAGCTCTTCCTCAAGGGGTCCCGCTGCATGACCCCCAAATGCTCTTTTGAGCGCCGTGGCTATCCCCCCGGGCAGCATGGCCGCGAAAATCAATTCCGCCGTGGTCGCGCGTCCGACTACCTGCTCCAGCTTCGTGAGAAGCAGAAGGCCCGCCGCATTTACGGTGTCTTCGAGCGACAATTCCACAATTACTTCAATAAAGCCACGCAAGGTTCTGGCCTCACAGGCACGAACTTGCTCATCATGCTGGAAAGCCGTCTCGACAATGTGGTCTATCGCCTGGGTCTGGCAGACTCGCGCGCACAAGCGCGTCAATTGGTAGCGCACGGACACATTATGCTAAACGATCGCAAAACCACCATCCCCTCGGCGATGGTCAAAGCGGGTGACAAAATCTCCATTCGGCCCGAAAGTAACCGCCGCGCCTATTTCCGCGCTCGCCGCGAGGAAATCGACGATCGTCGCGTGCCGCGCTGGCTAAGCCTGGACGGCACTGATTTGTCCGCCAAAGTCTTGAACCTGCCTACGCGGGAAGATATTGACGTCTCCCTCAACGAACAGCTGATCGTTGAATACTACTCTCGCTAAAGGCTCGTCGACGCTGTCGCGGAAATGCGCGTCAGCCGCGCGTCAGGCTTTCTTGCCTGCACCGGCAGTCCGCAAAACAGCACACCAACCGCGCGGCGTTGTTGTGGCATTGACACACATAAGGGCGCATCCGCTCCTTCGTTGGGGACTAACGGATGCGCTTGCAGGGTTCCTTCGCCACGGAAACACGCAAGTTTGTTCCGAGCGAACCCTAAGAAAAAGAGAGGTTTACTTTGGCTATCAGTAACCTGATTCTACCCAAGATCGAAAGCACCGCGATGTCGGCCAAATTCGGCCAATTCGTCGTTGGTCCGCTAGAGCGCGGCTATGGCACGACGCTGGGCAACGCCCTGCGACGTGTGCTGCTGGCTTCCCTGCCAGGAGCGGCGGTGACGTCCATTCGCGTCAACGATGTGCCGCACGAGTTCTCCGCAATTCCCCATGTCCGTGAAGACATGATGCACCTCATCCTGAACGTCAAGCAGCTACGGCTGAAATTGCACGGTGTGGATTCCGCCCGCCTGCGCCTGGAAGTACGCGGCGCGGGCACGGTCACAGCCGCCGATCTGCACGCACCCGCGGACGTGGAGGTCATCAACCCGGACCTCTACCTGTTCACGGTGGACTCCGATGAAGCATTCCTGGAAGTGGAGATGACCGTGGAAACGGGGCGTGGCTACTCGCCCGCGGAAGACCGCCTACGCCTGCCGATTGGCGAACTTCCGGTAGATGCCCTATTCAGCCCGGTGGTACGTGTCACCTATGACGTGGAGAAAACCCGCCATGGGCAAGCCGCGGACTACGACCGCCTGACGATCAAGGTTTGGACGGATGGCACACTCAAGCCTGAAGATGCACTGGCACAGGCGGCGCAAATTTTAATTCAACAGATTCGCCCGTTTGCCGGCATTAGCGAAGACACCCTCATTCCTGAAGAGGAAGAAGAAGAAGAAGAAAGCATACCCAACGAAATTTACGACACGCCCATCGAACAACTGGACCTCAGTGTGCGCGTTTTCAACTCCCTGAAGCGGACCGGTATCACCAAAGTCGGCGAATTGTTGGAAATGCTGGAACGCGGCCCGGAAACCATGCTGGCCATTCGTAACTTCGGTGAGAAATCGCTCGACGAACTGGAGCAGCAATTGCAGGCGAAAGGCTTCCTGTCCCCGTCTGACACCCCCGCTGATGTGGATTGACTCATCCGTCGGGCACATGCTCCAAAGAATTCTGTTTTGAAGAGGTAAACAATGCGACACAAAGTGCATGGTCGTCGGCTAGGCCGGAACACAAAACAGCGCAAAGCGCTGCGCCGAAACATGGTCGCCGACTTGATTTGTTACGAAAAAGTGATCACGACAGAAGCCAAGGCGCGTATGCTGCGCCCTCTCGCCGAAAAAATGATCACGCTGGCAAAACGTGGCGTGATTGCCGGAAAAGAGAATCCAGCCAGCGAAGTACACGCGCGGCGTCTGGCAGCTTCCCGCCTGGCCCGCTTCCGCACCTACGAAGATGAAGAAGGTTACTACGAAGACATCGACGTCGTGCAGAAGCTGTTCAACGAAGTAGCCCCGCGCTATCTGGACCGTCCCGGTGGATACACACGCCTGGTCAAAATTGGCAAACGCCCTGGCGACAACGCCGACATGGCTGCCCTGATGTTGGTTGAAGAATAAGCGTCTTATCGCTTCGCTTTGCCCGTACCTTACAAGTGGAAATGCAACGGTTTCGCGCTCTGATTGCGTACGACGGTACACACTATTTTGGCTTCCAACGCCAACGAGTAGGCCAGGTAACCATTCAGAGCACGCTGGAAGATGCGCTCTCAGCATTGGCAGACGCGCCTGTGACGATCACGGGCGCGGGACGAACAGACAGCGGCGTCCACGCATTGGGCCAGGTGATCAGTTTTGACCTGGCCTGGCGACATGGTGAAGAGGCTTTGCGGCGCGCGTTGAACGTGAATTTGCCGGCAGATATCGTCGTCAAACAAGTCGAAATCACCCCCCCCGACTTCCATCCTCGTTTCGACGCCCGCCGCCGCGCCTATCGCTACCAGATATTCAATCATCCCGTGCGCAGCCCCATTCACCATCGCTACAGTTGGCACGTCAGCCAACCGCTCGATGTGTCTCGCATGAACGCTGCCGCCGCCATCTTGCTCGGTTCACATGACTTCGCTACATTCGGTCTGCCCCCACAGGGCACAAACACGGTGCGCGAACTCTTCCAGGCTCACTGGCAACAAGAAACCGATCTGCTCACATTCACAATTGAGGCAAACGCCTTTCTCTATCGCATGGTCCGCAGCCTGGTTGGCTCCTTGAAGCTAGTCGGCGTGGGCGCATGGACAGAGGATACGTTTGCCACGGCACTGCACGGGCGCGACCGCAAATACATTACCACTGTCGCCCCGCCCAATGGACTTTTCCTGGTTTCAGTTACCTACTGAACCAAGCCAGGGGGTCGGGTGTACGGTGCTTGACAATCTCATGGACTTAATCTTTTGGTAATGGTGGAGAACACAAATGAACAAGACATTTGTAACCAAGCCCGCGGAAGTAGAACGACAGTGGTACGTCGTCGATGCCGAAGGCCAGACCCTCGGTCGTCTGGCAACCCGTATCGCCACCATTTTGCGCGGGAAACACAAACCGATTTTCAGCCCCTCGGTTGATTGCGGCGACTACGTGATCGTCGTCAACGCCGAAAAGATTCGCGTCACGGGTCGGCGACTGGAGCAGAAACGCTATTATCGCTACTCCGGTTATCCGGGTGGCTTGAGTGAGATTTCATTGCGTGACCAGTTGCAGAGATTCCCCACGCGCGTTATCACCGCGGCGGTAAAGGGGATGCTGCCCAAAAATGTCCTGGGCCGCCAGATGCTGCGCAAAATGAAGGTCTATGCAGGTCCCAACCATCCGCACGCTGCCCAGAACCCGCAGCCGCTGGAGTTCTAGGAGGAACTAGATGTTTGAAGGTTTCGAAGGAAAACAATACTACGAAGGCATTGGCCGCCGCAAGCGTTCATCGGCGCGCGTGCGCGTCTATCCTGAAGGCACAGGCGCATTTGTCGTCAACGGCAAAGATGTGAAGGATTACTTCCCCCGCTTTGGCGACTACGAAACTCTGGTTGGGCCGCTGACGGATACCTCCATGCAAGGGCAAATGGACGTGAGCGTGCTGGTTCAGGGCGGCGGCATAACAGGACAAACCAGCGCCGTGCGCCTGGGTCTGGCCCGCGCACTCGTCAAATATGACGAAGAAATGCGCCCACAGTTACGTGCCGAAGGCCACCTGACGCGCGACCCACGCATCAAGGAACGGAAGAAGCCTGGTCTGAAGCGCGCGCGCAAGGCACCGACCTACACCAAGCGTTAAAGCTGAAGTTGGACAAGGTACGTTATTGCATCGCCGCTTTGCGGCGTTGCCTTCCGAAGCTCCCATTCCGCGATAACGGGTCGTCAATGGCCGCGCGTTTTGGGGGCAACCACCAACGAAAAGCTGCGCGAAGCCTGGGCAGGCGTGCGGCGTAATAAAAGTGCGCCGCACCCGCCGTAGGGCAGTGACCAGCCGGTTAGCCAGCGATATGCAAGAAAATGAAACAGGCGAGGCGCATAGGCTCGCCTTTTTTGCTTTCTATCCGGGCGACAACCGCCGGGATACAGGCAGCCGGAGAGCCAGACAAATAAAGGAAGCAAGGGGATGCAGATAGCACGGATTGAACGTGAGGGCATCACAATTGTCGGACTCGGCCCTGGCGGTGGTGAATTCCTGACACGACAGGCATGGGAGGCACTGGCAACAGCGGACCATATCTTCCTGCGTACGGCGCGCCATCCGGCGGTAGCGGACCTGCCTCCGGTTCCACGCACGAGTTTCGACAACATCTACGAGGCGGCGGACGACTTCAGCGATGTTTATCGCCAGATTACGGCGGAGATCATGCGCCAGGCAGCCACCGGACCGGTTTGCTACGCTGTCCCCGGTCATCCGGCGGTGGGCGAGGCCAGCGTCGCACACATCCGCGCCGCGGCGGAAGCAGCCGATATTCCCGTGACCATCATCGCAGGCCTGAGCTTCATTGAGCCAACGCTCACGGCCTTGCACCTGGACGGGCTGGACGGGCTGCAATTGGGGGATGCCATTGAAGTGGCCGATAGGCTCTTCCCGCCGCTCAACCCAGATGCGCCCGCCCTGCTGGCGCAGGTTTACAGTCCGCTGCTGGCGAATAATCTCAAACTGGCATTAAACGCGATCTATCCTGACGAACATCGCGTGGCTCTGGTACATGCTGCCGGCATTTCCGCGGAGCGCGTAGAGTGGTTGCCCCTGTATGAAATTGACCGCAGCCCTCACATCAACCACCTGACTTCCCTTTTCCTCCCTCCCCTGCCCCGCGCCAGCAGCCTGGCAGCCCTGGCGGAAACGGTAGCCATTCTGCGCAGCCCCGATGGTTGCCCCTGGGACCAGGAGCAAACAGCCCAGAGCCTGCGCCCCGGGTTCATCGAGGAAATGGCGGAGGTGTTGGAGGCGCTGGACCTGGACGACGCCGAGTTGCTACGCGAAGAACTTGGCGACCTGCTCTTCCACATTGTCATCCAGGCGCAGATTGCCAGCGAGGATGGTTCGTTTACGTTGGGGGAGGTCATTGCCGGCATCGAGTCCAAGCTCAAACGTCGCCACCCCCATGTCTGGGGAGATTGGCACGTCAACGACGCCGGTGACGTCATCCGCAACTGGGAAGCACTAAAAGCGGAAGAAAAAGCACACCGCACCACCCAAACCGCCTCACTTCTGGACAACATTCCTCCCACCTTGCCATCTTTAGCCCAATCGCAGAAAATACAGGCACGTGTAAGAAAAATCGGCTTTGATTGGCCGCATATCGACGGCGTCTTTGCCAAACTGGACGAAGAAAAACAGGAGCTGATGACCGCTTCCACGCGCCGCGAACAAGAGCAAGAATTGGGAGATATTTTGTTCGTGACCGCGAACCTGGCAAATTGGATGAAGCTAGATGCGGAAACAGCCCTGCGTGAAGCAAACCTTCGCTTCAGCCGTCGCTTTCGCCAGATGGAAGCAGCCGCGAATCGCCAGGCATTAGACCTGGCAACGGCAAGTCTGGACACGCTAAACCAGTTGTGGGAGGAGGCCAAAGCCACTCTGGCCGCGGCCTATGAAGCATCGGAGGAAAAAGCGTGACAATTGTAAGTGGAGTTTTGCTAGCCCTGGCGCTTGTCTGCCTCCTGGCAGCTCTCGCCCTCATCTTGCGGGCCGTGGGACGACGAGGGCGGGCCGCCAACGCCGCATACAGCGTGGGGCGCCAAGAATTGCGCCACGACATGCAAGTAGACCTGGTGCGTGGCGCAGCCTTTCTGCTGTTGTCACTCATTGTCTGGGCCGTATTTGGCCTGAGCGTGCGAACAGAGCAGGCAAACGCCCTCTCGCCAACGATGACTCCCACCATCTCCGTGACGGTCGCGGCCACCCGCACAGCCACTGCCGTCCCGACGCCGACCGGGACCCACGCCGCGACGACTAACACCCCCCTCCCCAGCCCAACAACACCCCCCGACATCCCCACGCAAACCCCTTCTCCATCCCCCACGCCTACCGAAACCCCCAGGCCGCCAACGGCACTCGTCAACAGCCCCAACGGCCTCTACTTGCGCGAACGACCGGGCGGCACGCAAGAAATCGAGTTGATCCCCGACGGTACGGAACTCATCCTGCTTCCCGGACGGCAAACGGAAAACGATCTGGAATGGCAACAAGTCCGCACCCCATTGGGCAACGAAGGATGGGTCGCCGTCGATTTTATTATCTACCAACAGTAACAGCCCTCAAGTAGCGTCTCTCTGGCGGGCCTTTTGCTATCCACGTCCCGGTCCGCCAGGGTTGTCAATAGGCGGCGCATTTCTCAAATGCGTCGCCGTTCCCTTTTCACCCTTCCTGGAGGCCAATCATCATGGCACAAACGCTTTTTGGGCATCCTGACGGTAACGTCTTCTATCGGAAAATGTCACATCGCCGCCCCATGATCTCCCATGGAGAAGGCATCTATCTCTACGATACCACGGGTAAACGGTATATTGACGGCTCAGGGGGGCCGCTCGTCGCCAACGTTGGGCATGGGCGGGCGGAAATCGTCGCGGCCATGCAGCAGCAGGCCATGGCCGCCGCCTACATCCACGCCATCATGTTCACCAGCGAGCCGCTTGAGCAGTACTCGCGCGAATTGGCTCAGGTCATTCCCTTACCGGACCCCCGCTTCTTCTATCTCAGCAGCGGTTCCGAAGTGGTCGAAGGGGCCTTGAAACTGGCGCGCCAGATTCAAATGGCCCGCGGGGAAAACGGGCGCTACCTCGTCATCTGCCGTTCTCTCAGCTACCACGGTATGACGCTGGGGGCGCTCAGCGTCAGTGGTCGGCCAGGGATGCGCACCCCTTATCTGGGTTTGCTGCAAAATATGCCCCATATTCGCCATCCGTATCCTTACCGTTTCCCGGCCACGGGCGAGGAACTCGCCAGCCGCCTGGAGGAATCGATCCTGGCTTATGGCCCAGAGAATGTGGCTGCGTTTATTGCCGAGCCAATCAGTGGGGCCAGCCTGGGAGCCGCCACGCCGCCGGACGATTATTGGCCGCGTATCCGCGACATCTGCGACCATTACGGCGTCTTGCTCATCTCGGATGACGTGCTGGTAGGCATGGGACGAACGGGCAAATGGTGGGGATTGCAGCATTGGAATGTGCAACCCGACATCCTGGTCACGTCGAAGGGCACGGCGGGTGGCTACTTCCCGTTTGGATTTATCGCCGCGAAAGGGACAGATGTAGAGCAGATTCACCAGACGCTGGGTGATTTCAACCATGGCGGCACATTCAGCCATCACGCGGTGGGAGCGGCCGCGGCGCTGGCGACGCTGCACATCATCCAGCAAGAGAAACTGGTGGAGAATGCCGCTTCCATGGGCGACCTGCTGGGCTTTAAGCTGTGGCAGGCGCTGGCGCACCATCCTCACGTGGGTGACATCCGTGGCAAGGGGCTTTTCTGGGCAATTGAAATAGTGCAGGATCGGGAGAGTAAGACGCCGTTCCCGGCCAGAAAGGGCGTGGCATGGAAAATCTGGCAGCGCGCTTTCGACGCGGGCCTGATTGTCTACTATTCGCAAGGATGCGCCGACGGTCGGGATGGCGATTTGATCATGCTGGGTCCGCCGCTGACGATCACGCCAGACCAGATAGAGGAGATGGTGGGGATTCTGGCGGAGGCGATTCAGGTGGAACTGGGGTTGCCGGCATTTGCCGTGGCCTGACAAACAAACGCGGAGGGGTCCAATCGTTAGGTTGGACCCCTCCGCCCGGTAATGACCATGGACACAACAGACAGCATCCAACGACAATTCGGCGACAATGCGGAGAAATACGCCACCAGCAAGGTTCACGCACAAGGTAAGAGCCTCAGCCGCCTGGTGGAGATGGTGGGGCCACAGCCACACTGGCGGGCATTGGATGTTGCCACGGGAGCCGGACATACGGCACTGGCATTTGCCCCGCTGGTAGACCATGTCTGCGCCGCCGATTTGACACCACAAATGCTGGCCGTGACGGCAAAGCTGGCGAGGGAGCGGGGCGCGGCCAATGTGACAACGGCGCAGTTGGAGGCGGCTCATCTTCCATTCCCCGATGCCAGTTTTGATCTGGTGACGTGCCGCATTGCGCCACATCATTTCGCGGATGTGGCGGGGTTTGTGCGGGAGTCAGCGAGGGTGTTGCGGCCGGGGGGACGGCTGGCGGTGGTGGATAATATCGTGCCGGGGAGTCGTTTGCGGGGAAAGAAGGGGGAGAGGGAACGAGATGCCGGCATTTACGTCAACGCCATCGAAAAATTCCGCGACCCCAGCCACAACCGCTGCCTCAGCCTGGACGAATGGCTCGACCTCTTTTACGACGCCGGCCTCTCCCCCATCCAGCACGAAACCCTGAGCAAACGCATCGTCTTTGACGACTGGGCCGCACGCATGAACGTGCGGGGCGACGACCTCACCCGCCTGCGGGTTCTCTTCACGCAGGCCCCCGCCGCCGCCGCCGCCTTCCTCCAACCCCAATTCACAGGCGAGCAGCTTGACTTTCTTCTCTGGGAAGTGGTCATTGCCGGCACAAAATCCCGCCAGTCACCATAGGCTTTGTCCACACAACCGGTAACGAATCAGCAAGCCGGACCGTTATCCGCGTCAATCGGCATCGTACTCATAACAGAACTGCGCCGTTCTCGCGTACGTTTCCTCGTCGGCACCATGACCGTAATTTCGGGCAAAAGCCCAATAGCACCATTTTTTGCTCACCAGGAAACTGTCCGTGCCACAGGAATGCGTGCATTCCGATGAATCAATCGTGATTTCCCGCGTATCCGCCAACGTGGTAGGCACGGCATCGCCTGGCTTTGCATCCGACCCACAGGGCGGTTCCCCCGCAAGGCTGTATTCCAATGTACAACTCAGATTGCTATCTGGCTTCCCGCAATAGGTCGGGCCGCCGCCGCCCCAGATGTGCGTACAGCGCAGACCCTGTTCATCCTGTCCCAATGCAAGCAGTTGGATTTCGTCCCCCAACGCAACCGCATAAGTCAAGTCAGCCCCCAGTTCAACCCGTTCTCCATTAACATAGACTTCCAATCCAACAATCGGCGGCGTCTTGTCATCAGGCGGCAAGGTCGTCTGGCAGGCCACAAGCGCCAACATCAGTAGGAACAACCCTTTCGCGCATTTCATCACTACCTCCTGCGAAAATAATCTTCCCGGAAGCTCATTCGTAGATGATAGCCCTGGGTAACAGCTTCCGGGAAGATGTCCTCATTGATGGTGGTGCGCCGCGGCGCATCAAGTCCTCTCAGGCACTTGACTGGCGATGAAACGAGATATGAATCGCATCGCCAGTTTGAAGAAGTGGCAAGGAAGAGACTCTGTTGTCTTCTTTAGTTTTTGCGCCTAAGGGGAGGGCTGAAGGGGGTTCCCTTGATACCAGATTACCAACAGTATATTGACAAAACCAACAGGGGTCAACCAGATTATCGCTTCCCCTGAGCCGTCATGCCGGTCACGACCTCTCCCCAGAAACCTCGTCGATACGCCGTGTCATGGCAAATGGCTGCACAAACAGAGCTGATTTATGGTATCATTGCAACTTATGAAAAAAGGCAGTGACTATTCACGACCACCTTCCCGGAAGCTGTTTTGATGCCAAATGATCTGAATGATGAGGCGTTTTGGCTTGACATTGAGCTTCCGGGAAGGTCTCTAGGCTGAATAGATACAAAAGGCATTAGAGTCAATTGTAAGGCAATGCGCGCATGACCGATTAACGCAGGACGCCATTCGTTTCCCATTTGGCGATGCAGACAGCAAGCGACCATTGGCTCCCTTCCCTATTCCCCGTTTGTTGGCTGCACGCCCCAGATCATTGAGCAATATGAGTAAAAAATACCATTTCTGGATAACTGGCTGTCAGATGAATTATGCGGATGCGCGACAGGTTGCCTCAGCGCTGGAGCGGAACGGTTATCAATCCACCGAACGCGCCGAAGAAGCAGACGTGATCGTCCTGGAGACGTGCGTCGTGCGGCAGCAGTCAGAAGACAAAGCGTACAACAAGCTGCACGCCCTCACCCCCATGAAGCGCGACAACCCCGACCTGACCATTGCCGTCATGGGCTGCCTGGTAGGCGTCAAGGGGAATGACATTTTGCGGCAACGCTTCCCCGTCGTGGACGTATTCATGCCGCCGCACTCGGACGGTTCACCGCTGATTTCTCATCTGCACCAGACCGACGCCATCTCCATCGAGCAAGAGGCCACCGCCCGCCAGCACGCCTGGCAAGATGGCGAAGTAATTTTGCCGCTAGAGCAGCGGGAAGCGCTCGTGTCTGCACCCGTTTCCGTCGTGTATGGCTGCTCCCACGCCTGCACTTTCTGCATCATCCCGTATCGTCGCGGCGTGGAGCGCAGCCGACCCGTTGGCGAAATCGTGGCCGAAGTACGATCGCTGGTGCGCCAGGGGGTAAAGGAAGTGGTGCTGCTGGGCCAGATAGTGGACCGTTATGGCAAGGATGTGCCCGATGGGCCAGACCTGGCGGACCTGCTGCGCGTGGTCAGCGATGTGGAGGGCCTGGAGCGGATTCGCTTCCTCACCAGCCACCCCAATTGGATGACGGACAAACTGCTGCACGCCGTGGCGGCGCTGCCCAAAGTGATGCCCCAGATTGAAGTGCCCGTGCAAGCCGGGGACGACGACGTGCTGGCCAGCATGAAGCGGGGCTATACCGCACAACAGTACCGCGACCTGGTACACAAGATTCGGGACATTGTACCCGATGTCGCCATTCACGGGGACATTATCGTCGGCTTCCCCGGCGAAACGGAAGCGCAGTTTCAGCGCACTTACGATTTGCTGGCGGACCTGCGGTTAGACAAAATCCATCTGGCCCGCTACAGTCCCCGCGAAGGGACGGTGAGCGCGCGGCGCATGGTAGACGATGTGCCCGACGAGGCCAAGCGGGACCGCTTCCACCGCCTGGAAGTGCTGCAACGTGAGGTGTCGCAGGAAAAAATGAAGGTCTACCTGGGCGAAACTGTGGAAGTCCTGGTGGAAGAGCGGCACAAAGGACGCTGGCGGGGCCGTAATCCGCAGAATAAACTGGTTTTCTTTGACGACGAACAGGATTTGCGCGGGCAATTAGTGTCCGTGCGCGTGACGTGGGCCGGCCCGTATAGCATGTCCGGCGAGCGCGCGGATCGCCTCGTGCCAGGCATGCTGCCGTTAAACGGCGTGCCGCTGCGCATGTTGTAGATTTGCGACCTTCGCGGAAGCGCAATTCACAGCTTCCGAGAAGATGGGAGCTTCCGGGAAGGTCGTCGGGCACGTCGGCGGGAATGATGAACATGCGAATTCTGCTGCTGGACACAAACGAAAGCCAACGGGAGCAGAGCGCGGCGGTTCTGGAAAAGACCGCGGTGGTGACGCGGGCCGCCAACTGGCGTCAGGCGTGCTTGCTGTTGGGGCAGCAGCCGCACAATTTGGCGCTGTTGAGCGCGACGGATGCCAGTGCCGATCTGGTGCGTGCCCTGCGATTGATTCAGGCGGATCTGCGGGTGATGCTGCTAATGCCAGATGGGAGAGAGCCAACAATGCCGGCAAACGCCAACATTCAAGGCGTGCTGCGGCTGGACAATCTGGAAACGGAAGCGGCGCGGGAACTGCCGCGCGTGTCGCGGCAGCGGGTGCTGCCCGTGGCCGTGCCGCGGCTGGCGACCCCGCCGCTGACGATCAGGCAGATGCGCGACTTGCTTACGCAATCCGTGACGGATGAGACCGTAGAAAGCGCCCTCATTGCTCTGGATACGGGTCTGGTGGTGTCTCGCGGCGCGCTCAGCGAACGCCTGGGGGCGGCGGTGGCTGTGATTGTGCGGCACTCCTGGCGTGATCCTGATTTTCCGGTGCAAGTGCAGTTCTTGCATTTGCCGGCATTAACCGGAGACCACCTGATTTATGCCCAGCGCGTGCGCAGCGATATTTTGGTGGCGCTGGTGGCAAAACCATCGGCCAGCACAGGCGTCTTGCAAGAGCAGGCGGAGCGCGTGGCGCGAGGTTTGCGAGCAGCGGCTCCGGGAACCGGATCGCCGCGCCCATCAATCATTGAGCCGGATGTAGCGGAAGAAGCGGCAACCAGCCGCACCTATGCCATCGCCTGGAAGCCGGTCGAGCCACTGCCAGGGGTGCTACATATTCCTTTGCGGCGCGTGCTGGAACGTCTGGCAAATGCCGGCAATTCCCAACTCCACTACCTGACTATCAGCGACACGCTCGTTCATCTCGTCGTCACCCCCCCACCCGGCTGCAACAGCATCTGGCTGGCCCAGCACTTCAAGAATGGTTCCGAATTGGAGATCAGGACCCAGTTCAACGTGCAGGCCACGCTGTGGGCGCGGGGCTACTTCGCCCGCGAAACCACCACCCCGCTGTCCGGCGCCGAACTCAACCTCTTCTTGGAACACAACTACGCCTGAAAGGCATTGCGCCAGCAGCCCATGCCCGCCCACCGCGAGCCGTCCCGCTCCTGGCATACCCACAGGACAGCCATGACACCCAAAAAACTGGTCCTCATTGACGGCCACGCCCTGGCCTACCGCGTCTTCTTTGCCCTTCCTCTCGAATCCTTCACCACCCAGGCCGGCGAACCCACCAACGCCACCTACGGCTTCGTGCGCACCTTGCTAGACCTCATCCAGGCGGACGCCCCGCCCCATTACCTCGCCGTCAGCTTCGACATCGGCGCGACCTTCCGCGACGAGATATTCGCCGACTACAAGGGCACGCGCGAGAAAATGCCCGACGAATTGGACGTACAGATTGCGCGTATCAAGGAAATCGTGGCCGCCTTTAACATCCCCATCCTGGAGTTGGAAGGATATGAGGCGGACGACGTGCTGGGAACCATCGCCCGCCAGGGCAAAGAGCAGGGCGTGCGCGTGGAAATCATCACGGGGGATCGGGATTTGCTGCAACTGGTGGACGAAAACACCATCGTAGAACTACCGCCGGGTCGCTACGAGCGTGATCCGCAGCGGTATGACGTGGCCGCTGTAGTGGCGAAATTTGACGTGCCGCCGCCGCGCATTGTGGATTACAAGGCGCTTGTGGGCGACAGCAGCGACAACATCCCCGGCGTCAAGGGTGTCGGCGACAAAACGGCGCGCAAACTGCTGCAACAGTATGGCACGCTGGAGGGCATTTACGCCCACGTGGACGAGATAAAGGGGGCGCTGGGCCGGAAACTGGCGGAGGGAAAGGACAGCGCCTATCTCAGCTATAAACTGGCGACCATTGTCACGGATGCGCCGATTACGCTGGACCTGGAGGCGTGCGTGGCGCAGGAGTTTGACCCGGAACCGGTGCTGGCGCTATTCCAGACGTTGGAGTTCCGCTCGCTCACGAAACGGCTGATGCAGGCGGCGGAAACGATGGCCGCCATCCCGGAGCCGGAGACGACGGAGACAAAAACGCATCTTGTACGCACGGCGGCGGCGTTGCAAAAGTTGGCAGCCGTGTTGGAGAAGGCGCGCATTATCTCGTTTGACGTGGAAACGACGGGCGTGGATAAGATGGCCGTGGACCTGGTGGGGATTTCGTTGGCGGTGAAGCCGGGGGTGGGTTATTACATTCCCGTGGGGCACATGGAAGGGGAGGCGCAGGTAGAATCGGGGCAGTTGGGACTTTTTGCCGGCATGGCCCAACTCACCCCCCATCAACTCCCCCTGAAAACCGTCCTGGATGCCCTGCGCCCGGCCATGACCGACCCCAACATCCCCAAAATCGCCCACAACGCCAAGTTTGACTACACCATCCTTGCCCGCTACGGCCTCACCGTGACCCCGATCACCTTCGACACCATGCTGGCCGAGTGGCTGATCAACCCCGCCAGCCGCTTTCTAGGACTCAAGGAACAGGCGCGGCAATATCTGAGCATTCAGATGACGGAAATCAGCGACCTGATTGGCCGCGGACGCAACGAGATCACATTCGACCGGGTTCCGATTGAGCAGGCGGCTCCCTACGCCGCCGCCGACGCGGACGTGACACTGCGCCTGAAGCAAGTGTTGGAACCGGAGGTGACGGCGTTGGGGCTGGATCGGCTGCTGGCGGAGGTAGAAATGCCCCTGGTTCCCGTGCTTTCGGACATGGAGCAGGTGGGGGTGGGCGTGGATGTGACTGTTTTTCGGGAAATGTCACAGGAGTTGGCGCAGCGGCTGCAGGAATTAGAGGGGGCGATTTATGAAATTGCCGGCACGCCATTCAACATCAATTCCACGCAGCAGCTCAGCGACATCCTCTTCAAAGACCTGAATCTGCCCCACGAACGACTGCGCCGCACCAAAAGCGGCCACTACTCCACCGCCTCCGACGTGCTGCAAGGCCTGGAAGAGAGCGACGAAACAGGCGTCACGCGCCTCATTCTGGAACACCGCGAGCTATCCAAGCTAAAAAGCACCTACGTGGACGCCCTGCCCGACATGGTCAACAGCCGCACCGGACGCATCCACACCAGTTTCAACCAGGCCGGTTCCGTCACAGGCCGCCTGGCCAGCAACTCCCCCAACCTGCAAAACATCCCCATTCGCACCGAAGTGGGGCGGCAAATTCGCCGCGGTTTCGTGGCCCGCCCCGGTTGGGTGCTGCTGGCCGCCGACTATTCCCAGGTAGAACTGCGCGTGCTGGCCCACGTGTGTAAAGACCCGGCCCTGATCGAAGCATTCCGGCAAGGGCAGGATATCCACCGCACCACGGCTGCCGCCGTCTACGGCATCCCCATTGAAGAGGTCAAGTTTGAGCAGCGCCGCTTTGCCAAAGCCGTCAACTTCGGTCTCATCTACGGCATGGGCGCGTTCCGCCTCTCCCGCGATTCGGAACTGACGCTGGCGGAAGCGGAGGATTTCATCAAGGTGTATTTCCAGCGTTTTCCCGGCATCAACCGCTATTTGGAACGAACAAAGCGGATGGCGCACGAGCAAGGGTTCGTGGAAACGCTGTTGGGGCGGCGGCGCTACTTCCCCGTCTTTAAGGTGCCCGGCGGGGCGGATCGGCAGGTGGTTGCCCGCGCCGAACGAGAAGCCATCAACTATCCGATTCAAGGCAGCGCCGCCGACATCATCAAGATCGCCATGATTCGCCTGCACCAGGCGCTGACCGAAAGCTACCAGGGGCGCATGATCTTGCAGGTGCATGACGAACTTGTGTTAGAAGTGCCGGAAGCGGAACTGGACCCTGTACACAACCTGGTCGTAGATATTATGTCCCATGCCTACCCCCTGGATGTACCTTTGAAGGTAGATGCCGGCAGCGGTTATAATTGGTTGGAACTCAAAGAATGAGCAAACCTATGAATCGTCCCGAACTACCCAATTGGCAATACTTTGCCGACTATCAACAGAATGCTCATGGCTGGATTACGCTGTCGAATGGGGAGTATTATCCAGACATTCTCGAAGATGCTGTTGCGCTTTATGCCCCAGTCCTCGAGCTATACAAAAAGCTATTGCTCACGTCAGCATCGTCCTCAGAGTTGTTCTTGAGCATTTGTGATGTCAAGCAGCCGTGGATGAGAATACAGCTTTGTCGCGTATTTCGAAAGTATGTCAGCCCATCAACTCCGGTTGAAATGCTCAAGAAAAAAACCCTTGCCCAGAACATAGTATCCCAGTTCGGTAGCAAGTTTCGGCCTATCCCTGAAGTCCAAACCGCTTTTATGAGTCGCCCCATGCCAGATGAAGCGTTGTGCGCCATCATGTGGGAATACAGAAGTCGCGGACAAAAAGGATATGACCTGACAGAGAGATTCTTCGAGCTATTTCGTTCCCGTTTTCCAGATATGAGGATTCTCGGACCAGAAAGAGCAGGGCAAGACATTCGGTTAGGAAATGTTTTTGATAACTATCCCAATCCTAACCGACCGGTTGATTTTGTGATTGTAGACGAAGACAATGAAACAGTTCTGGCAATTGGGTTGGCAAGATATGATTCTGATCGGGGTGGGGCGCAAGAAGATGATCGTACAGGTGGTTACAGGAATTGCGCAAATGAAATACTTTCCTATGCAAGCCGGGAAAGGCTAGACACAAAGGTGATATTTCTGAATGATGGCCCTGGACTGCTATTAGGCTCCATGTGGAATGACTACTCCACATTGGAGAGAAGTTGGCCGTTGAAAATCATGGTCTTAACTTTGCGCATGATTCCAGACAGGCTGACGCTAGATTGGCTCCGTTCATAGGAGACGTTTATGGCTACAGGTGTTTCCAGGTCAAAATGGAATAAAAGCGATTTAACAAGACAGGACGTTAGCGACTCGCCAATCCAACTGGATTACGCGGGTAAGACTCCCGCGGAAACCATTCTTGGCACGCCTCCTGGACAATACATCTCCCTTTTGAAGGGTAACGATCATATTAATCGCTTATATTATGGAGACAATCTCTACGTGTTGCCGGCATTAGCGGAAGACACTGTGATTGCCGGCAACGTAGAACTCATATACATAGACCCACCATTCGCCACCGGTGGCGTATTTCAATCACGCAGGCAGGATGATGCATACACAGACCTGTTACAGGGTGCCGAATACATAGAATTCATGCGACAAAGACTGATTCTGCTGCGGAAACTCTTGTCTGAAACAGGTTCTATTTATGTACACTTAGATGCAAACATGCTGTTCCCCATGAAACTGATCATGGATGAGATCTTCAGCGAACGCAATTTCCGCAATTGCATCACAAGGAAAAAGTGTAATCCGAAGAATTACACACGCAAGACCTATGGCAACGTTTCCGACCATATTCTCTTTTACACAAAATCGGCAAATTACACCTGGAATCGGTCCTACAAAGCCTGGTCACGACAAGATTCTGAACAAGAGTATCCCTATGTTGAGGAAACGACAGGACGACGATACAAAAAAGTACCCATTCATGCTCCGGGAACGCGGAACGGTGAAACAGGAAAACCGTGGCGCGGAATGTTGCCTCCTCCGGGCAAACATTGGCAGTACACGCCGGACACACTGGAAGCAATGGACCGTCGCGGAGAGATCTATTGGTCACCGACAGGCAATCCCCGGCGCAAGATTTTTCTTGACAAGAGTCCAGGCAAGCCCGTCCAGGATTTATGGCTAGATGTCAAAGACGCACATAATCAGAATATCCGGGTTACAGGATACCCCACGGAGAAAAACCCCCTTATTCTGGAACGAATCATTGAAGCATCGTCCAACCCGGGAGACATTGTCCTAGACTGCTTTTGTGGTTCTGGGACAACGATGACTGTTTCCGAGAGGCTAGAACGTCATTGGATAGGCGTAGACAATAGTTTGCAGGCTATATCAACCACATTAAGAAGATTTGCGATTGGTACAGACGTAATGGGCGACTTTGTAAAGAAGAATAAAAACGGAAAATCCCGGCAAATGTCTTTGTTTCCAGACGCCCTTGAGTCCGAGGAGATGCCCGGCATTCGTCCAGACCATCAACCGATACGCGACTTCACCCTCTATTGCGAGGCAGGATTAGAGAGAAAACTCAGAGAAAGTTCCGCCCAATGGATGAAGATCATTAAAGCCTCATTTCAGCCTCAGGAAGACAACCATGCATGATTGGATCGAGAAAAGCAAAGCAGCCGCGCACGCTATCCAGGCCCGTGACGGGCGGAAACCACAGATCGGCCTGATTCTTGGCTCCGGCCTGGGTGGGTTCGCGGATGATGTAAGTGAGGCGGTAATGGTTCCTTTTGCCGATATTCCGCACTTTCCCACGTCGTCGGTATCCGGTCATGCGGGGCAGTTGGTGTTGGGGATGCTGGGGGGGAAGAACGTAGCGATTATGCAAGGTCGCGTGCATTATTATGAAGGCTACAGCATGAAGCAGGTGGCCTTTCCGGTGTGGGTGCTGCGGCAATTGGGGATTGAACTGCTGCTCATCACCAATGCCTGCGGCGGCCTCAATCCCAGTTTTCTCCCCGGCGATCTGATGCTGATCACGGATCATCTTAACTGGATGCGGGATAATCCGCTGCTGGGCGCCAATCTGGATGAAATGGGACCGCGTTTCCCGGATATGACGCAGGCGTATCGTCCGGAGTTGCTGGAGCTGGCGTTGAGCGTGGCGCAGGCGGAAAATATCCCGCTGCGACAAGGGGTGTACACGGCCACGACGGGTCCAATCTACGAGACGCGGGCGACCCTGCGGATGTTACGGCAGTTGGGCAGTGATGCGGTTGGTATGTCCACGGTTCCAGAGATTGTGGCGGCGGTACATGCCGGCATTTCCACCATCGCCATCTCCACCATCACCGACATCGTCAAAGACGACCCCGCCGAAATCCTCACCCACGAAGAAGTCCTCGCCGTCGCCAACCAGACCGTCCCCCGCCTCGCCCGCCTCCTGCGCGGCATCATCCGCGCCTACACCCCCGCCTACCTGCGCCCCGCCCCCTCCGCGGCAAGCAGCCCTCCCTGACCCGGCAAACACGGCGTCACGCCCGACATCAACGATACTTCTCCCGCAACGCCCGCTCCACCTGGCGACGCGCATCCCGTTTCGCCAGGTCCTGCCGCTTATCATACAACTTCTTGCCCCGCGCAATAGCAAAGTCCAGCTTGGCCCACCCTTTCTTCAGATAAACCCGCAGCGGAATCAGCGTGATCCCCTTCGTAGTGACCGCGTCCATCACCTTGCCAATTTCGCGGCGATGCAGCAGCAACTTGCGCGGGCGCGTCGGCTCGTGATTTTCGCGGTTGCCATGCACATACGGGGCGATATTGGCGTCAATCAGCCAGAGTTCCCCATTACGCACCTGCACAAAGCTGTTTTGCAGACTAACCTTATGGTCGCGGACGGACTTAATCTCCGTGCCCGTCAGCACCAACCCCGCCTCGAACCGCTCCAGCAATTCATAATCGTGGCGGGCGCGTCGGTTTTGGGCCACTATCTTAATGCCGTCTTCGCTCGTTTGCTTCTTGCTCATCATTAACCCACCACCGGCGCGGCGTGGTCAGCACGACGCGCCGACTTATCTACTGCCCGGTCAGGATGTGTTCGACCGCGCGCTGCAACTGGGCGTCGTCGGGACCGTTCAAATCCTCGGGTGTGGCCGCTTCAATGTCCGGAACAATGCCCTGCTTGTCAATGGAGTTGTTGTCGGGCGTGTACCAGCGAGCGATGGTCACGCGCAGCTCGCTGCCATCGGAGAGGACGTGAGGAAGTTGCACGGAACCTTTGCCAAAGCTGGTTTCACCAATGATCACGGCGCGGCCGTTCTCCTGAATCGCACCGGCCACAATCTCGGAGGCACTGGCGCTGCCGGCATTTATCAACACCACCAACGGCACATCCTCCGCCAACTCCCCCGGTCCCGCCGAAAACACATCATCCAACCCCGACTTATTCCGCTCCTGCACCACAATCCCATCCGCCAGGAACAAATCCGCCACCGCCACCGCCTGGTCCAGATAGCCGCCCGGATTGTCGCGCAAGTCAAAAATCACCCCTTCCGGCGCTTGCGCCAGCAGTTGCGTCAGTGCGTCCGCCACCTGCGCCTCCGCATTGCGGCTAAACGAAGTCAGATGCACGTAGGCAATGTTGCCATCCAGCATCTCCGATTCCACAATGGGAATCTCTATCCGCGCCCGCGTAATGGACACATCAAACGGGGCGTCCACCCCCTCCCGCCGAATCGTCAGCACGACGACCGTCCCCCGCGGACCACGCACCTTCGAAATCACCTCATCTTGCGACTGCCCAATGACGTTCTCCCCATCAACCCCCACAATCATATCCCCGGCCAGCAAACCCGCCTGATCCGCCGGCTGTCCATCCATGGGGCGCGCAATCTCCAGGATGCCATCATCATTCATGCGCACAAAGGCGCCAATCCCCTCAAACGTGCCGCTCAAATCCTCGCGCATCCGCTCGGCCACCGCCGGTGGCGTATAGCCCGTAAACTGATCGTCCAGCGTCTCGGCAATCGAGCAAGCAATTGTCGTCGCCCGTAGGTCCTCCTCCGTGGGTAACGCGCCCTCGTATTCCTCCTGCACCAACCCCCAGGCATCATCGAACGCGGTCAGGTCCAGGTTGTCCAATTGATCATCCGTTGTGTTCGGCGCGCTGTTGGCCAGAATCGTCTCTATCTCCGGCTGCAAAGTGGCATATGCGTCGTCGCCCAATGTGTATTGCACGGAGCAGTTGACGGTGGCCGCCAGCAGATCGGTCGCTGCCGGCAGTGGCCCATCGAATTCGCTCTGGATCAACCTCCAACTTTCACTGAACACGCTCATGTCCACCTGGGACAAATCGTCGGCGGCAGCCGCGACCGGAGGCGTCGTCGGCTCCACGCTCAAGGGCGGCTCCGCGGGCGCTTCCGTCGCGGGCGCTGGCAGGGGCACATCGCTCGGCGGCGCGTCGGTTGATGGTGTGTCGTCAGGAATTACCTGTACAGCTTCCTGCGTGACCACGACGGGCGTGGGCATCAATTGGGTTTCTACCCGGGACGTGATGACGCGGGCGCCAAAGAAGAGCAGCCCCCCGCCCACGATGCAGATACAGGCCAGCACGGCGGCCAGCGCCCCCAATGCGATAATGACTTTGCGCGAATTTTCCATGCCTACTCTCCAGTTTGTAGAAATTGGACGGCGCGGTCCAGGAACTCATCCTGCCCCCGGTCTATGGCTTCCTGGGTGATTGTCACCACAATATCGGGCTGCAATCCCTGACCGTCCAGTTGTTTGCCACCAGGAGTATACCAGCGGGCGGAGGTGACGTGAATGGAGGAGCCATCACTCAAATCATAGATTAATTGAACGGAACCTTTGCCAAAGGTGGGCGCGCCGATGAGTGTGGCGCGCCGGTTATCCTGAAGCGCGCCGGCAACGATTTCGGAGGCGCTGGCGGTTCCGCCGTCCACGAGGAGGACCAGGGGTATCGCATCGGCGGCGGTGTCCCGATGGGCGCTGAAGGTCTGCTCTTTGTCGTTGCGGCTGACCTGGCGCAAAATGAGGCCGTCGGAGAGGAAGAGGTCGGAGATGCTGACGGCGGCGTCGAGGAGGCCGCCACCGTTGTGGCGCAGGTCGAAAACGAGGCTCTCCGCGCCTTGTTCGCGCAGCGCGGCGATGGCCTGGGCTACTTCCTTGCTGCTCTCGCCACTGAAGCGGGTGAGTTGAATGTAGCCGATGGTCGTGTCGGTGAGGAGGCGGTAGGCGACGGAGGGGATGAGGATGTCGCCCCGTTCGATGGAGATGTCCAGGGTTTCCTGGCCGCCGCGGCGGATGGTGAGGACGACGATGGTGCCTTTTTCGCCCCGGATGCGGGCGGCGACGTCGGAAACGGTTTCTTCGGGGGTGACAGGTTGGTTGTCTACAGCGAGGAGGATGTCGTTGGCGAGAATGCCGGCATTTGCCGCCGGATTATCAGGCAGAGGCAACAGCAACAAATCCCCCGCCTCATTCCGCTGCAACGTCGCCCCAATGCCGCCAAACGTCCCGCTAAGACTCTCCTTCTCCTGATCGCGCACCCGCGGCTCAATAAACACCGTATACCGATCATCCAGCAGCCCCATCGCACCGCGAATCGCCGCATAGGTACGCGCTTGCGCCGTGGGCAAATCGCCCAGAAAATTCGCCTCAATGTGATCCCACGCCTCCCAGAACAAAGACATCGACTCCCCTTCCGCCGCGTTCGGTTGGCCGGCAGTCCGCAGCGTGTCGCTGACAAAAAAACCGGCGGCAAAAGCGGTCAGGGTAAGCAGAATCGTCAGGAATACAGTGAGCAGGTTGCGTTTGGAGTCAGACATGGGATTATTCTTGCATCCAATTGAGAAACACGGAATACTGGCTCAAGGACAGTCGCATTAAATCGGCGACAATCGCCGCGCGCCAGGCAAGCCTGTTGCGAGCGGCGATTGTAACACACACACCTGCCCAGGCAACGCGCCACGCGACATTCACAACTCCCGTTGCTCCCCCCTGGCGTACTCAGTATACTGGCAGGGGAAAGAAGTTGGTAATTGACGGTTGGTAGTTTGCTTTTGGTAGTTGACGGTTGATAGTTGTTTGATCATGAAACGATTTCGCCTCTGTGGGCTTGTCCTCTTGCTTTTACTGCTATTTTCGCGGGGCGGCTATGATCGCGCGGCCGCGGACGAAACCGGCACGATGTCGGAAGCTGCCGTTTTGCTAAGCAGCATGAGCGTGGCGGAGCGGGTGGGGCAGTTGTTCCTGGTGACGTTCCCCGGCAGCACGGTGACGGAGGAGAGCGATATTGCGGATTTGATTCGCAATTATAAGGTGGGGGGCGTGGCATTGATGGCCGAGAATGACAATTTCTCGGATGAAGAATCGCTGCCGGTGCAAATTACGCGGCTGACGTCTGATCTGCAACAATTGGCGCTTTGGGGGAGGATAATGCCGGCATCTACCACCCCCATCAGCGACATCATCCCCCCCACCGCCACACCCCCGCCCACCGGCGTCAGCATTCCCCTCTTCATCGCCGCCAGCGACGAAGGAGGCGGGCCGCCGGACACCGAAATTCGCGGCGGCCTCACCCCCATCCCCAGCGAAATGGCCATCGGAGCCACCTGGCAGCCCGACTTCGCCCGTGCCGTCGGCGAAATCGTCGGCTCCGAACTCACCGTCATAGGCGTCAACATGCTCCTCGGACCATCCCTGGACGTGCTGGAAAAACCCGCGCCCGCCGGCCAGAGCGACCTGGGCACATCCGTTTTTGGCGGCGACCCCTACTGGGTGGGGCAAATGGGCCAGGCGTACATCGCCGGCGTCCACAGTGGCAGCCAGGACCGCGTAGCCGTCATTGCCACCCATTTCCCCGGCAACGGCAGCAGTGACCGCCCCATCGACGAAGAAGTCTCCACGGTACGCAAGTCATTGGAACAGCTCAAACAAATCGAACTGGCCCCCTTCTTCGCCGTCACCCAGGCGGAAACACCCCCCGCCAGCCGCGCCGATGGCCTGCTCACCACGCACATCCGCTATCAGGGATTCCAGGGCAACATCCGCGCCACGACGGCTCCCATCAGTTTTGATTTGCAGGCGCTGAACACGCTGCTGCAACTGCCACAGTTTGCCACCTGGCGGGCCACAGAAGGGCTGCTGGTGTCGGATCGGCTGGGCGTAGGAGCCGTGCGCCGTTTCTACGATGACACGGGGCAGGATTTCCCCCACCGCCGCATTGCCAAAGATGCGCTGCTGGCGGGTAATGACCTCTTGTTTGTAGCCCAGTTTTCCCTACTGGACGGTGACTATGCGCAACAATTGGCGAATGTTAAGGATACGATTGGCTGGTTCCAGGAGCGGTACCAGATGGACCCGTCTTTCCAGCAGCGCGTGGATCAGGCGGCGACACGGGTGCTGGCGACGAAGCTGGCCCTGTATGGCGGGGATTTTTCGGCGGAGAATGTGCTGCCTGTGGTGGAAAATGTGCCGGCATTACTCAACCAACGCCAGCCGGAAATGTTCGACCTCGCCCAACAAGCCATCACCCTCATCTCCCCCGGCCAGGAAGAACTCTCCGCCCGCCTCCCCAACCCGCCCACCGGCAGCGACAACATCGTCATCTTCACCGACGTGCGCCAGGCCACCCAATGCAGCCAGTGCCCCGCGCGCCCCATCATCGGCCAGGACGCCCTACAAGAGCGCATGTTAGCCCTCTACGGCCCCCAGGCCAGTGGGCAGGTGCGCGCCGACCAGATCAGCAGCTTCTCCTTCGCCGACCTCAACGCTTTCCTCAAAGCCGGCCCCGGCCCCATCCCCCCCCCGACGCCCACCCCCGTCATCACGGCCACCGTCGAAAGCCAGAATCCGCCGGCGCCCGCCGCCCCCTCCCCGGCTTACGTTGTGCAGGAAGCCCTGCGCCGCGCCGACTGGATCATCATCGCCCTGCTGGATGCCAACCCCGCCGTGCCCGATTCCGGCGCCCTAAACGACTTTCTGGCGCAGCGTCCCGACATCACCCGCAACGCCAACACAGTCGTCTTCGCCTTCCAGGCCCCCTACTACCTGGACACCACCGAAATCAGTAAGCTGACCGCCTACTATAGCGTCTACAGCAAAACAAGCCCCTTCCTGGATGCGGCGGTGCGCGTGCTATTCCAGGAAATCCCCGCAAGCGGCCACTCCCCCGTGACCATCGAAGGCGTGGGATACGACCTGTTCACCGTGACGCAGCCCAGCGACGACCAGGTTATCCAGCTTTTCCTCCTCTCCGATGGCGCGCTCCAGTCCCCGGCCAACGATGAACCCCAAGAGATGGTGGTCGGGGAAACACTGCGGCTGCAAACGGGCGTCATCGTGGACCAGAATGGGCATCCCGTGCCCGACGGCACGCTAGTAGCGTTTACCCAACTCGATCGCGTCAATGGCTTTGTCAGCGTCATCGCGCAGCGCCCCACCGTCAATGGCGTCGCCAACCTGGATTATGTACTGGAAGCGCGCACGGGACAGTTCCGCATCACGGCGGCGGCGGGCAACGCCAAAACGTCGCTGGAAGTGGATATTGCCATTGGGGACAACGTGCGCGTGGTGGTGATCACGCCCACGCCCGCACCTACCCCCATTCCCACGAGCACGCCGCTGCCCACGCCCAGGCCCACGGTGACGGTCACGACCAGCCCCACGCCGGCGCTGACACCCACGCCCGCCGCGCCCACGCCGGAGCCGGGTCTGCTCATCCCGCTGGTGGATATGTCCATGTTGCTGGGGATGATGACAGGGGTGGGATTACTGGCCGCTGCCGGCATTTTACTGGGCAACAATCAGCACCTCCCCCCCGCCAATCACCTGCGCTTCACCCTCTGGGGCATCAGCGGCGGCCTCCTCACCTACATCTACTACCTGCTCCGCCTGCCGGGCAGCGACGCCCTCCTCCCCCTCGGCGCCTGGGCCGCCATCCTCACCACCCTCGGCGGTGGCCTCCTCGGCCTCAGCCTCGGCTGGTGGCGCAGCCGCCACGCCTGATCCTACAAATCAATATCCTGCCACGAGCGCGGGTCCTCAATTGGCTCCAGGTGCGTTAAAACCGACACAGGCGACAATTGTTGCCGCATCACCTCCTCAATTTCCTCCAACAGCGCATGCCCCTGCTGCACGCTCCAACTGCCCGGAACCTGCACATGAAACGACACGAACCGCTGCACGCCAGACTGCCGCGTCCGCAGCGCATGGTACTGTACGCCATACTGCCGCACAAACTGCGCCAACGTATGCTCAATCATTGCCACTTCTTGATCAGGCAGCGCCGTATCCATCAGGCCGGCTACCGACTGTCTCAGCAAGTTCACGGCGGAAAAGGCAATCTGTATCGCCACTGCCAGGGCAATCACGGGGTCCAGCCAGGTCCAGCCTGTCAACGTCACCGCCAACACGCCCGCCAGCACGCCTATCGACGTCCACACGTCCGTCATCAGGTGGCGGGAGTTGGCGATCAGCGTGATGGAACGGTACCGGTTGCCGGCACGCAGCAGCACGCGGGCCACGGCAAAATTGACCAGCGAGGCCACCAGCGAAAGCAGCAGGCCAATCGTCGTCTGCTCCAGCGCGCGCGGATGCACCAGCCGCTCGACGGCGGTGCTGGCTATCATGATGGCCGCCACCAGGATCAGAGAGCCTTCCACGCCGCTGGAGAAGTACTCCGCCTTCGTATGGCCGAAGGTGTGTTCCTCGTCCGGCGGCTGCGCAGCAATGTTCAGCACCACCAGAGCCAGCACGGCGGCGACCAGGTTCACGCCCGATTCCAGCGCATCCGAAAGCAGCCCCACGGAACCCGTGAAGATGTAGGCGGCAGCCTTCAGGCCAATGGTAAAGACGGCCGCGGCGATGGATAGCCAGGCAAATTTCGTTAAGTGTCGGTGAATTAACATAATGAATGCTTCCGTTTCAGGGACACCGCAGTGAACGAATGCGTTGCCCGTGTGTTGGAACGATCTGGACGGCACTCAGGGGATGTTATATACTGCCAGCAGTGTCGTTGCCAGGGCGCTGCGGGAGGTTTGTGGTATCTTCTGGCCTCCAGACAAATTGCTGTAGATTGTCAGTAGTTGCCCTCATCCCAATCGTTTGGCGGCCATCAGCCGCGCGCCACCTGTAGTTTTACCATGTAATGAGGAGAAGATGTAACATGAAACGCGCCCTCGTCACGTTCCTGTTTTTGCTATTGGTCTTGCCGGCACTCGCCTGCAGCCTTACCTCGGCGGAACCCACCCAAACACCCCAACCAACCGCCATTCCCGCCACGGACACACCGGTCCCTACGGAAGCGTCGCCGACAGATACCCCGATCCCGCCAACGGAAACGCCCGCCCCCACGCCCACCCTCCCCCCAGATCCCCGCGCCGATTTCGTCGATTATCAGAGCGACGCGCTGGGGCTGGCCTTCCAGTATCCCGAATCCTGGACGGTAGACGAAGCGGGCGCGTTCATCAGCGTTGTCAGTGACGCTGCCATCCTCGATTCGCAGGATTTCACCGCCGGCGCGGGCGTCATCCTCATCTCCGACCCGACAATGGGGGACCAATCTCCCGAAGATGTTCTCGACCAGTTCGTTTCCCCAGATGCCGGCCTCTTCGCGGATGCGGAAGTCGTTTCTGAGCCAACGCCGCTGCTGATTAACGGCCAGGTGGCCGTGCAGGCAACCTACCTGGGCACGCTGGAGGAGGTTCCCGTCAAGGCGACCATTACCGTAATCGTCAAAGGCCAGGCGGCGGGCGTTGCCGTCGCCCTGACGCCGCGTGAAGGCGAAGAGGCGTTGGAGCCGGTCCTCAACGAAATTGTCAGTAGTATCATTGTTCTCGGCACGGGCGGGCCACAGGAGGAAGGCAACGTCAATCTGGGGCAAAGTGTGGAGGGGACTGTGCCGGCAAATACCGCCTCCACCTGGAGCTTTACCGCGGAAACCGCCAGCACGGTGAGCATTCTTGTGGTTCCCGGCGCGGACCTGGACGCCGTGGTGGATGTGCTGGACGCGGATGGGCAGTCGGTGCTGCCGGATGGTCCCGTGGACGAAAGTTTTGACCAGGAGGAGATTCAAGGGTTGGCGCTAGATGCCGGCACGTACACGATCTCCGTAACCGGTTTTGGCAGCAGTGCCGGCAAATACACCCTCACCATCTCCACCAGCCAGGGCGTCCTTAGCGACGCCGAACCCATCGCCTTCGGCGACATCCTGGAAGGCTCTCTCAGCACCAACGGAACCGCCACCTACGTCTTCGCCGGACTGGCCACGGAAACCGTGGATATCGCTGTTGTCCCTGATGGCGATCTGGATGTCGTCGTCACCCTCTACGATGCCATTGGCAAGGAACTGCAATCCACGGACGAATCGTATGGCGACGAATACGTGGCCTTCACGCCAGATGAAGACGACGATTACTACGTGCAAGTCACCAGTTTTGACGGCAGTGCCGGCACATTCACCATCTCCGTCAATGCCGGCGTGAGCGAACTCCCCCTCATCCCCGCAAATGGTCTGCTCCTCTCCGAAATCGCTACCGCCGTAGCCGAAAACGAAAGCATCGACTACACCCTCACCGCCCTGCAATACCACCCCTACACCATCATCGTCGCCTCCATCGACGACTTCGATGCCATCGTTGAGGTTCTCGCCCCCGATGGCAGCCAACTCATGGAGCAAGATTACTCCTACGAGCAAGAAGAAGTCCTCTTCATCCCGCCCGAAGATGGCGAATACACCGTGCGCGTCACCGGATACGACGGCATGGCCGGTAGCTATGACCTGGACATCTTCCGCGGTGGCATTGGCGGCGTCGGCGTCACCGGCAGCGTCATCGTCACCGGCGACACCCTGGCAGAGTCCAATGAAAGCCACTCCTACCCCTTCACCGCCATCAGCGACACGCCCGTGGCCGCCATGGTCCGCCCGGAACCCGGCCTGGACATCGTGGTGGAAGTCGTTGACGACGACACCGACAAGGTACTGCAAACCATTGACAACACCTACGGCTATGAGCGACTCCTCTTCATGCCCCCGCCGGACGGCGGCAACTACTACATCTCCGTCTCCGGGTTCGATGGGGCCACCGGCTCCTACGACATCACCCTGTTTGGCGGCCCCGACATCTTCTTTGAGCTGGCCGTCGGAGACACCATCTACGGCACGCTGGGCGACGACTCCTTTGCCGGCTACACCTATCGCGGCTATGCCGGCGACATGGTCACGGTCACCGTCATCCCCACCGCCGACCTGGATGCGGTGCTGGAACTGGAACCCCTGGAAGGGGACCCCTACGCCTCCGTGGACGAGAACCTGGAAGGCGAAACCGAAACCGTCGATCGCGCCTTCACGGACGATGAACTCATCTTCATCGTCGTGCGCGGCTTCGACGGTGACACCGGCAGCTTCGTCCTGAACGTCGAAGCGCAATAGGATTGGGGATTGAATAACCCGGACGCTTAAACATGACAGGTCTTCAAAGACCTGTCATGTTTACTGGAGTCTGGCGTTTTTGGCGTGGAGGCTTCCGCCAGTCCACATATGGGGGTTGACCCGGCTAAAGCCTCGACTCCGATCACCCTATGTGGAATTCGCCAAACGCCAGATGTTTATTCAATGGACGCAACCCTCAAGTGCCTCGCGCCTGCCTCGTTTAATCCGCCGCCACCAGATAGCGATTGCGGATGTTGGGGATCAGGTACTCGTCGAAAGCACGATCCACGTCGTATGCCGGTTGCCATCCCCAATCTCGCCGCGCCGTCTTGTCCTCCAACTCGGCGGGCCAGCTATCCACAATCCCCTGCCGCTGCCAATCCGGCGCAAACGTAATCTCCGCCCCCGGAAAAGCCTCCTGCACCCGCTCCCGGAACGCCGCCGCCGTCAGGCTAAAACTGGTGACGTTGTACACCAGGCGGCTTAACTTCTCGCGCGGAGCCGCCGCCAGGTCCAGCAGCGCCGTCACCGCGTCCGGCATCGCCATGAAGGGAATCTCCGTATCCTCACGCACGAAGCAAGCGTATGGCTCCCCTTTGGCGGCAGCGTGCAGCATCTCCGGCCCGTAATCGCTCGTGCCCCCGCTGGGCACGGTAAAGGCGCTGATCAGGCCGGGGAAGCGCACGGAGCGAAAGTCGAGCATCACCGGCCGGTCCGCGGCCAGTTGGCGGTAGTGGCGGCTGAAATAGTTGCCCAGCATCTCGCAGTACAGCTTGTTGCAGCCATACATCGTACTGGGATAGTTCCAATCCCACTCACGCACGCGGCGGAATGCCTCCTTGCGCGCCAGATCGGGCAGGCCGTACACGGCAATGGAGCTGGGGAAAATGAACTGCACGGGGCGGCCACGCCACTGCGATTGGTCCGCCGCCAGTTTCAGCAGCCCCAATGTCCCATCCACATTGACGCGGTGCGCGACTTCGGGCGTATATTCGCCGCGCGTGGAAAGGAGCGCGGCCAGATGATAGATGGTATCGAATTCGTATTCACTCACCAGACGAGCCAGCAAATCTTCGTTGAGGATACTGCCTTCAATGTGTGTGACGAGGGGGGCAATTTCCGGCGGCATTGCCTTCAGATCCAGTGTCACAATCAACC
This sequence comes from Ardenticatenales bacterium, assembly GCA_020634515.1. Lineage (NCBI taxonomy): Bacteria > Bacillati > Chloroflexota > Ardenticatenia > Ardenticatenales > Ardenticatenales bacterium. The sequence goes on along the minus strand of JACKBL010000008.1, from coordinate 84,504 downwards.
TATCCGTGCGCTGTGCCAGCGCCCGCACCAGGGCAACGCCTATCTCGCCCGACGCCCCCGTAATCAAAATGACTTTTTTACGCATTAGGATACCTCGTTCAGTCAGAAAATTGGGAAGTTTGCAAGACCTGACAGGTTTTCGAAGACCTGTCAGGTCTCAAGTATAGCCACAAATGGCGGATGCTGCCTACGAACAAATCAGGGATAATAGCGTATTGTCGCCGGACTTTTCCGCAAACAAGAACCTTTTCCACGCATCCGGCAATATCCATCCTGTCCCCGGATGCGTGCCAATCGTTGTCCTGGCGCGGTGCAATCGCCAGGTACAATGCGCCATTTCGTGGTATACCTGACACCATGCGCGAAAAACACCTGCTCATCCTCATCCTGCTCGCCTTCACGCTCCTGGGCATCGTTTACGCCCTCACGACGCCCCCGTTTGAAGCCTCCGATGAATTGTGGCACTACCCCATGGTGCGCCACCTGGCCGATGGCAACCCCCTGCCCGTGCAGGACCCGCAAAATGTCGGCCCCTGGAAACAAGAGGCCAGCCAGCCCCCGCTCTACTACTACCTCGGCGCGGCCCTCACCTTCTGGATTGACACCGGCGACATGCCCCAGGTGCGCTGGCTCAACCCGCACGTGGACAATGGCGTGATCACCGCCGACGGCAACATCAACCTGGCCGTGCACGACCCTGCCGCCAGCCGCTGGCAGGGGGCACTGCTGGCCGTGACCCTGGTGCGCCTGGCCTCGGTGCTGTTGGGGCTGGCGACCGTCGTCCTGACTTACTACCTGGCACGGGCGGCGGCGCCACATCGCCCGGAAATCGCCCTGGGCGCGGCGGCTCTGAATGCTTTCACGCCCATGTTCCTGTTCATCAGCGGCGCGGTCAACAATGATAACCTCGCTTTGCCGCTGACTGCTTTGGGCGTCTGGCTCATGGTGCGAACAGTGCGACGGGCGCGGCAAAATCAGCCCGTCACGGGGCGGGATTGGCTATTGTTGGGCATCGTCGTGGGCGCGGCGGCGTTGACGAAGGAAGGCACGCTGGCGCTGCTGCCGCTGGCGGGGGGCACGCTGTTTTTGGTGGAGTGGCAGGCGGCGGCAGAACCGGCCACGCTGCCGGCATTTACCCGCGTGTTGGGGCGATCATTGCGGCGGTTTTTGTGGGTGTTGATGCCGGCATTTCTCATCGCCGGCTGGTGGTACATACGCAACCTACAACTCTACGGCGACTGGCTCGGCTGGAACGCCTTCCTCGCCGTCCTCGGCCAGCGCGCCCACCCCGCCAGCCTCGCCCAACTCTGGGACGAACGCTGGGGCTTCCTCCTCTCCTACTGGGGCCTGTTTGGCGGCGTCAACGTCCCCATGCCCACCTGGATTTACCGCGTCTTGAACGGCATCCTCATCGTCGGCCTCATCGGCTTTATCCCCTTCGTCGCCCAACGCCTGCGCGCCTTCTGGAACAGACCACGCCACCAGTCACGCAACGTTGTTGCCGGCATTCTCCGCCTATCCATCGACGAATTCCCCCTGCTCATCTGCCTCCTACTCAGCGCCGCCGTGATTTATGGCGTCATCCAGTGGGCCACCGTCACCTGGTCCTCCCAGGGGCGGCTCGTATTCACAGCCATTTCCGCCCTCAACGTGCTGCTGGCCCTGGGGCTGGCGGGCTGGTTGCCACCACGGCCGGCGCGCACCCTGCTCACCGTCATCGTCGGCTTCTTCTTCCTCGTCGCCGCCGCCGCGCCTTTCCTCTGGATTCGCCCCGCCTACACACATGTCTATGCGAATGAGGATGCCTCACTGCCCCATCCGCTCGACCTCCACTTTGGCGGACAGATGCGCCTGCTCGGTTATGACGTGGACAAAACAACCCTCTTCCCCGGCGATCAGGTAGAAGTGCGCCTGCTGTGGCAGGGTGAGCAGCCCATGACGCGCGCCTGGAGCGTCTTTGTCCACCTCAATGATCCCGTGTTGGGCGTCCCCATCGCCCAGCGCGATATGTATCCGGGGCAGGGATTGGTGGCGACGTCGCTGCTGCCTCCCGGCCAGCGGCTGCTGGACCGCTACATCCTCCAGGTTCCGCCGACGGCAATTGCCCCGGCGGACCTGTCACTGACAGTAGGGCTGTACGATTACGACACGGGCGAACGCCTGCTGCTGGCGGATGGCACGGACACCGCCGCGCTGGCCACATTGATGTTGCAGCCACGTCCGGGCAGCATCCCCAATGCCCTAAACGTCAACTTCGGCAATGAGTTTACCCTGCGCGGCTACGAAGTGACGCCGCGCCGCGCCCGCGCCGGGGAGTCACTGATGATGCACCTCTACTGGCAGGCAGACGCCCCTCCTTCCCGTGACTATACATTTTTCGTGCAAGTGTTGGGCGCGGAAAATCGGCGCTGGGCAGCAGCGGACATCGCGCCCACGCCGGACACGTCCCACTGGTCGGCGGACGAATTGCAGATGGTGACGTTTCCGCTAACGCTGGACCCAGATACGCCGGCGCAGGTGTTCCCGATAATTGCCGGCATCTATTGGCAAGACCCCGACGGCAATTTCCACCGGCTGCAAACCGTCACCCCCACAGGCCGCCTCACCGACGACTTCCTCGAACTCACCCAGATACGCATCCTCCCCTAACCTCCCACCCCATACCTCATACCTCATACCTCATACCTCCCACCTCATACCTCCCACCTCATACCTAAGAGGGATTGACCTTCTCCCATCCCCGGAGAAAATAGGCATTCCAACGAGGCAAGAATCGCATGACAATCAGCAAACCATCCACAAAACAAAAATCGACCGGACTTGACGGGTCCGACCTGGCTCGTTCTCCGTGGGGGGTGGGGATTATGGCCGGCATCCTCGCCGTCCTCGGTGGCATCATCCTGGCTGTCGGGGGACCGTTGGCGGCGATTGCTTTGCTCGCTGCCGGCATTGGCGGCCTCATCGTCCTCCGCAACATGGAAATCGGCTTCTGGGGCGTCATCGCCGTCATCTGCCTGCTCCCCTTCGGCACCATCCCCATCGACATCGGCGTCACCCCCACTCTGCTCGACGTCGCTTTGGGCGCGGTTGCCGGCATCTGGCTCCTCCGCCTCGTCACCGGCCAACAACAAACCATCATCACCTCCCCCATCACCCTCCCCCTCGTCATCTTCATCATCGTCGCCATCTTCGCCTTCATCTTCGGCCTGGCCAATGGCCCCCTCACCACGCAGTTGCTGCGCCGCTTCGCCGAACTCCTCCTCAGCATGGGCTTCACCCTCGTCGTCATTGACTTCTGCCGCGACTGGAACCGGCTGGAACGCCTCGTCAAAGTGTTGTTGTGGGCGGGCGCGGGTGGCGCGGCCATGGGCATCGTTCTCTGGCTGCTGCCCGACGGAACCGCCAACGACATCCTCAACGCCCTACAGCGCATCGGCTACCCCGGCGGTTGGGTCATTCGCTACATTGAGGACAACCCGGAGCTTTCGGAACGCGCCATCGGCACGGCTATCGATCCCAACGCGCTCGGCGGCCTGCTGTTGATGATTGGCGCGCTGACCGGAACCCAACTCGTCGCCAAACGCCCACTGCTGCCTCGCTGGCAAATTGCCGGCATTTTCGCCCTCCTCCTCATCTGCCTCGTTCTCACATTTTCCCGCGGGGCCATGTTCGGCCTCGCCGTGGGCCTCGGCTTTGTCGCCGTCGCCCGCTATCGCCGCCTCATTCCCGTCATGCTCGTCATCGGCCTGCTCTTCCTGCTGCTCCCCGTCACGCAAGAATACGTGGCCCGATTTGTGGAAGGCATCCAGGGGCAAGACCTGGCCACGCAAATGCGTTTTGGCGAATACCGCGACGCGCTCACCCTGATCGGGCGGTATCCGCTGTTTGGCGTGGGTTTTGCCGGCTCCCCGGACATCGACCTGTATCTGGGGGTCGCCATGATTTACCTGACCATCGGGCAGGAGATGGGGTTGCTGGGCCTGGGAACGTTTTTCGTCTTGATTGGAACTATTTATGGTTACGCTTATGTCAACCGCCGCGCGTTTGGCGCGGACCGCCCCCACGATGCGGTCTGGTTGGGATTACATGCGGCGCTGTTGGGAGGATTGGCTGCCGGCATTTTCGACCACTACCTCTTCAACATCGACTTCCATCACGCCGTCACCATTTTCTGGCTACTCATCGGCCTGGCTGTCGCCTCCACGCGCCTCGGGCACCACAGCCCTTCTCTCCACAGCGCCCCAATGCCGGCATAGCCCTCATAAACCTACTCTTCGGAGGTCCTCATGCGCCGCCTGATATATTGTTTCCTCCTGCTCATTCTGGCCTCATTCCTGGTCGCTTGCGGAAGCAGCGCCGACACCGTTCCCACACAGGTTCCCATCGCCGAACCGGGAAACGAAACCCCAAGTGCCTCTCCCCGTCCGACGGACAACCCCGCCGACCTCCTCCCACCCACCTGGACGCCCCAACCCACCGCGGACAGCCTCACTCCCGCCGTGGGTCAGTCTCCCAACAACGACGCCCGCCTCACAGCCGGACAAACGATCTACATTGTACAGTCTGGCGACACGCTGGGAAGCATTGCCGAACTCTACGACATCTCCATCGACGATCTTGCCCGCGCCAATAGCATCAGCGACATTGACCACATCGAAGTCGGGCAGCAACTTGTCATCCCGTGAACAATTCTCTCCAGCCCATCGACACAAAGTGATCATTCGCATCGTCCAGGGCTTTGCGCGGTTCATACGAAACGAGTGAAGTATCCCAGAGGTGGGGGGCTTCCTTACGCGCTCGGAATGACAAAACCACACCGAATCCGCCAATACCAAACAGGCGTCACACCCTTTCCAGATTGGAGCAGCCCTGGAAACGGCTCCAGCCTGCGCAAGTCCCACAAAATCAAAAAGCCCCTGGTGTGATACCAGGGGCTTCTTCATTTCACTTGCTAGAGGGTCCAATCACGACAGTGTGGGCAGGGCCTCTTCGATCGTCATCGGTTCGGCGCTGCTCTTGGCGACCAGAACAACCTGCCCGTTCTGGACGTCCACCAGGATGGTGTCCCCTTCTTTGAAGACGCCGGACAGTACCGCATCGGAAAGGCGGTCTTCCACTTCCCGCTGTACCAGACGGCGCAGCGGGCGCGCCCCAAATTCAGGATCGTACCCCTTCTCGCCCAGCCACAATCTGGCCGCTTCCGTCGTCTCCACCGTTAATTCGTGTTCGGCGAGCCGGTCATTCACTTCCTGCACGACGATGTCCACGATCTGCACGATGTCCTGCTGCGACAACTGGCGGAAAACGATAATGTTATCGACGCGGTTGATGAACTCCGGGCGGAATTCCCGCTTCAACTGCTCCATCAACTTCTCGCGCATCTTTTCATAGGCATCCGCTGCCTCCGCGGCCTCGTCTCGTTGATAGCTGAATCCCAGGCGACCGCCTCGTTTGATCGTCTCTGCACCGATGTTGGACGTCATGATGATGATGGCGTTGCGGAAATTTACTTTCTGTCCCTTGGCGTCGGAAAGGTGTCCTTCTTCCATGATTTGCAGCAGGATATTGAACACTTCCGGGTGAGCCTTCTCAATCTCATCGAAAACGACGATGGAGTAGGGACGACGGCGAATAGCTTCCGTCAATTGGCCGGCATCCTCATACCCAACGTAACCCGGAGGGGAACCAACAAGGCGAGAGACCGTATGCCGCTCCATGAATTCGGACATATCCAACTGCACCAGCGCGTCTTCGCTGCCAAACAGGAAACGCGCCAACACTTTGGTCAACTCCGTCTTCCCCACGCCGGTGGGGCCGAGGAAAATGAAGGAGCCAATAGGGCGGCGGGGGTTTTGTAGACCCACGCGAGCACGGCGGATCGCTTTCGCCAGAGAGACAATCGCCTCCTCCTGCCCGACAATGTGCCGCTTCATGTCTTCTTCCATGTGCAGAAGACGAGCCGATTCTTCTTCCGTGAACTGCACGACGGGGATACCCGTCCACATGGCCAGAACTTCGGCCACGTCTTCCGCCGTCACGGCCAATGCGGTCGCACCACCGCTGTGTCCTGCACGCACGCTGTCCAACTGCATTTGCAGGTCGTCTTTTTGCTGGCGCAGGTCGGCGGCATCTTCATCCCGCCCCTCTTCCAGTGCCGCCGAATACCGCTCCTGAATTTCCCGCAAGTCGCGGAACGTGTCGCGCACCTGGGTACGTTGTGGGGCGCGATACATGCGCACGCGAGAAGCGCTTTCGTCTATCAGGTCAATGGCCTTGTCCGGCAAGAACCGCTCCGTGACGTACCGGGTGGAAAGCTGTACGGCCGCATCAATAGCTTCGTTTGTAATAAGCAGGTTGTGATGTCGTTCATACATGGGTTTGATTCCATGCAGAATTTGCACCGCTTCTTCCGGGGAAGGTTCGTCTACGTAGACCGGCTGGAAGCGACGCTCAAGAGCCTGATCGCTCTCAATGTATTTGCGGTATTCTTCCAGAGTGGTTGCGCCGACACATTGCAGTTCGCCACGAGCAAGGGAAGGTTTGAGGATATTGGCGGCGTCTACGGAACTGCCGGCAGAACCCGCCCCCACCAGCATATGCACCTCATCAATAAACAGGATTGCATCGCTGGACTTTAGCTCCTCAATCACCCGCTTCAATCTTTCTTCAAACTGCCCCCGATACATCGTTCCCGCCACCAGACTACCAACATCCAGTTGCAGCACGCGCTTATCATACAAAATCTCGGGGACCTGCCCATCAATGATACGCTGCGCCAGACCTTCCACAATGGCTGTCTTGCCCACGCCCGGCTCGCCAATCAAAGCCGGATTATTCTTCGTCCGTCGCGCCAAAATCTGGATCAAGCGTTCGATCTCCACCTGGCGACCAATCACGGGGTCCAGTTTTCCTTCTTCAGCCAGCGCCGTCAAATCCGTCGCCAGTTGGTCCACCATGGGCGTTTTGCTTTTTTCCTTCTTGGTGCCGCGCGTACTCCCACTACCACGCTCGGAAGTCGGAACGGGACTTTCCTTCAGCATCCGATGCGTCTCACGCCGCACCTGCTCCGCGTTCACGCCAAACTTGCGCAACACATCCATCGCCAACCCATCATTCTGGCGGGCGATGCCCAATAGCAGGTGCTCCGTGCTAATGTAATGTTGTCCCATACGACGGGCTTCTTCGACAGCAAGCTCCAACACCCGCTTCGTTGTCGGGGCCAGTTCCGGCGTATTAAAGGGCGAACGTTTGCCCGTGCCGGTCAGGCGTTCCACCATGGACTGCACACGCCCCGTTTCCAATCCCAATTCACGCAAAACACGCCCAGCCACACCACCCTCTTCGCGCAGAAGGCCAATGAGAATGTGTTCACTCCCAATGTAGCTATGATTCAGGCGCACAGCTTCTTCCTGCGCCAGGCCGAGAACGCGACGTGCCCGCTGCGTAAACCGTTGCCAGTTCTTTGAATTCACAGTTTATCACCTCTTTGATTGCAGAACGGAAGTCGCCAATTTGCTGGAGCAGCGGCGGAGCAGGTTCCCCACGCCGCCAGAGAATGCGCCTCAATCCCGGCGCCATGCCTCCTTGAATCTGACGGAATCAGGCGCGGTAACTATTCAGTCCCCCACAGTGCGACACACTGCGAGAGTGCGTCGCACCTGTATAGCTAGAATCCGACTACCGTCAGATTATTCTTCTTCAATCGTACTACCCCAGGCCAGATCGGCATCCATGTACTTGTCCGACGCCACCTGTTTCAGGCTGAGTCCTATTTGTTTTTGTTCGGGGGCAATGCGAATGATCCGAGCAGTCACGACCTGTGACCGATGGACAACCTGGTTAGGATGCTTGATGCGATCTTGTGCCATTTCCGAAATATGGATAAGGCCCTCGAAATCGTAATCGTCGTCCGCCAGACGAGCAAACGCGCCATAGTCCGTTAGCTTGGTAATGGTAGCCTCTACCAGTTGGCCGACCTGATAACGCTGTTCGATTAAAGACCAGGGATCAGGCTCCAGTCGCTTCATGCTAAGAGCTACGCGCTGCCGCTTCTGGTCCACGCTGAGAACGTAGACGCGCACTTCGTCTCCCACCTTGACGACATCGGCCGGCCGGGCCTGTCGTTTCCAACTTAATTCGGAAACGTGCACCAAACCTTCCATGCCGCCAATGTCCACAAAGGCCCCAAAGTCGGCCAGGTTGACGACACGCCCGATAAGGGTCTGGCCTTCCTGGATTGAGTCGAGGAGTTGGGTACGTTTGGCGGCGCGCATCTCTTTCATCGCGGCCCGCTCGGACAAGATAAGGCGGTTGCGGCTGCGATCAACTTCAATGACCTTGACGTGAATTGTCTTGCCCACATAGGGTCGCATGGCGTCTTCGCTGGCCGCATTGCGCATCTGGCGACTTATATTCAACTGCGAAGAGGGCAAGAAACCACGTACCTGTCCGACACGCGTGAGGAGGCCACCTTTGTTGAATCCAATTATTTTGCATTCAAAGGCATCCTGCGAGTCGTGAAGTTGTTGGGCGTGCTCCCAATCCTGCTCCTCTACGGCTTTGCTGTAGGAAAGAATAATGTTGCCATTCTTGTCCTCCGGGTTCAGCACGTAGACGGGGATTTCGTTGCCCACGGCCAGTTTGGCCCAGGTAGCATCATCCATCTTTTCTAAATCGGTCAGGTTGATGAAGCCTTCCGATTTGGCCCCAATGTCGACCATGATCGCATTATTGCGGTGGGCGACAACGGTGCCGATACGGACTTCCCCGATGGTAGGAATCCCCAGGTTGAAGTCTTCCGATAGGAGAAAATCCATGGGGTGCCCCATGTCAATCATTTCTGGTTGCGTTTGATCGTCCAAGTTATCCATAACCTCTTTTCGTTCTTCACCTTTTGTAGGCTATACAAATTATACTGCGTTCTAAGGTCTTGACAATGAGAAATGTATCTAAGGGTTCGCTTGGAATGAACTTTTGGCCTTCCAATACATCAGAACCCTTCCAGCGCATCCGTCCATTCCCGAGCGAAGCCTTTTTTAACGGATGCGCCCTCAGGAACGGGAATTAGATAAGACGACGAAGTTGTTTCCTTACCGTTCCTTCAAACTGACGATGCAATTCCGCACTTTATTTCATCGTCAGTCCTAAGGGCGCAAGAGTTCTTGTTGACACCGTGGAGATTGGCAGTCACGGCACTGACCCGGTGTTTACGTTCCGTTAATCAACATTTGCCGCTGTTTGCGTGTTTGCTGCTTTCTGACTACTATATTTTCGTGGTAAGGCAGGGAGCATTTTCAGGCCAAACACGACTGGAGGCACCTGGTGTCACTCAATTGTGTACCGGTCGTGGTATAATGTTGGCGTTTTCTGGCAACTCACAGGACAGTTTGGAGGGATATTCCATGCGCGTGAAACCAATCTTTGTTACGAGAGAAGCCGTGGCTATTGCTGGCTTCCTGCTTCTCGTCATCACCATTTTCATTCTGTCAACCTCTAATGCCGCGGCGCGTTCCGCGGAATCTCGTTCACCTCAGGGAGTTCAGTCTACCAGCGTGCTGGTGATCAATGAAATCGACTATGATCAACCGGGAACGGACGCGGCTGAGTATATTGAACTGAAGAATGTTAGCGGCGCGGCGCTGGACCTGGACCCCTACCAGGTTGAACTCGTCAATGGTTCGGGACCAAGTGTGTATCTGACTATTGATTTGCCGGCATTCTCCCTTCCCGACGGTGATTATTATGTCATCTGCGCCAACGCCGCCACCGTCCCCAACTGTGACCTGGACATCAGCCCAGACACCAACCTGATCCAGAATGGCGCACCGGATGCCGTTGCCATCACCCTGGACACCGTCGTTATCGAAGCCGTCAGCTACGAAGGCGACACCGGCGCACCCTACACCGAAGGCTCTGGCGTGGGTCTGATTGATACGGGTTCGGAGATCAATGCCGGCATTTCCCGCTACCCCGACGGCACTGACAGCGACCAGAACAACATCGACCTCAGCTACCGCTGCAACACGCCCGGCGCGGCCAACACCGCCGACAACATGTTCTGCGACGGCACACCCACCCCCACCCCCACATCCGACGGCAGCACCCCCACCCCCACCGCCACCGCCACATCCACCCCTACCCCCACCGCCACCCCCGCCGGCCCCACCCCCACGCCCATTGTCGCCGGCTCGCCGCTGATCATTAACGAGATCGACTACGACCAGGCAGGAACCGACATGGCGGAATTCGTGGAACTGAAGAACGTCGGCGGCAGCGCCATCGACCTCTCCGAGTACACGCTGGAACTGGTGAATGGCTCCGACGGACTACCCTACCTGACATACGCCCTCCCCCCCGTTTCCCTGGCTGCCGGGGATTACTACGTCATTTGTGCCGACGCCAACATGGTCGCCAACTGCGACTTTGACGTAACCCCGGACACCAACCTGATCCAGAATGGCGCGCCCGACGCCGTTGCCATCCGCTGGACAATTAACAATCAGGTCTTCGATGCCGTCAGCTACGAAGGCGATACCGCCGCTCCCTATACGGAAGGGTCAGGCATCGGCCTGGAAGACAACTCCGCCATCGTCCAGTTGGGCATCTCCCGCTATCCCGATGGCGTGGACACACACCAGAACAACGTAGACCTTTCGCCACGCTGCATCACGCCGGGTGAAGCGAACACCGCCAACGACACCAACTGCGACGGCTCGGCCACCCCCACGCCCACCGCGACGGCGACCAACACCCCCACGCCCACCCCCACGGCTACGCCTGCCCCCTCGACGGCACGTATTTACCTCAGCGCCGACAGCGCCGGTACGGTCGGCCAGCTCACCTATGGCACGGAAGACGTCATTCTCTATGACCAGGCAGGCGGCTTCTGGGCCATGCTGTTTGATGGCTCCGATGTGGGGCTGGCGAACACGGTGGATATTGATGCCCTGCTCTTCCTCCCCAGTGGTCGCCTGATCATGAGCTTCGCGGCGACGACCAACGTCCCCAACATCGGCCCAGTCGCCAACGCCGACCTCGTCATGTTCATCCCCACCTCTTTGGGCAGCAATACGGCCGGCAATTTCATCTTCATCTTTGACGGCTCCGACGTCGGGCTGGATACCGCCGGCGAAAACGTGGACGCCCTCAGCGTGGCACCCTCCGGCGTTCTGCTCATGAGCACCAGCGATGCCTTCACCGTCACCGGCGGCCTCACGGGTGAAGATGAAGACCTGATCGCCTTTATCCCCACCCAGTTCGGCCAAAATACCAGCGGCTCCTGGCAGCTTTACTTCGACGGCTCCGACGTCGGCTATGACCAAAGCCCCAACCAGGACATCTCCGCCGCCTGGGTGAACCCCGCCAACACCTACATTTACCTCAGCCCGCTGGGACAAACCGGCCCGGTAGTAGGCGGAGACGACATCATCTACTGCGTGCCCGGCTCGCTCGGAACCAACACCTCCTGCCAAAACATCGTCTTCTTCTGGAACGGCGCCGGCAGCGGTCTCGTAGGCAACATTGACGCGCTCCACCTCCAGTTCACCAACAGCCCGGTCATTGAGCCACTTGGCCTGGAACCGTAGGGCTTGATCTGGAAAAAGCCTGGTTTCGATTGACGGAACCAGGCTTTTTCTTTCTTGAACGGCGCCGGACCATCAATCCGCGCACTTCCCTTTTCCGAATGGCGGGCAGCTACAATTCGCGCATCCAACAATTCACGTATGCAAAGGAGGCAACATGAATAGCATTCGCACACGATCACTGTGGCGCGGCAGCTTCGCTCTCTTCCTGGGCGTCCTGCTGCTCCTGGGCCTATCCACGGCCCTGACCTTCAAAACCAGCGCCGCGCAACCGGCCGTCTCTCAAGGCATCCCCGTCCTCATTAACGAACTGGATGCCGACCAGGACGGAACCGACGCCGCCGAGTTTATAGAACTGTACGACGGCGGCAGTGGCAGCACACCGCTGGATGGACTCGTCCTCGTCTTGTTTAACGGGTCCAGCGATACGGCATACACGCCCATCTTTGATTTGGACGGCTACGCCACCGATGCTGATGGCTATTTTGTCATTGGCAGTGTACCTGAGGCTGATCTCTATTATGCCGGCACTTCCTGGCTGCAAAACGGAGCAGACGCCACCGCACTCTACTACGGAGACGCCGCCGACTTCCCCGCCGGCACGCCCATCACCACCACCAACCTCATTGACGCCCTCGTCTACGACACCGACGATGCCGACGACCCCGGCCTGCTCACGCTGCTCAATCCGGGGCAGCCACAAGTCAACGAAAATGGCGCGGGCAACGGCATATTCGACGCCAGCCAACGCTGCCCCGATGGCGGCGGCGGTGCGCGCAACACCTACGCCTACATCCAGGCCACGCCCACCCCAGGCAGCGCCAACAACTGCCCCGTCTCCGGCGACCTCGCCCTGGTGAAAACAGGCCCCGTGGCCGTGGAATCCACCCCCGGCAGCCTGCTGGTCTATGACATCACGTTGATCAACGAGGCGGGCACATCTGCTTCCGCGCTCGTTTTGACGGATACATTGCCGGCATCCGTCAGCTACGTCAGCGATAACAGCGGCGTGGTTCCCACCAATCCCGCCCCCGGCGTCTACGTCTGGTCCCTACCCGACCTGCCCGCCATCACCACCACCACCTTCCAACTCACCGCCACCCTGGACATCACCCAGGCCAATGGTGCCATACTCACCAATCAAGCCAACGTCAGCACCAGCCTGGTCGGCGACGATGCCGGCAACAACAGCGACAGCGCCGACACCTACGCAGCCGCCGCCGTCACCATCTACGACATCCAAACCGTAGCCGACCCGGCAGCGGACGACGCTTCCCCCTACAACGGACAAATCGTCATCGTCGAAGGCGTCGTCACCGCCGCCCCCGGCGAAATCGACAACCCCTCCCGCCTCTTCGTCATGCAAGACGCCGCAGGCGGCCCCTGGAGCGGCGTCCCCGTATTCCGGAGCAGCAGTTTCGGCGGCCTCGTGGCCCCCGAAGGCACACACGTGCGCGTCATAGGAACCGTCTCCGAATACTTCGGCCTCACCGAACTCAACTTGAGCAACGATCCCTGGTCAGTAGAAGTACTGGACACCGTTCCCGCGCCAGAACCGGCAATCTTGACCACCGGCGACTTCCTCGACAACAATCCAACTGTTGCCGAACAGTGGGAAGGCGTCCTCGTCGAATTCAACCAGGCCACCGTCACCGACGATGACCTGGGCAATGGCGAATGGCATTTCGACGATGGCAGCGGCGTGGCCCGCGCCGACGATCTGGGCGGCAACGACGGCAACCTGACCTACACGCCGCAAAACGGCGACACCTACGCCTACCTGCGCGGCATCGGCTACTACAGCTTCGGCAACTACAAACTTGAACCACGTAGCGACACAGACATCGCCCTACTCCCCAATCTGGTTATCAATGAACTAGACGCGGACATGGCCGGCGACGAAACAACAGAATTCATCGAACTGTACGACGGTGGCCAGGGCAACACCCCGCTGGATGGCCTCGTCGTCGTCCTCTACAACGGCAGCAACGACACCTCATACTCGCCCGTTTTCGACCTGGATGGTTATACGACGGATGCGGATGGCTACTTCGTCATCGGCGGCAGCGGCATTATTGACGCCGACATCACCGTCACCCAAACCTTCTGGCTGCAAAACGGACAAGACGCAGCGGCGCTTTACCTTGGCGACGCCACCGACTTCCCCAACGGCACGCCCGTGACCACAACCAACCTGGTAGACGCCATTGTCTACGACACCGACGATGCCGACGATCCCGGCCTGCTCACGCTGCTCAATCCGGGGCAGCCACAAGTCAACGAAAACGGGGCCGGAGACAAGGACAACGACGCCAATCAACGCTGCCCCAATGGCGCCGGCGGTCAACGGAATACGAACACATATATCCAGGCCCTCCCCACACCCGGCGGCGCGAACAACTGCCCCATCGGCGGCGACCTGGCCCTGATTAAGACCGGTCCGCAGGCCGTGGGGTCCGCGCCGGGCAGCGTGCTGGTCTATGACCTCACGCTGGCGAACGACGCGGACATGGCAGCCACCACCGTCGTCCTCACGGACACCCTCCCCACCGACGTCAGCTACGTCAGCGATAACAGCGGCGTGGTTCCCACCAATCCCGCCCCCGGCGTCTACGTCTGGTCCCTACCCGACCTACCCGCCATCACCACCACCACCTTCCAACTCACCGCCACCCTGGACATCACCCAGGCCAATGGCGCGGTACTCACCAATCAGGCCAGCGTCAGCACGGACCTGGCCGGAGACAATCCGGCCAACAATAGCGACAGCGCGGCCACCTACGTAGCCGCCGCCGTCACCATTTACGACATCCAGATGGTGGATGACCCCGCCGCCGACGATGCTTCCCCCTACAACGGGCAACTCGTGTTGGTAGAGGGCGTCGTCACGGCAGCGCCGGGCGAAGTGGACAACCCCTCCCGCCTCTTTGTCATGCAGGATGCGGCGGGCGGTCCCTGGAGTGGCGTGCCCGTCTTCCGCAGCGGCGGCTTCGGGGGCCTGGTGGCTCCTGAAGGAACCGTGGTGCGCGTCCTGGGGACCGTCTCCGAATACAATGGCCTGACGGAGTTGAACCTGGGGACTACGCCGTGGGCCGTGGACGTGCTGGGCGCGGTTTCTCCGCTGGACGCAGAAATGCTGAGTACGGCGGCATTCGATGACGTGGACGCGGCCATTTCGGAACAGTGGGAAGGCGTTTTGATTGCGTTCCACGACGCCACGGTCACGGATGATGACCTGGGCTTTGGCGAGTGGCACTTTGATGACGGCAGCGGCGTGGCCCGCGCCGACGATCTGGGCGGCAACGACGGCAACCTGACGTATCTGCCGCAAAACGGTGACCACTACGGGTTCATTCGCGGCATCGGCTACTATAGCTTCGGCAACTACAAGCTGGAGCCACGTAGCGACGCAGACGTGGGTCTGCAAGCGGCGGCGCCGGAAATCAGCAAAGCGGCGCCGGTGCTGGTGGCTCCGGGCACGCTGTTCACCTATACGATTACGGTGGACAACGGGCTGGGATACGACTTGACGGATGCGGTGATTACGGATATCGTGCCGGCAAACGTCGCGTTCGCCTACGCGAATGATGCCGGCAGCTATGATGGCAGTCTCGTCACCTGGAACCTGGGCACGTTGCCCACCTACAGCAGCGTCAGCGTCAGTTTTGCCGTGACGGCAACGGAAGGCGTGGGCACTGTCACAAATGATCAGTACGCGGTGAGTGCCGGCAATTTCATCACGGCAACCAGCGGCGCACCCGTCGTCACACTGATCGGCGGCGAACTGAACATCCACGACATTCAGGGAGCCGGCCACGTCTCCCCGTTCAACGGCATCATGGTCACGGGCATTGACGGCATCGTCACCGTGGTGGACAACAACGGCTTCTACTTGCAAGAAGCCCAGGGCAGCGCCGACAGCGATCCGGCCACATCGGAAGCCATCTACGTCTACACAGGCAGCGCGCCGGGCGTTCAGGTCGGCGACGCAGTGACGGTTGATGGCACGGTCAATGAGTACTATCCCGGCGGGATCAGTGCCGGCAATCTCCCCACCACGGAACTCGACGCTACGAATGTCACCGTGGACTCCTCCGGCAACCCCCTGCCGCTGGAGACCATCATTGGCAGCGGTGGGCGCATCCCGCCGGACATGATCATCGACAACGACACCAATGGCTACGTCGAAGAAGGAACCGTCTTCGACCCCGATGAGGACGGCCTGGACTTCTACGAAAGCCTGGAAGGGATGCTCGTCCAGGTCAACAACGCCCTCATCGTCGGCGCCACCTCCGGCTTCGGCGAAATCGGCGTCGTCAGCAATGATGGCGCGTATGCGTCCGGCCTCACCAATCGCGGCGGCATCGCCATCCAGGCTGATGACTTCAACCCCGAACGCATCCTCATTGACGACGCGCTCACGCCTGACCCGCCACAAGTCTCCGTGGGACAATCGTTCACCACCCCCGTGATCGGCGTAATGAGCTACAGCTTTGGCAACTTCAAGCTGCTCAACTTCGAACCACTGCCGGCAACCACCGGTACGCTCGACCTGGAAACGACCACCCCCGGCGCGGACGACGAACTGACCATCGCCACCATGAACGTGGAAAACCTCGATCCTGGTGATGCTGCGACCAAGTTCGACGGCCTGGCAGACCGCATCGTCAACCACATGCTCTCACCGGACATCATCGGCCTGCAGGAGGTGCAAGACAACAACGGCGCCACAAATGATGGCACGGTGGACGCCAGCGACACCTACCAGGCGTTGATTGACGCCATCGCTGCCGCCGGCGGCCCCACCTACGACTTCCGCGACATCGCGCCCGAAGACAACATGGACGGCGGGCAGCCGGGCGGCAACATCCGCGTCGGCTTCCTTTTCAATCCGGCGCGCGTCTCCTTCGTGGACCGGCCCGGCGGCGACGCCAACACCGCCACCGACGTGGTTGCCGGCGACAACGGACCTGAACTGACCTACAGCCCCGGACGCATTGACCCCACCAACGCCGCTTTCGACGACAGCCGCAAGCCATTGGCGGGCGAATTCCTCTTCAACGGGGAAACCGTCATCGTCATCGTCAACCACTTCAACTCCAAGGGTGGCGACCAGCCGCTGTTTGGGCGCGTGCAGCCGCCGGAACGCGCCTCGGAAGTGCAGCGGCATGCGCAAGCGACGGTGGTCAACGCCTTCGTGGACGACATCCTGGCGCTGGAAACAACGGCGCGCGTAGCCGTCGTAGGCGACTTGAATGACTTCGACTTCTCGGAGACGCTGGACGTGCTGCGCGGGGCGTCGGATGGCGACGTGGTGCTGCACAACCTGGTGAGCGATCTGCCACAGGCGGAGCGGTATACCTACGTCTACGACAGCAACGGGCAGGTGTTGGACCATGTGCTGGCCTCGCCCGGCCTGTACGACGCGCTCACATTCGTGGACATCGTGCACACGAACGCGGAGTACCCGGCGGACAGCCGGGTGACGGACCACGACCAGGTGTTGGGACGGTTCTCGATTCCTGGCGAGCCAGAACTGCATATTGCCAAGTTTGTGGAACTGCCAAACGACCCGGTGCAGCCGGGGGATGTGGTGACATTCACGATCATCTTGAGCAATACGGGTTACGCGGATGCGGAGGATGTGCTGGTGACGGACCTCATTCCAGAGGGGTTGATTTGCGGCGATATCATGGAGACCGTGATTGTGCCGGCATCTAACGACCTCGTCATCATCCGCTTCACCGCCGAAGTGGCCGACAACACCTGGGACATGACTATCACGAACACTGCCAGCTACACGCATAGCTCCGGCAGTGGTTCCGCCTCCGTCTCCCTCACCGTTGGTCCACAGACATTCTTCCAGTTGTTCCTGCCCATCATGGCCGGAAAACCATAAAACCTTGTGCGGACGACACAGGCGGGGCGCATGGGCGTATAACCTGAATACGCGCCGCGCCTGAGTCAATCAGCCTGATGACGAAAGAAGCCGTGATCCTCCGGGATCGCGGCTTTTTTCATCTCCGGGAGGTCACCTGAGCCAGGGCTGAGATTGGCAACGGTGATGCTGGTGGCGGTTTGGCCTGATCCGCAAGTCTGATATAATGCGAAGCGGCGGCGCGGCGGAAACGTGCCTTTTTTTGTGCCCTGGTGCGGTTATCACGCCAGACATCTTGCAGTGAAACATGAGCGAACTCTCCCCAGAAATAAGCGAAGCAGCATACCGCTGTCCCCAATGCGACAGCCAGATACAGCCAGGCGACACGGTCTGCCGTATGTGCGGCGCGGCTATTCCTCCTGATCTATTCGCTGCGGTGGGAGAAATGCCGGCATCCAACACCCCCCTCTCTCCCCCTCCCACCGCCACGCCCCTCCCACCCATCGTCGAAAGCCAGATGCGTGAGCGCCAATCCCGCCTCACCCTGCTCATAACCGCCGTCATCACGGCCATCACCATTGGCCTGGCGGCCATTGTGCTACAAAACCCCACCCCCGTCATGCTGGCCCTCGTGCCCACGGCCACGCCAATTCCCCCCACAATCACCTACACCCCCACCTGGACCCCCCTGCCCAGCGAGACCGCCGCCCCCACGCAGCCGCCAACCATCACGCCCACGCCCCAACCCACGGAAACGCCACAGCCGCCGATCCTGGTCACAGTCGCGCCCGGCGACACCCTGTTTTCTCTGTCATTTCGCTATCAGGTGTCTATTGACAGCATCGCCCTATTAAACAACCTGTCGCCGGACAACCCACTTATTCGCGCCGAACAGCAGCTAGCCATCCCCTGGCCCACACCCACGCCGCCGCTGGAGGCCTTGCTCGTGCAGGTGGGCGCGGATACCGTGCTGGCGGACCCCACCAACTGTGAACGGTACGAAATCAAAGGGAACGACACGATGGTGGCCGTGGCCGTGAAGTACAGCGTCCCGCTGGACGCCCTGCTGGCCGTCAATCGGCTAGACGTACAGTCGCTAATTCGCCCCGGGGACACCGTCTGCATTCCGGCCATCAGCTATACGCAAGCGGAACTGGTAGAAACACCCGGTCCCTCTCCCACGCCCGGCCCGACGGCGCTCCCCGGCGGCCCGCACCTGCTCTACCCGCCGCAAAACGCCGTCGTGACGCCGCCGGACAGTCTCGTCGTCTTGCAGTGGGTTGCGGTGAAAAATCTGGAGGAATCGGAGTGGTACATGGTGGAAATGCTGGACTTGAACGCCGTGGATAGCCACCCCCACCGCGCCTTTACACGACAAACCTCCCTGCAAATTCCCTCCTCCTGGCGGCCCGAGGTTCCCGCCGAGCGGTTGATCCGCTGGCGCGTGAGCATCGTGCAGGTCACGGGACGGCGCGACGATGGCGGCTTTATCTTCACCTACGGCGGCGCGGCCAGCAATGATGGCTACTTCACCTGGATGGGCGCCATCCCCACCCCAACGCCGACGGCGACGCCAACGCCAGAAGCGACGGCGATGCCGACGGGGAGCAATAGCTAATGGTAACTGCGAGATTGGACCAATTCCACCAGAGAAAATTGGTCCAATCTGGCCTGGCAGTTACAGTTAATGGGTGAATGGGGGAGTTGTCGAATGGTTCAGGGCCATTTGTGGCGTCGCCATCTCACTCCTGGAGGAATGGATTGCGGAGCCGTTCGTCGCCGATGGTGGTGACGGGGCCGTGGCCGCTGAGGACGCGGGTTTCGTCGGGGAGGACCATGAACCGTTCGCGGATGACGCGCATTAGAACCGGATAACTGCCGCCGGGGAAGTCGGTGCGGCCAATGCCTTGCTGGAACAGCACATCGCCATCAAACAGCAGGTGGTAGTCGGGCGCGTAGAAGCTGACGTGGCCGGGCGCGTGGCCGGGCGTTTCCCAAACGCGCAGCGCGATTTTTCCGATCTTGAGCTGCTGCCCTTCTTGCAGGAGTTCGTCGGCAGGCGGCGGCTGTTCCATGGGGATGTCCCAGAGGCGAGCCATGTCTGCGCCCTGCGCCAGCATGGAGACGGCTTGCGGGTGGACGTAAATGGGCGCGCCGGTGAGGGTTTTCAATTCGGCCAGCCCGCCGACGTGGTCAAAATGGGTGTGGGTGAGCAGGATGTGGGTGAGCTGCAAGCCTTCGTCGTCGAGCTTCTGCTTGATGGCGCGTCCGTCCCAGGAGGGGTCAATGACGGCGGCGTGACGGGTGGCCTGGCAGCCGAGGATGTAGCAGTTTGTTTGCAGGGGACCAAGTGGAAGTTGAAGGGTAGTGATTGTCATGGGGTAATTGTAGCTGAATCAGTGGATAGTGGTCAGTGGATAGTGGTCAGTGAATAGTGGTCGGAGGCGTTGGTCCCAAACATGCTCAAATCAGGGAGCCGATGGCTATTCCTGTCTCGAGCCATGGGCAGGAGCCATCATAAATACGCAGCCAGACTGGTAAAATCGAACAGGATGTAGGGTATGTTATCAACAATACGCTGTTTGCGCCCGCGCATGAAGGCGGCGACCCAGGCGTTGGTGATATTGTCCACGTCGTAGCTGCGGTGGATGACGGCGTACAGTTCCAATTCGCGCAATTTGAGGAAATGGGGAAACTGCGCCAGCCAGTCGGGGTGCAGCCGGTTTTCGCGCCGGTAGCCACGCAGGAAGTGGGGCATAAAGTGGGCGGTGAAGGCGGCGGGATCGGGGACGCCGGTGCCGGCATAAAAGAGGACGATGGCAATGTCGTTGGCATACCAGCTATAAACGCAGTCGTCGAAGTCAAAGAGGGTGATTTGTCCGGAGTCGGTGATGAAGAAATTGCCGGCATGCGCATCCTGATGCACCAACCCATACGACACCTCATCCCGGGGCAAGGCGCGCAAATGGCGCATCAACGCCTCATACCGCGCCAGCGCCGCTTCCTCCGTCGGTGGCAGCAGCCGCGCCACCTCAGACATCATCTCGTCATCCCAGTGTGGTCGCCATCCGCCTGAATCGGGTGGCTCATACCGCTGACTCAGCGCGTGCATCCGCCCCAAAAGCTGCCCATAAGTCGCCATCATCTCCGGCGTCCAATCAGCGGCGCGCGGCGAGCGACCGGGCGCTTTGTGGAACGCCGTCGCCAGAAATTGCGCCCCCCGACCATCATCCACGACTTCTACCAACCTGCCCTCCGGCGACAACACCGGACCGGCCACGGCAGCGCCGCCCGCAGCCAGATAGTGCAGCCAATCCACTTCCCCCTGGATCATGGCCTGGCTACGGCGGAAACTGTGCCCAATTCGCAACACAAAGTCGTCATCCTGGCGCGTGAAAGCGTACATGAAGCTCTCAAACCCATCGAGCAAGGTAATATCGCCAGGCGCAATGTCATATCGTTGCATCACCTGACGCAAAATATCGTCGTTAAAACGTTCTTTGATTCTGATTTCCAAAATACCTCCTGATTTGTTTCCTCAACTGCTGCCGACTCGTGCATCGCCACTGTGCATCCTGTCGCTAATACAGGTTCTCCCGCAGGATGGTCTTTTCAAGCAGGCCAAATTGCTCACGTCGCAGATAGTCAAACAACAACTCCGGCAACCGATGCCCATCATCACCATGACGTATCCGTCATTTCCAAATCTATTAACGGATGCGCCCTATGCACACAAGTGTGTGTTTATCCAGCATATCTTTATCCAGCATGTCGTAGTATAATACATATTGGGTTGACTGAGCCATCCGTCAAATGGATTTTGACGAGTGCCGCAGTCAAGGCTTAAGCCGGGGTCTTTCCGAAAAATCACCAACAGAACCCAGCTATAAAGAAGGTTTATAGCGGCACATAGTTTATTGGGGTGGTGAAACCGTTTCCATACGGGTTCGTTTGACCGAAGATGCCAAAGAGCGTTGGCCTTTTGCGCCAAACTTGCCCCAGTTTGTCGGACTTTCTCAGGGGGGCGCTTGCCGGCTACCCCCCTCGATTTAGAGAGGTACACGCCCCTACACCGTGGGGGCGTTCTTGCTGCCAGTTACGACGAACCAGCACAAGTTCTAGCTAACATCAGAGCGGGCTGGCCGTACCTTGAAAGAACAGGCATATTTATTCAGCCTGGAGATCTTCCCGGAAGCTCAATGTCAAGCCAAAACGCCTCATCATTCAAATCGTTTGGCATCAAAACAGCTTCCGGGAAGATGGTCGTGAATAGTCTCGAAAAGGTTACGATTGCCGGCAAACAACGTTCTGACCAAGAATCTCACCAAGTGACAACCGACCGAATCCGGGCGGATGTAACAACTGAGAAAAAAACCCTCAAGAAGGAATAGAAAGCGATGAAGAGAACCATGGAATCTTCACTGAAGTACATGATGGTATGCGGCCTGATATTGGCTGCCGGCATCATTTCTTTATCAATGCAAGCATTCATAGCCAAGCCGGTTTTCTCAGTACCCACACTCCCTGTGCTGTGGACTGCGGGGGGACTTGATCCAGGCAACACGGGCGCAGGTCAGGCGGCGCGGATCGCCTCTGATGCGTCGGGCAATGTTGCTGTCGTGTCAGGACCGTCACTTGCGCGCGATCTGGCCGTTACCTCATATACGGCGTCTGGTTCCTTTCGCTGGCGGAGTGCAGTCACCCCGGCGACAGGAACGTTTGCGGGCGATTGGGTGGTCGCTGCACCAAATGGAGATTTCGTAGCCGTCGGACACAACCTCACTGCTGGAGGCCAATCGATTGCCATCACGATGGTCCGTTATGCGTCCGATGGCACACTCCTGTGGCAGGTTGACCTTGCTCGCACCCTGCCCTCGGTAGCCCGGTTGGAGGTTGATGCCGGGGGAAACGTCTATCTGGCGTTTAGCTCGGTGGGCGACGGTCAGGACATCCAGTTGCACAAGTACGATCCCTCTGGTAACTTGCTCTGGTCTCAAGTGATCTCAACAGGCTTTTTCGCCAACGACTATGCCACGTCGCTGGCATTAAGCCCGGACGGAGCTGATGTCATGCTCACGGGAGATATTGCCGGCGGGGCTACGTGGATCACCGCTGCGTTTAACGCTACTACAGGTGTCCGTGCGTGGTTGGTAACGGCAGCAGAAGGTGTTGCCGCCAAAGACGTGGTGGTGGATGATAGCCACGTGTACGTGACCGGCCAGGGCAACGTCGGAATCAACAGCTTTCTAACAGTGGTTGCCTATGACCGGGCAACCGGAGCGCGGTTATGGCGCACAGATAAGAAACCGACCGACGCCACCGGTGCCGCAGGTCTCCGAATGGACATAGCGCCTGACGGGAGCCTGGTCGTAACTGGTCAGGCGAACCGTGGATTCCTCGACTGGTACACAGTCTCTTTTGAAACTACCGGGGTGGTTAGATGGGAGGCCGTTCGGGATGGCGGATTGAACACAGATGAGGTCCCCACCGGTGTTTTGGTGCTTGCGGATGGCACCGCCGTCGTTACGGGGCCAGGTGGTCCAAATCTTCCAGGGGGATTTATCCCCGGCGTCACAGTTGGTTACAGTTCAAACGGAACCTTGTTATGGGATGCCTTTGCCCAACTGTCCACGGTCTGGGTCACATCTCTTCCCAACGGTGATGTGTGTGCCACCGGCGGTTACGACGCACTGATCACGTGCTGGCGGCCTTCGAGTGGCATGAGCACGCCGACGCCGCCTCCGGGTCCAACCAGTACGCCAGCACCCCCCGCAAACACTGGTTTCCTCTCCCCTTCCGCAAATACCGCACAGACATCTGGTGCCGGTGACAACGACGGTTACCAGACCAGTCCCGTGAATGCTTACACCAATGACTCGCTCTTGTCGGTTGCTGTGGATACTGATAGCGGCACGAACACGAATATCTCGTGTACAGATAGCGGGAAGGATAAGCACCTCTACTACAACTACAATCTCAATATGCCGGCATCCGCCATCATTCAGGGTATTCAAGTGCGCCTCGGTGCGCGCGTTGACGCCACGGGTGGCTCTCCGAAGATTTGTGTGCAACTCTCGTGGGATGGCGGCACATCGTGGACGACAGCAAAGGCCACGGCAAATCTGGGTACAACGGAGACCACTTACACCCTGGGTAGCGTATTGACCACGTGGGGCCGTACATGGAACGCCAGCGACTTCAACAACGGCAACTTCCGTTTAAGGGTCATTGACGTGGCCGGTGATACGAATCGTGACTTTTTCCTTGATTATGTAACAGTTAATGTCACGTTTCAACCCTAAGACGAGACGGAGAGACCCTTCTCTAAAGCCCCAATGCGTATGCACTTCGTGATCGTCTAAAAACAACGTCCCGTTTCTAGGATTGGTCCAATCTTGAGGATTGGACCAATCTCAACAAGTTGATTTTGGACGATTACTTGGGGCGGACGAATCCGTATTTAAGATTTGGATATGACGAATGGGGGGGAGGGGTTCTTGCTTGTCGGATAGTCCGAAGTTAATTATGCACGAACCCCAGGCTCCGCCTGGTCGGTGACCGTTAGGCAGGGGGGAAGGAAAGTAACGGAACCAGGCAATTGCTGTTACAGAAATCAAGAGCCACCCAAGAGACTTGAACTCTTAACCTCACGCTTACGAAGCGTATGCTCTGCCGATTGAGCTAGGGTGGCGTAGTTAGGAAATTATAGCAAGCTGGGAGAGGGTTTGCAACCATTTTGGCGTGTCTCACTTGCCGGCATCAACCATCATCACCACCGACGTAAAAAACCGCTCCTGAAACATCGTCATAGCACGAATCTGCTCCTCGTTAAGAGAAATGCCGGCAGGTACAACCACCAACTTGTCATCATCGTCATCCAGACGATGAATAACAGCAACACACTCCCCCTCAAACACCATCACCGGCCCCGCCACACCCAGCACATAAGCATCCAGTTCCTCCCCATCTCCACTCATCGTTCCCGGCACATAACCGTAATTAACCGGGTAGGCAAACCCATAACGCGGATGGCGGGAACCCATGGGCCGGTCTATCACCACCCGCACCCGCCGCCCTAGCCAGACAACCGCTTCCAACGCCATCAGCTCGCCCTTATCTTTCCTGCTGCCCGACTCATTCAGAGAACCCCTTCACACTCATCCAGAGCATTCGGCCGCGATTACCTCCGCCTGGCTAGGCTGAAAAGCATTCTTGCAGTAGTATAGAGCGCCAACAACACACAAGCAATCACTCATAATGCGGGAGGATTCGACAAATGGAACGATGGGAATACTTGACCTGTTTCTTGGAAGCCGACATTTCCTTACCCGAAAACCGCTCCCTCACGATGGCGGAAGATCTCCCTCGCTACAGTCCTAAAGCAATGATCCCGCAGCTCAACGAATTGGGCGGCAAAGGATGGGAGCTGGTCCACATGCAGCCCGCCTTCGTCGGACGCAACGAAGACGTCCTCATGCACGAAGGTGGGGGCCTGAAGAGATGGACCAACACCTATCTCTGCGTGTTCAAACGCCCACAGTAAAACCCGCCCTACTTCCCCCCACCTCGCCTAATTGGAGGTCGCCATGACTCTCACCCTCAACATCAACGGACGCGATCAAGTTATTGATGCCCTCCCTACCGACACGCTCTTGCATACGCTGCGGCGCGCCGGCTACTTCAGCGTGCGCTTTGGCAGCGACAGCGGCGAAACAGGCGCGGCGGCCATTATTCTGGATGGCCGCCTCGTCAGCAGTGACGTACTGCTCACGGGACAGGCGGTCGGCCACCGCCTGGAAACTATCGAAGGGCTATCCACGGAAATAGGCCAGTTGCACCCGATTCAACAGGCTTTTGTGGAAACGGGCGCCATTCAATCCGGCTACGCCACGCCCGCCATGATCCTGGCGGCCAGGGCGCTGCTGCAAGAAAATCCAGACCCGACCGAAGCCGAGATTCGGGACGCGCTCTCCGGCATTCTCTGCCGCGAAACGGGCTATCTCAAGCCCGTGGCCGCCGTGAAGCGAGCCGCGGCCTATTTGCGTGGTGAAGATGTCCCCCCCTACGAAGGGCCGGATATGGTGGACGCCAGTTATTACATGGAGATTCCCCCCGCGCCCGACAACGCGGACGCCGGGCCGGAAATGGCCGGGCCGGAAATGGGCGGATCTCCCTGGCAAACGACAACTATCACCAGGCCACAAACCGACCTCATGCTCACCTCCCACATCCCGGAAACGGCCGTTGTGGGCAAGCCGGAGACGAAAGTAGACGCGGTAAAACTGGCAAAGGGAAATCCCGCGTTCGTTGACGACATGGATATGCGCGGGATGTTGCACGCGCGGCTGTTGACCAGTCCGCACGCCCATGCGCGCATTCTGGATATTGACGACAGCGAGGCACTGACCCTTCCTGGCGTCCACGCGGTGCTGCATTACAAGAATGTCAAGCGGGTAAAATATGCGTCTGGTGGGCAATCGTATCCGAATCCGCCACCACACGATCAGGTGAGTTTTGACGACAAGGTGCGCTATGTGGGCGACCGCGTAGCTGCCGTGGCCGCGGAGACGCCGGAAATCGCGGAGGCGGCGTTACGGTTGATTCGGGTGCAGTATGCGGAAATGCCGGCAATCTTCGACGAAAACGAAGCCATCCAACCCGGCGCGCCCATCATCCACGACGAAGACGACACCGAAGGCATCCACGACGCCAGCCGCAACATCGTCCACCACATCCACGCCGAAGTCGGCAGCGTCGCCCGCGGTTTCCAGGAAGCCGACCACATCTTCGAACACACCTACTACGTCCACCAGGTGCAGCAATGCCCCATTGAACCGCACATCGCCATCAGTTGGTGGGATGCCGACGAACGCCTCGTCATCCGCACCTCCACCCAGGTCCCCTTCCACGTCCGCCGCATGGTCGCCCCGCTGCTGGACCTCCCCGTGCGCCGCATCCGCGTCATCAAACCCCGCATCGGCGGCGGCTTTGGCGTAAAGCAAGAAATGCTCATTGAAGACATCGTCGGCCACCTGACCATCGCCACGGGCCGTCCCGTCCGCCTCGAACTCACCCGCTCCGAAGAGTTCCGCTCCAGCCGCACCCGCCACCCCCAAACCATCACCTACCGCACCGGCGTCATGGCCGACGGCACGCTGCACAGCATGGAAATGCGCGTCGTCGCCAACACCGGCGCCTACGGCACCCACGGCCTCACCGTACAAACCGTCACCGGCCTGCGCGGCCTCAGCAGCTACAACTGCAAACACCGCAAATTCGACTGCCTCGTCGCCTACACCAATCTCCCCGTCCCCGGTGCCTATCGCGGCTACGGCGCGCCCCAGGCCCATTTCGCCCTGGAAAGCCACATGGACGAAATCGCCCACGCCCTCGACCTCGATCCCATCACCTTCCGCCGCAAAAACTGGGTGCAGGCGGGCGACACCATGCCCATTGCCCCCTTGCTGGGCGAAGGCGAGAAAGAAACCGTCACCTCCGAACCCGTCATCAACACCTGCGGCCTCGCCGAATGCTTCCAACAAGGCATGACGGCCATCGAGTGGGAGCGGCAATTCCAACCCGATTGGCAGCACGTCCCCGGAAAGCCCCATCTGCGGCGCGGCCTGGGCGCGGCCATGTGCATGCACGGCACGGCTATCCCCGGCCTGGACATGGGCGGAGCCAGCGTCAAAATCAACGACGACGGCTCCTTCAACGTCCTCGTGGGCGCAACCGACTTGGGCACAGGTTCCGACACCGTGCTTTCCCAGATTGCCGCCGAGGTCCTCGGCGTGCCCCTCGCGGACATCATCATCTATTCCAGCGACACCGACATGACCCCCTTCGATACGGGCGCATACGCCAGCAGCACTACCTACATCTCCGGCATGGCCGTAAAGAAGGCGTGCGAGCAGGTCGCGGAGCAGATTCGAGAACGGGCGGCGTTGATGCTGGGGCTGGACACCTGGCACGACATTCGCCTCAAGGACAGGCAGGCCATCGCCCCGGATGGTCGCCGCGTGGAAATGGGCGAAATCGCCCTGCATTCGCTGCATCAAGACCAGCAGCGGCAGATCATGTCCACCGCCTCCTACGTGAGCATGGAATCCCCCCCGCCGTTCGCCGGTCAGTTTGCGGAGGTGGAAGTAGACGTAGAAACGGGTCAGGTGACGGTGACGAAACTGGTGATGGCCGTGGATGCGGGCGTACCCATCAATCCGATCACGGCCAGCGGCCAGGTAGAAGGGGGCATGACGCAGGCGCTGGGCTACGCCCATTGCGAAGAAATGGTCTACACGCCGGACGGAGCGCTAATCAACGACAGCTTTGGCCCCTACCACATCTACCGCGCCGACGAAATGCCCTGGCTCAAGTGCATTCTCGTGCAAACGAACGAACCAAGCGGACCCTTTGGCGCGAAAGCCATTGCCGAAATCCCCAAGGACGGCGTCGCCCCGGCCATCGCCAACGCCATCTACAACGCCACCGGCGCGCGCATCCGCCGCATCCCGTTCACGCCTTCTCGCGTGTACGCGATGCTACATGAGCCATAGAGAGGAGGAGAAGATGTTCTCAAGTTTTACCGTTGAAAACTTCAGATGTTTCAAGAAACTCCACATTACTCCCCTCAATCGTGTCAACCTGATTGCGGGGAAGAACAATGTGGGAAAGACAGCATTGCTAGAAGCCCTTTTCCTCCATTACGGCTACCATAACCCGGCTCTCGGTATGGGCATTGATGCTTTACGAGGAATTCAGAGATTCAGGAGCGATGAATTGATGCTTAATCTCTTTTGCGGTTTTGATCCGGCAAAAGAAATAAAGTTGATTGCTGAGACGGATGACAAACATCGTCTATCGCTAAAAATCGTGTCTCAGATTCCGCGGCAAACAGTCGCTACACTAAAACCGCATTTGGGAAACGGTGGTGGACAACTGGAGATATTGGACACAAGTCAGGACTCCACGTCAGACCCTGGTGTTGAAGTACAATTTATCTACAAAGAAGATGATGAGACGGAGATTGTGTCCACGGCAACGCTAACGGATAGTTCAGACGAAATTCGGGTTGACAGAACGCCACAATCAGGTCGACCCGCGGCTGTTTTTCATACGGCAAAGCACCGGGAAAGCAGTGAGCAACTTGCGGAACGCTTCAGTAGCCTGGCCATCGCGCGAGAACAAACAAGGGTAATTAACACGCTCCAATTGCTAGAGCCAAAGCTAAAAGACCTGACACTGCAACATCGGGGCGGGAAAGTTATGATATATGGCGATACAGGAGGATCACGCTTGATACCATTGCAACTGATGGGCGACGGTATTACAAGGGTCCTGAGCTACGTCCTGGCTATACCACGGGTGCGCGGTGGGGCCATGCTGATTGATGAAGTGGAAAACGGTCTTCATCATTCAATAATGAGTGACATTTGGCGTGCATTGGCTCAGTCAGCGCGAGCATATGATGTACAACTCTTTGCTACCACTCACAGTTCTGAGTGCATTAGTGCAGCGGTCCAAGCATTTGAGTCCCGTCAAGATGATTTTCAATTGTACCGTCTGGACCGCATCAAAGATGATGTCAAAGTCAAATCCTATGACTTTGAAACGCTTTCCATGGCGCTGGAACTTGGATTGGAAACACGGTAGTAATGGAAAAGACACAAGCGATAACGCAATCCAAACTGCTTCTGGTAGAGGGCAAAGACGAACGAAATCTATTCGGTGCTTTGGTTAATCACCTCTCGCTAAAGGACATCCAGATTATTGTTGCAGGCGGCTACACCCAGTTTCAAACCAGACTCAAGGCGATTGCGACCACACCTGGGTGGGAGAATGTACAATCGCTGGGAATTGTGCGGGATGCCGATAATGACGCCGAGGCAGCTTTTCAAAGCATATGTAGCGTACTTCGGAATCGTGGGTTACCATCTCCTCTAAAATCGGCGGAGTTGTTTGTAGCCGACCCATCGGTGTCTATTCTGATTGTTCCGCC
This sequence comes from Ardenticatenales bacterium, assembly GCA_020634515.1. Taxonomy (NCBI): domain Bacteria; kingdom Bacillati; phylum Chloroflexota; class Ardenticatenia; order Ardenticatenales; species Ardenticatenales bacterium. The sequence continues at coordinate 55,049 of JACKBL010000008.1, read as the reverse complement.
TCATTCCGCTACAGGAATGCTCGAAGATGTGTGTCTTGAATCGGTAAAGGATAACCCGGCCATATCGTGTGTCAATGGTTATTTCGAGTGTTTGAGGAATACCATGGTCCGACAGTCTCCCCATCTGGCAAAGGCTTCCGTAAGGGCTTTTCTGGCATCACGGGAAATGGTCGAGATGAGTGTCTTTGAGCATTTTCAAGAGCAGTATCCATCCCTCAACAACCAATATCCCCGACAGACAAATCCTGCCTTTGTCCATGCTTTTTTGGCGTCGCGGTATCGACCTGATCTTGATCTGGGCGTTGCTGCTCAAAAAGGCTATTGGAATTTCGATCACGACGCTTTTTCATCTATCAGACGCTTCATGGAAACCCTATAAACTCGGAACTCTTTGAGAGGATCATGGCGACTGTATCAACTCTGGTTGAACTGTTTGGCATCAGCAAGCACACGGCACGGACGTGGGCGCGGGAGTTTGCGCCGTACCTGAGCGCGGGCGCGGCCCCGCCCCGTGGCGAACGGCGCCGCTTCAGCGAGGATGATTTGACGGTGTTCGCGCTGGTGGCGTATCTGCGCGGGCAGAACGCCAGCTACGCGGACATTCACGACGCGCTGGCGGCGGGGGATCGCATGAACGTGCCGCAGCCGACGCGGGAGTTGGTCGTCAGTGGGCGCACGGGGACCGGCACACCACTGATGCCCTCCCCCGATTTTGCGCCCGTGGAGGTTTTCCAGTTATTCGCGGAGAAGCTGACGCAGCAGTACCAGGCGCAGATTCGGGAGCTGCGGGATGAGATTGAGCGCATTGGACGGGAACGGGATTATTTCCGCGATCAGTACGAGGCGCGCTATCAGGAAATCAAGGATGCGCAGGCCAGGGTGTTGCAGGCGGAAACGACGATTGCGCGCCAGGAGACGGAACTGGCAAATTTGAGTAATTTGCAGCAGCAGTTGAAGGAAGAACGCACGGCGCGCATGAATGTGATGAACCAATTGGCGGCGGCGCAGGCGAAGGCGGAGAAGATGGAGGCGCTGTTGGATAGCGGCCAGCAGCAAGATAAGGGGGGGCGCAGTCTGTTTGCGCGCAAGTAGATGAGGGCACGACGCACGCGGGGGTGCGTCGCGCCCATGTTGTGATGTGGATTATTCGTTTGGCAGCGTCATGGGGGTCCAGGTGATGCCGGCATCCACGCTCCACCACAAATTACTCGTCGTCACACAACGCAGCGGAGCCACACCCTTCTCACCACTGCACTGGCTCACCGCCGTCTGCACCCAACCCGTCTTGCCCTGCCAGGTCGCTTGCCCCGCCCCCGTCGGCGCGGCATCATCGGACAGGCGCATAACACCATCCACCAAATGCACCGGTACATGGCCGGTCGGTTCCACCACCAGCGGCAGCGTGCGTGCCAGCGTCCAGGTCGCGCCCCCGTCCATCGTGGCATAAAGCCGCACCCGCGACTGATCTCCATCAGCAATCGTTATCGGGAGCCAGCCATTCATTTCGTCAACAAAAGTCGGCAGCGCGGCAAAAGAAACCGCGGCATCCGTTAGCGTCAGGCGCGTCCAGAAACGTCCGCCATCTCGCGTGCGATACAGCGCGTCTCCGGCAGGACCGCCCACCGTCCAGCCCGTGGTAGGGCTGCTAAAGCGCACCGCCGCGCCCAGCGGCAGCGTCCGCTGCTGCCAGGTCTGGCCGCCGTCGCCGGTCTGGAACAACAGCCCCTGGCTGAAGTTGACGCCCGAACTCAGTGTCACCGCCAGATAGCCAACCTGCGTGGAAACGAAATCAAGATGGACTTGCGCGGCTGCCTGGCCGCTGTCCGGCGCAAACAGCGTCAGGTCATGCTGCTGCCACGTCTGGCCGCCGTCCACGGTAGCGAACACGGCCAGCGCATTGAGCGCCGTGGGGACGGCTACCCAACCATGCCGCACATCGCTGAAGGCCACCGACTGGATAGCCGCCGGGTCGATACCTGCGGGCGTGATGTTTGTCCAGGAAATGCCGGCATCCTCCGTCCACAACAACTTCCCATCCGTCAGGAGCCATCCCTGCCGCTCATTGAGCAAGCGCATGTCGCGGGCGCTGACGCCCGTTTGCGCCAACTGCACGGGAGACATCGCGCGCGGATTCACCCCCGCCACGTGCCCATCCTCCGCATTGCTGTCAATGTTAAAAGTCACACCGCCCCAGGTCTCATTGTGTCCACCGGCATATTGGCGCAGGCGTTGATGGTTGCTCCAGTAACCATCGGAGACGCAGGCCACATTCCAGACGGTGGCATTGGCGTTGTAGCCACTATAAATCCAGTGCGCCAACCACACATCGTCAGGTACATTGCCGGCACTCGCCCAGTCGGTGACGTAAGTGCCACAGGCGGAGCCATACGCGCCGGCCCGTTGGCCCAATTCCTGCAGGCGACCACTCCAGCCGCTGATGAATGATTTAGCCGCTTCACGACAGTTTGCGTCACCAGGGTACGCTTCCAGGTCATAGTAGATGATCGTATTGCGCCCTTGCCCAATGAGGCCGAGATTAGTAGCGACATTGTAGGCGGAATTTGCTTCGCTGCGTCCCTGGCTGTAGGCGGTGGCGGGATCGGAACTAAAACGGGAACTAAAGCCAGAACACGGCGCCTGTGGCCCCACCCAAGTGGGAATGAAATTCCAACCTTGATTGCTGACAGTAGAGACCCAGGCAGCATTAAGACCGGAATTGGCGCAAGCGCGCGCGGAACCGCCTATGTACAGATTGATTTCATAGTACGGGCTGCTGTTCCACCACGTTTGCATCTGGCTGGTGGAAGGAATTTCGCATTTGTCGAACCCTTGCTGGTTAGAGATGACAATGCCACCGGGATTGCCACCGCCGCCCTGCCAGTAAAAGGTATGCTCCCAGACATTGTCGTTTTCGTTGCTTTCCGCTACAACGTTGGTGCAATCGACAACAATACGCAGGGTATGGTTGCCGCTGCTGTTGACCGTATAGGTCCAATCTTCAAGATAAGTGTAGTAGTTGCGCCGCAGTCGGCGTACGGACCAACTGCCGATCTGGCTGCCATCCAGGTAGACGCAGACCGAGAATTGATCCCAGGCGCTCTGATTACCGTTGTTCACGACCGCCCAGTCGATGTAGGTTGTCTGACCGGCATAGAGGGTGTTGACGGTGTTCGTGCCGGAGACCGAAGCAGGCACGATGGGATAATCCCAGCCCGTGGGTGTGTAGGGAGCAAGATTGGGGGCGCGAGCAGCGTCCGGGAAGGGAACGTCGGCCTCCGCCTGCCGAATTTCGTCGGACTGGGCGCTGGCGGCGCGCCCGGCGAGGAACAAGGGGAAGGCAAAGAGGATGAGCCAGAAGAGAAGAAGGGAACGTTTGCGGGGAGTTGAATTCATGCTGCCACCTGTAAAATATGAAGCGGTAATCAAAGCAAACAACCACGTTGTTTCCTGATCGCACTTTTATGGTAACGATGCAGATCCATATTTCATGCCACCGTCAGCCCCAATCAGGACGATGCCGGGGTTATTACCATGTCAGCTACAACCGAAGAAACGCAACACGAGCCAATAATAACACCCCCACGGCGGATTGCCCACGAAAAAAACGCGGAATCGACCTGTGCCCGTTGTCGTTCTCCCTCACCGCCTCTGATCGATTTCAGATCGTCTTTCTATTATGCTCCTGGTAGTTTGAGATTCAAGAACACCCAAATAACAAGGAGCATTCCATGAAAGTTAACGTTTCGTCCCAAGTACGCAGACGGCGTGGCGGTTTGCTGCTGGCTTTGCTGGCGGCGCTGGGCGGCCTGGTCTGGCTCATGACCCAGGCGGATGTGGCCCTGGCGGCCAACTTCACCGTTACGCGCTTTGATGATCCCACGCCGAATGGCTGTCTGGCAGGTGACTGTTCCCTGCGGGAAGCGATCATTGCCGCGAACACAACGGCGGGCGCGGACCTGATCTTTTTGCCGGCAGGCAACTTCGCGCTGACTCTGGCCGGGACAGGAGAAGATGCCGCGGCCACCGGCGACCTGGATATTCTGGAAACCGTCACGATTATCGGCTCCGGCGCGGGGGCCACGATTGACGCCGGCGGCATTGATCGCGTTTTCCACGTCATTGGCGGCGGCGGCACGCCGGTGGTCACATTCAGTAAGCTGACGATTCGCGGCGGCGCGCTCACCACCGCGGGCGCGGCGGGCAGCGGCGGCGGCATCCGCAACGATGGCGGCACGGTCATTCTCAGCTACTCCGTGGTGCGGAACAACAGCGTCACGCCCGGCTATAGTGACTGTGGCGGCGGCGGGGGGATATTCAACGATGCCGGCAGCGTCACTCTCTCCAACAGCAGCGCCATTGGCAACACATCCGACAGCTTTGGCGGCGGCATCAGCAGCGTGGAAGGCGTCGTCATCCTCTCCGGCGCCAGCCTGGACAGCAACATCGCCGAAGTCCAGGGGGGCGGTCTCTACAACATTGACGGCTCGGTCGTCATCAGCGGCTCCGCCGTCACCCAAAATGAAGTAGGCACGCTCATCCCCGGGCCAACCTTCACCGAAGGTCGGCAGCCATTGGTCGCCAACTGCGGCGGCTTTCTGGCAACGGATGGCGGCGGCATTTTCAGCAACAGCGGCTCTCTGGTGATCACCAACACCCTCATCAGCAGCAATTATGGCAACACGGGTGTGCATGGTGCCGGCATTGCCACCCGCTTCAGCAACAATATGTCCCTGGAAAACGTGGCTTTCCTCAACAACAGCAGCGTGAGCAGCGGTGGCGCCATCATGATCAACGGCGGCCTCAACGAAATCAACAACAGCCTCTTCCAGAGCAATTACAGCAACGGGCGCGGGGGGGCCATCTTCGTGCGCGATGATGAGGATGCCAACCCCGGCACCCTGATCATCAACCACACCGATTTCATCAGCAATGTGGCCGAATACAATGGCATTGGCGTCTACGGGGGCACAGGGGGCGGCATCCACGCCTACTCCTCCGCCGGAACCGTCACCGTGGAGATGAATCAATCCACCCTCATCGGCAACCAGGCGCTGGGCAGCGGCCTTTCCGAAGCGCGCGGCGGGGCAATTCACATAGACGAATATCAGCCGATCACGTCCACCGTCCTCTTCACGCTCAACGACACCACCGTTGACAACAATCATGCCGATGAAGAAGGCGGCGCGCTATACAATCGCGGCGGCTACGTCACCATGAACGACACCACGCTGAGCCACAACAGCGCGTCCGTTGGCGGCGGCATCTACACCTACTCGACCAGCCGCGTTGTCCTCAACAACAGCACCATCAGTGGCAACACGGCGGATTTGTGGGGTGCGTTCTACAATGGGTATACCGCCGGGGAAATGTTCCTGAATAATGTAACGATCAGCGACAACAGTTCCCCGAACGAGGTCTTGAAGGCGTGGGGTGGCTCTCCCGCGCACTTCCGTAGCAGCATCATTGACACGGACCAAACCTGCGCCGGAGACATCGTCTCCCAGGGCTACAATATCGGTCCCGCGAGCTGCAATTTCACGGAAGTGGGCGACTTGATTGGGGACCCGCTGCTGCTGCCGCTGGCGGACAATGGCGGGGAAACGCAAACGCACGCTTTATCTGATACGAGTCCGGCGATAGATGCCGGCAATCCCGCCGGTTGCGAGGCGGATTTCGACGGGGATGGCCTGCCCGAAAGCATCTTCACCCTGGACCAGCGCGGCGAACCCCGCGTAGATGTCCCCGGCGTGGGGCATGAGCCGCCCGACGACGGCTGCGACATGGGCGCGTATGAGTACCAGCCCATCGCCGCCCTGATCCTCAATGGCGGCTTCGAGATTGACAGCAACGGAGACGGCAGACCGGACTATTGGCAGGCGATTAACGCTGCGCCCGAAGACGGGCAGTACTGCACATTCGCCCACGGAGGATTATGCTCTTTCTACTCCACGGCGACAGGCCCCACCAAATTCGTCTACCAGGTCGTGAACCGGAGCGGGGCGGCGGGCGATAGCTATCAGCTCAGCGTGTGGGCGGCAACGAGGAACGCTGCCGGCACGCCCACGGGAGCCGTCGTCATCCTCCGCTACGCCGATGGCAGCAAACAGACCTTCACCAAAGGGTACAACCTGGGCACACATGGCTGGCAGAACTACCACCTCAACTTCACCGCCCAGAAGAACTACACCAGCATCATCGTCATCCCCATCTACAACAACCTCACCGCCGGTGAACTCCTCGTAGACGACGTTACCCTGACCCCCCAACCGTAAAATCGGTTCCCCCACCTTCCCGGAAGCTCCACCCACCTTCCCGGAAGCTCGCAGCTTCCGGGAAGGTTTGTCGGACACTATTCCCCCTCCAATTCCACGCCCAAACCATCCGCGATGCGGTTGACAAATGCAAAATACGCCGTCACGGCGCAAATGTCGTGGATGGCACGGTCATCAAAGCCTACCTCCCGCAGCGCCGCCACATCCGCCGCCGTGATCGCGCCGGGCGTCCGCGTCAACTTGGCCGCGTAATCCAGCATTGCCCGGTCCGCCGCCGCCAGGGGAGCCGCCGTATAATCCGTTTTCAGCGTCGTCAGCAAGTCATCCTGCGCCGCCTCCGTCCACGCCTGCGCCGTCAGCAGTTTGCGAAGCCCCGCTTCGTGATGGTGCAGTCAGTAATGGCACTGATTCAGCGCCGACACCACGACGGCCATCATCTCCCGCTGCACACGGCGCAACGGTCCCCCACGCCGCATCACCTGCACGTACAGGTCATAATGCTGCCGCATCACCGCCGGATGCACGCTGTGAATCTGGATGATGTTATCCCGATCCGCCACCCGCTCCCCCTCCGCCAGCGCCTCCTCAGGAACATACGCGATAAAGGCCATGGTGTTTATTCCTTCTAACCGGACTCTGGCGTTTTTGGCGTGGAAGTTTCCGCCGGTTCACTAATAACTTACTGAGATTGGTCCAATCTTGAAGATTGGACCAATCTTGACTCTACTGAAAAAAGGCCAAAAACCGGGTTTTTACACATGAACCACTCTGGTTATTTCGGCCGGACACTCGAAAAACCCGGTTTTTTCAGTGAACTCAATCTTAAAAACGGGAAGTTGTTTTTAGACGCTCACTTAATGAAAGACTGGTCATCACTCCAGTACGGCATCGGGAACGTGGACGGGCTGGCGTTCGCCGCATTTGGTGCATTCGCCGGTGTCCCGGTTGACCTGGACGACCAGGCCACCGCAGAGGCGGCAGGGTTGGGGCAGCGGGCGCTTCCAACTGGTCCAGTCGCAGTCGGGGTAGTTGGCGCAGCCGTAGAAGACGCGCCCGCGACGGGTGCGTTTTTGCACCAGGTCGCCGCCGTCCTGGGGGCAGGCGACGCCGATTTTGTGTAGGATTTGTTCGGTATGCCGGCATTTCGGGAAATCACTACACCCGATAAACTTGCCAAACTTACTCTCGCGGTACACCAACGGCTGCCCACACGCAGGGCACGCCCGCCCCACCAACTCCGGCTCCTTCTTCAAATCCATCTTCGGGATCGCTTGATCCGCCTTCTCCAGGTCCTGGCTAAAGCGTCCATAGAAATCCCGCATCAGCGGAACCCACTCCCGCCCATCCACGATCTCATCCAGCTCACTCTCCATGCGCGCCGTAAAATTCACGGAAATAATGTCCGGGAAATGCTCCACCAACAAGTCATTGACCAGATACCCCGTTTCCGTGGGAACCAGGCGGCTCCCCTCGCGCACCACGTATCCCCGATTCTGGATCGTGGAAATAATCGACGCATACGTGCTGGGGCGGCCAATCTCGTTCTCTTCCATTTCCTTCACCAGCGTCGCCTCGGAGAAACGGGGCGGCGGCTGGGTGAATCGCTGTTCCGGCAGTAGTTTGATCAGATCGAGTGGCTCGTTGTCCTGCAAATCTGCCGGCACAACCACATCATCCTCCTCCCCGTTTTCCTCCTTCGACTCCTCGTACAACGCCAGGAAACCGGCAAAACGCAGCGTCGAACCCGTCGCGCGGAAAAGATATGGTCGCTTCGTTAACGGCGTCGCCGCTTTGCCGGCATAAATATCCACCGAAACCGTGTCGTAAACGGCGGGGGCCATCTGGCTGGCGACAAACCGATCCCAGATAAGCTTATACAGGCGATATTGATCCCGCGACAAATGCGACTTCATCTGCTGCGGCGTCCGCTGCACCGACGTGGGTCGAATCGCCTCGTGCGCCTCCTGCGCCGTCTTCGAGCGCGTCTTATACACCGGCGGCGTCTCCGGCACGTACTCCTTGCCAAACGCCGCCGCAATGTACGCGCGCGCCGTCGTTTCCGCCTCTTTCGACACGGAAACACTGTCCGTGCGCATATACGTGATCAGACCCGTGGAGCCTTCCGCGCCAATATCCACCCCCTCGTACAGTTGCTGCGCCACCCGCATGGTCTTACTCGTGCCAAAATTCAGCCGGCGGGACGCTTCCTGCTGCATCGTGCTGGTCGTAAAAGGCGCGGACGGGCGGCGCGTGCGCTTGCCCAGCCGCACTTTGCCCACCTTCCAATCCGCCGTCCGCAGCGCATCCAGGTGCGGCTGCACTTCCGCGGCGGAGGACAGCGTCGGCTCCTCCCCGTTCAGGCGATGCAACCGCGCCACGAAGGTCAGCCGCTGCCGCGCCTGGCGGTATTTCTCCTGGCTCAATTCCGCCTTGATCAGCCAGTATTCTTGCGGCTGGAAATCGTCGATCTCCCGCTCACGCTCCGCCACCAGGCGCAGCGCCACGGACTGCACGCGCCCGGCGCTGAGGCCACGCCGCACTTTGCGCCATAGCAGCGGGCTGAGCTTGTACCCCACAAGGCGGTCAAGAATGCGGCGCGTCTGTTGCGCGTCCACACGCCGCATGTCAATCTGGCGCGGGTGCTGGAACGCTTCCAAAATGGCCGATTTCGTAATTTCATGGAAAACGACCCGCTGCGTCCGCCGTGGATCCATGTTAGCGGATTCTAAAACGTGCCAGGCAATCGCCTCTCCTTCTCGGTCCGGGTCCGTTGCCAGGTAAATCTCGCTCGCCTTGGCGGCGGCGGCTTCCAGTTCTTTCACCACGGCGCGTTTGTCATTGGGCACACGGTACTCGGGCGTAAAATCGTTCTCAATATCCACGCTGAGGCGGGACTTGAGCAGATCGCGCACATGCCCGACACTGGACTTAACTGTGTAGCCACGGCCCAGGTAACGCCCGATGGTTCTGGCCTTTGCCGGAGATTCGACGACGACGAGCTTGCCGCTACGTTTCTCGCGGGATGTGGATTTCGCCGTTTGACTTTTGCCCGCCTTCCCCTTTTTACCGGAGTTCGCTTTCTTGGAAGCGGCTTTCTTCCGCGCGCCCGCCGTCACTTCTGGCTTAGGCAACGTGTCATGGGCAGGCGTATGCCCACGGCGATAGATGTTCGCGCCGCAGACGGCGCATTTTCCGCGTGTGGCCGGCGCGCCGTTAGACGCCCATTCGGGGCGCGGGTCTTGCAGCACGCGCGTTTCTTTACATTTCAGGCAGTAGCCTTCTAAAGGTGTTTGTTCACTCATCATAGTTGGGACAATGTGTCAAAAGACGCCAAAAAACGACAGTTTTTCCGCTTGTTGGAAGTACTCCTGAGGCAACGGGCCACGGAGGTAGGTTAAAAAACGGTTTCCGCGGAAGAAACCGGGGTTTTCGGTGTTCAGTTGTACATTCTCGACTTTTGGGGGAAACGCAGCCTGAGCTTGTCGAAGGCCGTTGGTTTCGACAGGCTCAACCAACGTTCCCACCCTTTATTGAGAAGGTACGTTCAGTTCAGTCGAAGGCCGTTGGTTTCGACAGGCTCAACCAACGTTCCCGCCCTTTATTGAGAAGGTACGTTCAGTTCAACTGAAGTGTTCCAGGTCTGTTCCTTCCAGACCATTAACCACTTTTTTCACCAACGGTATGTGATCTTTGTGTACGACGAGGATCGCGTCTTCCGTGTTGACGACGATCATGCCTTCCAGACCTATGGCCACCAGCAGTTTGTCGGCTTCATAGTTGTACAGTAGCGAGTCGCGTGAGGCTTGGGACCGAACCAGGCCCTTGGTCACGTTGTCTTCAGCGTGGGGGCTGATAGCCTCTTTAAGGGCGTATAGCGTGCCCGGGTCGCTCCAGCCCATTTCACCGTGGAGGACGAGCGCGGATTGTGCCGGCAAATGCGTCAGAATCGCATCATCAAAACTCATCTCCGGCAGCGTCGCGTACACACGCGCCAACGTCCGCGCATAATCTGGCTGGCCGATGGTCGCGCCAATCTCTTCCAGACTGGCCCACATTTCCGGCTGATAGGTGCGGTAGGCGTCGCACACGAAACCCACCGTGGTCACGAAGTAGCCCGTATTCCACACATGCGAGCCGGCGGCCATCATATGCCGGCATTCTTCCAACGGCGGGCGATACGTAAGCGACTCAAACCCATAGTAGGGCCAGCCATCCATACTGCCACGCTGAGGCCCCAGACCAATCCAACCCAGATTCTCGTTAGCGAAACGGGGCGTTTCTCCGATAAACAGAATGTCAGCCTTTTTTTGTTGTATCAGTTGTTCAGCGATTGTCAAGACCCGTCTGAACGTGTCCACATCGGCCATCGTGTTGTCGCCCCACAGAATCGCCACCGTATCCGTGGGCGACGCCATATGCGCCAGATGGATCATAGACAGACCCACGGCTGCCGCCAGATCGCGCCGCATCGGTTCCCCAATCAGGTGCGCGACCGCAATCCGCGGCAACTGCCGTGCCACCAGGGGCACATACCGCTCGTTAGTGGAAATAAAGATATTCTCCAGACCACACAAATCTTCCACCCGCTCAACCGCAAGCTGCAAAGTCGAACGATCACCAATGATCGGCTCAAACTGCTTCGGTGAGCGCTGGCGACTGATCGGCCACAGGCGTCGCCCCGTGCCACCGGCAAAAATGACTACTTTCATCCTCAAAACCTCATTGTTGCTGCCCGGCAAACCATCAACCTTTCTGGAAGCTGCGAGCTTCCAGAAAGATGCCCAGAAACAGTTACACGACTACACCTGATAATCAGGACCGGATTCCCGGAATGAAACATAATTCATTCCCCCCACTTGCCGCGTCATACCCTTCAGTTCCATCAACGTCAGGGTGCTGCTGACCAGGGCGCTGGGCAGCCCGGCTTGTCGCGCCAGATCATCGATGTGGGTGGGCTGCGGGGACAGCAGCGACAAAAGCGCCGCTTCCTCCGCCGTCTCCGGTAACGCCATCTGCACCGCAACACGCTCCGAGACCATGTTGATATTCAGTTCTTCCAGAATATCCTCCACGCCGGTTACGAGTTTGGCTCCGTTTTGAATGAGCCGGTTGGGTCCTTTACTCACGGGGCTGTTGATGTTACCGGGCACGGCGAACACGTCACGGTTTTGCTCCACGGCAAAATCCGCCGTGATGAGCGCCCCGCTACGTTCGCCCGCTTCGATAACCAACGTACCCAGCGAGAGGCCACTGATGACGCGGTTACGCGGGGGGAAGTTGCGCGCTTCCGGCTGCACACCCAGCGCATATTCGGTCATCACCACGCCATGATCATCCTGGGGAATACGCGCGGCCAGGGGGCGGTTTTCCGGGGGATAGATGCAATCAAGGCCGGAGCCGAGGACGGCGATGGTGCGTCCTCCCATTTCCAGGGCGGTCTGATGGGCTATGGAGTCAATACCGCGAGCAAGGCCGCTGACGATGGTGACGCCGTTGCGTACGAGTCCTTCCACCAGCGTTTGCGTCACCTGGCGGCCATAGGCAGTCAGGCGGCGCGTCCCCACGACGGCAACGGCCCACTGGTCTACTTCGTTGATCCGGCCACGGGTGTAGAAGAGGGGGGGCGCGTCGGGAATCTCGCGCAAGTAGCGCGGGTAGGCAGGGTCGGCCCAGGTGAGGAGGGAAATGCCGGCATCTCCTACCATCCGCAGCCGTTCATCCAAATCCAACGTACGCCGCGCCTCAACCAGATTCGCTATCGCCCGCTGATCCAGGCCCAATCGCCGCAAATCCGGTTCACTCGCCTGCCACGCCTGCTCCACATCCGCAAAATAACTCAGCAACGCCTGTAATTTTGCCGGCCCAATCCCTTTTACCAGGTTAAAACCCAGCCAATACTTAAGGTCAGACATAAGAGCCAGAATACCACGCGCCTTCCGCGACTGTCAAATTCGCCCGCCCGGCGCGTCCCCTTCGCCTTACGAACGATCCCGCGGCAAAATCCCCGGCAGCAAATGAATCGTCACCAACTGCGCCGCAAAATCGATCTCCTTGACGACATCAGGCACATCCGGCAGCAGTATTTCCCCATACGGTCCCTGCACCACAAACACATTGTTCGCCGGCGTCTCCATCACCTCCACCAGCGTGCCCAACAACTCATCATCTTCGCTCACCACACGCAAACCCTCAAGCTGGTAAAGGTAATACTCTCCGTCCTCCAGGGGGATCGCCTCGGCAAACGGCACAAACAGCCACAATGAGCGCAGCGTCTCGGCGGTATTGCGGTCGTCGCAGCCGGCCAGTTTCAATAGCACGGCGTTTTGGTGAAAACGCGCCCCTTCGACGTCCATACAACGCGGCGAATCGGTGTCCGCTTCCTCACTCACGTACACCGCCCGCAGCCACGTAAATCGTTCCGGCACGTCAGTATGCACCATGACGCGCACCTCGCCGCGCACCCCGTGCGGTCGCACAATCTGACCGATTAACAAGAAACGAGGCTCAGTGTCTGGTATCACCGAGCCTCGTGGGGCATCCGACTCTGGATGATGTGAACGCTGTTCTGTCAAAACGCAGCCCTCCTTCGAAAATAATCTTCCCGGAAGCTCAGTCACGGATGATGGTCCTGGGGTGCAGCTTCCGGGAAGATGTTGTCATGTGGGTGGTGAACGGTAGTCAGGACATGCCCGGCTGGTCACATGCCTATCCTGAACGGCTTTGAGGCACTTGAGGCAGCGGCAACCAACAAGATCGGCTTGCCGCTGCCACCCTGCTAATCTTCCACAACTTCCAGGTTGACGCGCTGGCCTTGCTTGGCGGCCAACACCTGCACAATAGCACGAATAGAGTTGATGACGCGCCCCTGCTTACCAATGACGCGCCCCATATCACCATCAGCCACACTGAGTTCCAGGATAATGGTAGAGGCGCTCTTGATCTCGCGCACGCTCACCTGGTCAGAATTATCAACAAGTGATTTTACGATGTATTCGACAAGGTCCTTGTACATTCCTATGCTCCACGGGTAGAGTGACCACACGAGAAGTGCGCCGCTACGATACTGTCCGAATTCCTGTAAACCATGCCGCTTACAATGCTTCTATAAGCCGCAAGCAAACGACTTGCCCCAAGACATTCGCCCAGCGGCGACGCATGGCCGTTATTGCCGGCACTTTTGCCACCCGGTGTAATCGCCGAAATGGGTTATTCTTCTTCGTCCAGCGGCATTTCCGCCACCATCACTGCCTCGGCGACGGCGACCGTTCCGGCAACCGCTTCCGCCGCCGGCGCGGGGGCAGCGCCCGTTTCCATCAGAGGCACGCCCTCATATTCGGCAACCAGCGCCTGCAATGTTTCGCCCGCATGTAGCCGCGCCAGGCGGTCATATGTGCCTTGCTTCTCCAGCAAACGGCGCACGGCATCCGAGGGCTGCGCGCCGACGCTGAGCCAATACAGCGCCCGCTCTTCTTCTATTTTGTAGGTGACGGGATCGGTGAGGGGATTGTAGAAACCTATGAGTTCTACGTAACGACCATCACGCTTGGCCTCCACATCAGCCACGACCACACGATAGTGAGGTTGTCTTTTTTTGCCTACACGGCTCAAACGAATTCTCAGCATTGTTTTGAAATCTCCAGATCGGAAAGTATTGGCCGTAACGGCGCTGGCACTGCGTCTTCGCCAGGCCCTTACTTCATGTTACATGCGCCCGCTGAAAAGGTTATTCAGGGCGCTGCGGCGACCGCCGCGCTTGAAATTTCTCATCATCTCCTGCATTTCACGGAATTGCTTCAGGAGGACGTTGACATCTTGCACGGACGTTCCTGAACCTTTGGCAATACGGCGCTTGCGGCTGGCTTTGATGATCTTGGGATTGCGACGCTCTTCCGCCGTCATGGATTGGATGATCGCCTCTACCCGTTTCAGTTCTCCCTCCGCGCCACTAAGATCCACATCTTTCGCCATCTTGTTGATGCCGGGGACCATCTCCAGCAACTGGGCAATCGGCCCCAGTTTTTTCATTTGCTGCATCTGGCTTAGGAAGTCATCCAGGTTGAATTCCCCTTCCATGAGGCGTTTGCCCGCCCGCTGCGCTTCTTCCTGGTCCAGTTCCTGCTGCGCCCGTTCGATTAGCGTGAGAACATCCCCCATGCCCAGAATGCGATTTGCCAGGCGGTCGGGGTGGAATACTTCAATGGCGCTTAATTTCTCGCCCGTGCCCAGGAATTTAATCGGTACGCCGGTGACTTCGCGCATGGAAATGGCCGCGCCGCCGCGGGCGTCACCGTCAATTTTGGTCAGGATGAGGCCGGTGATGTTGACGGCGTTGTTGAAGTCCGTGGCCACACGTACGGCTTGCTGCCCCGTCATGGCGTCCGCCACGAGAAGTGTTTCGATGGGTTGGACGCGGGTCTTGATCGCCTTGATCTCGTCCATCATCATTTCGTCAATGTTCAAACGGCCCGCCGTGTCCAGAATAACGACCGTTGCTCCGGTAGCTTTGGCTTGTTTGACGCCATTGGCGCAGATGTCAGGGGGACGCGATGTGGTTCCTTCGCTATAGACGGGGATGTCTAACTGCTTGCCCAAGGTTTGCAACTGGTCAATAGCCGCGGGGCGGTAGGTGTCCGCGGCCACTAGCAGCGGGCGGCTGCCACCTCGGCGCAGATGCAAGGCCAGTTTGGCAGCCATGGTGGTTTTGCCCGCGCCTTGCAAGCCAACGAGCATGATGATGGTGGGAGATTGACGACCCAGTTCCAGGCGTCCCGCTTCACCAAGTGTGCGCTCCAGCTCTTCGTTGACAATTTTCACCACCATTTGGCCGGGCGTGAGGCTGGTCATGACTTCTTGACCAACGGCACGTTCGCGCACGCGGGCCACGAAGCTTTTCACAACCTTGTAGTTGACATCGGCTTCCAGCAGGGCGAGGCGGACTTCGCGCATGGCAAGATCGACGTCGGCTTCGGTGAGTTTGCCACGTCGTTTCAGGCCATCAAAAACGGTTTGCAGGCGATTGCCCAGCGATTCAAACATGGTGTGTTATGTCCTTGTGCCAACGGTGAAGCCGGGTGGGTTCTTCCGTTAACCAGACAAAAGTTACCCAGGCCATGCCTGGCATGGCGCAAAAAGGTCAGGATCAACTGCTCAAGACGGGAATGCCGGCATTTGGGTCACCCCATGCCAGCCTCGGATAGATAATCCGGCCAACTGCGCGCAAGCGCCAACACGCGCTTCCGCGCATTGCCAGGCTGAAAATTCTAACGCAGCCTTGTATCCGCGTCAAGGTAAGATAAAATGAAAAACCCGCCGCGAACTTAAGCAGGCTCTTGCAGCGCGTTTGCCGCCGCCAGCAGCGCCTCCACGCGGTTGGTGCGTTCCCACGGGGCGTCAATGTCGTCGCGGCCAAAGTGGCCGTAGGCAGCCGTGGCCTGGTAAATGGGGCGGCGCAGTTCCAGATCGCGCACAATCGCGCCCGGACGCAAGTCAAAGCACCCCTCAATCAGGCTCACGAGCAGATCGTTGTCCAGTTTGCCCGTGCCGAAAGTCTCCACGCTAATGCTGATGGGGTGGGCCACGCCAATGGCATAAGCGACTTGCACTTCACAGCGTTCTGCCAAATCGGCGGCGACGATATTCTTGGCCACCCAGCGAGCCGCATAGGCGGCGCTGCGGTCCACTTTGGTGCAATCTTTGCCGCTAAATGCGCCACCGCCGTGCCGCCCCATGCCGCCATAAGTGTCCACGATGATCTTGCGCCCGGTAAGACCGGCATCGCCCATGGGACCACCGACGACGAAGCGTCCGGTGGGGTTGATGAAGATGCGCATATCGTCGTCTACGAGGTGCGGCGGCAAAACCGGGCGAATAACGTGTTCGATAATGCCGGCATGAACCTCTTCCTGGGACAATTCCGGGGCGTGCTGTGAACTCACCAGCACCGTATGAATACGCTTCGGCCGGCCATAACTGTACTCCACCGTCACCTGCGTCTTTCCATCTGGACGCACCCAGGGCAGCGTTCCATCCCGGCGCACCTGCGACAATCGCCGCGCCAGTTTGTGCGCCATGTCAATCGGCAGCGGCATCAACGATTCCGTCTCGTTGCAGGCAAACCCAAACATCATCCCCTGGTCCCCGGCTCCAATCGACTCAATAAGCGCCTCCTCGCTCCCATTGCCGCGAAACTCCAGGGCACGGTTCACGCCCTGCGCAATATCCGGGCTTTGCTTCGCCAGGGCGACGAGGACGCTGCACGTCTCGGCGTCAAACCCTTTCTTGCTGTCGTCAAAACCGATGTCGCGCACTACGTTGCGTACCAGTTCATCATAATTGACCTGCGCCGTGGTGGTGATCTCCCCAAAGATCAGAACCATGCCCGTTTTCACAGCCGTCTCACAGGCGACGCGACCATAGGGGTCCTGGGACATGATGGCGTCCAGCACGGCGTCACTGATCTGATCACACATTTTGTCTGGGTGGCCTTCCGTGACCGATTCGGACGTGAAGAGCAAGTGTGGTGCGTTCATAAAGGAATGACTCATGATTACCTCCATTCTCTGAATTTTCCCCGCTGGTCCGTTGCGCGGCAGAGGGGCGCGGAAAACGTGCGCCGGGCGCGGAAAACGTGCGCCGGGCGCGGAAAACGTGCGCCGGGCGCGGAATACGTGCGCCGGGCAAAAACAACGTGCGCCGTGGCGCGGCGTAAGCAAAAAAAAGCCCCTTGCAAGGCAAGAGGCTACAGGTCAGTGCTGGCTTCTTATCTTCCAAGTTCAATCCTGACGGACTTAGCACCTGTCCCTGATTTCAGGGGGTTGCTGCAGTTTCATCGGGCCGGTCCCTCCACTGCTCTTGATAAGGATATGGCTATGTGATTTTTTAGGTGGTGGCGCGGCCAGCCCAAAAAAACCGCGCATAATCGAATTGACCAAAAAGTATACCTGAACGAAAGGAGATGTCAAACGGGGATTGCGCG
The DNA here is from genome assembly GCA_020634515.1 of Ardenticatenales bacterium. NCBI lineage: Bacteria > Bacillati > Chloroflexota > Ardenticatenia > Ardenticatenales > Ardenticatenales bacterium. The sequence goes on along the minus strand of JACKBL010000008.1, from coordinate 37,802 downwards.
GCGCGAAGCTGATCGCTTGACAAAGTGTACTAGAAACACTATACTACCCAACAGGATTTAGTGTAACAAACACACTTATGGAGCGCGTATGATTGTTAGCCAGGCAACCCACATCGGACGGGCACACCGCTTGATGCACCAGAACGGACAGGATTATGCAAATGCCGGCATTCTCCCCCCCCACCACAGCTTCGGCATCGTCCTGGACGGCTGCGGCAGCAAATACCGCCAGGAAAGCGAAGTCACACCCTCCGCCAACGAAGTCGGCGCGCGCCTGTTGGGGCAATTCATCAGCAGTTGGCTGCACGCCAGCGACCTGGACCGGCGCGCGGACGAAATCGTCGCCCAACTACACCAGGCCACCCTCACCTTTCTCCGCCAGCTAACCACGGCCATCCCCTTCGCCAACGACGATGCCCGCACCCGCTTCATCGCCACGCAGCTACTCTGCACCGTCGTCGGCTTCGTGGCGCGGCCACGGGATGCCTTCTTCTTCTGGGCCGGGGATGGCTGCCTGGGCATCAACGAGGAAGTGATTATCCTGGAGAGCGACAATCGCCCCGATTACCTGGCCTACGCGCTTCTGGACGATCACCCCCACCCCTTCCACACCCTTTCCGTGCGCCGGCGGGAGACGCTCACCCGCCTGGCCGTCGCTACCGATGGCTGGCAACCCGACCAACTGCGCCAACTGTGCCAGCCACTGACCAGCCTGGCCTTGCAGCGCCAGGTCAATCAGCAGGCGCAGCAGCGCGGTTTCTTCGAAGACGATGGCGGCATTGCCATCTGCTGGCTATGACAACCACCTTCCCGGAAGCTGTAATGAAACACTTTCGGCTTGAAATGGAGCTTCCGGGAAGATTTACCACCGGATACGATCATGAACCCACTCTATATCGGCGGCAAACGGGTAAAGCTGCAAGCCACGGACCTGATCCAGGCGGGCGGCGAAGGTATGGTTTTTCGCTGGCAGGGGCAGGCGGTGAAGGTGTACCACCAGCCGCAGCCAGGGCATGGGCAAAAACTGGCGTATTGGCGGCAAAACGATCTGGCGCGCCAGGTTCCCGACGTGCTGCTTGGTCCCACGGACCTGGTAACGGATAAACAGGGGATGGTGCAGGGGTTTGTGATGCCGGCATTGCCGGCCACCACCCACCCCATGAAACAACTCGCCAACCCCAACTTCACCGCCCGCCACCAGTTCGACCCCCGCCACGTCATCCTCTGGCTGCAACACGCCCACAACACCCTCACACGGCTACATCGCCTGGGCATCGTCGTCGGCGACCTCAACGACCACAACCTCTTCTTTGCGCGCCCCACCCCCGGCGGCCACGCCATCACCTACTGGATTGACGTAGACAGCTACCAGTTTGGCGGCTTCCCCTGCCCCGTGGCCATGGAAGCCTTCCTCGATCCCCACCTGGCCGGCGTAGGCGACCTCAGCCGGCAACCCGTCTTCGCGCCAGACACCGATTGGTACGCCTTCTTCGTGCTGCTGGTGAAGAGCCTGCTGCAAGTCCACCCTTTTGGCGGCGTTCATCCCCAGCACAAGACCCTCCCCGCCCGCATCGGCGCGGGCGTGACCATTCTCTCCCCAGACGTGACCTACCCCCGGCGCGCCCGCCCCGTGGAAACGCTTTCCGACGACCTGCTGCATCATCTGGACGCCGTTTTTGCGCGTGGTCGGCGGTCCCCGTTTCCCGCCTCGCTGCTCGCTGACTACGCGAATAGTCTGATGACGTGCGCCCACTGCGGGCAGGTCTATCCCCGAGAACGCGCGCACTGCCCCGGATGCCGGCAGCAGCACACCCCCCCCGCCCCGGCCATCCAGCGCGGTCGGCTCCATTTCCGCCTGCTGCTGCACGCGGACGGGCTGATCACCCAGGTCGCCGTCATGCCCTCAGGCCGCATCCAGGCCATCGTGCGCGCCGGGCGGGAATACCGCCTCGTGCGCGCGGGCGTCGGCGGCGTCCTGGAAGATGTGCCTCTCTTCACAGGAGAAGCGGATTATCACTTCGCCTTCTGGGGGCAAAACCTGGTCGTAAATCAGACCGGAACGGACCAACTGCTGCTGCTGGAAGCCACGGCGGCCGGTTTCCGGCCCGCCACGCGCCTGCAAACGGCCATGTTCCGGCAGGAAGCGGTGTTCGCGGCCACGGACCATCATCTCTTTCGGCTGGCAAATGGCTACCTGATGCGCGGCGCATGGCAGCAAGGGCATTTTGTGGAGAGTATTGCCGCCGACGCGCGCCGAGATCAGACGCAGTTCTGGGCCGCGCCCGATTCGCCGCTGGCGTTGGGCTTCTATCGCCTGTTTGCCGACCATCATTTCTTTATGATGACGGAGAAGGGGGAGATGCTGCCGTTGTCGCCGATGTTGCCGACGGCTGCCGGCATTATCCGTGACACGGCCGCCCTATTCAACGCCAATCACGCCGCGCTGCTGCTGCAAACGTCCCACAAAGGACAGGAAACAACGCATACGCGGCTCTATGACCGGCGCGGCGGGCTGCGGCACGAGTGGCGGAGCGATACGGACACCGCGCCGCTGACCGGGCGGGCTTTGTTGGGCGAGACGGTGCTGTGGGCGACGGATGCCGGCATTCACAAGCAAAACGCCACCGGTCAAACCCTCCTCAGCGACAGCGCCGGCCACGTTGCCGCCGGCGACCTGCTGCACGCCCACCCTCAGGGGCTGCTCATTCAGCAAGCCTCACGGCTGTGGCTGGCGACCGGCAAGTAATTTCAGCAAATTCCCCCTTGACAAAGTGTAGCAGATACACTATACTTTTCCGCAAGTTAGTGTTCACAAAACACTAACCGCAACCGGCAGGCGTATAATCATGTACGCGGCAGCTTCCTGGAGGCTAGATGCTGCTTCCAAGAAGATGAAATGATGAGACTTGTTGTCCGACGGACCTTCCTGGATGCGAAAGGAGCAATCATGACCGACTTTCCCCGCTTTTACGATCCCAGCCGCATTGGCACGCTGTTTTATCCTGACAAGGCCACTATCGCCGCCGAAGCATTGGGCACGAATCTACCCGCGGCTGCCGCGGACAAGTTTAAGACGCACCTGGTGATCATTGACATGCAGGTGGATTTCTGCCACACGCGCGGCAGTCTGAATGTGCCCGGCGCGTTGGGTGACATTCAACGATTGACGGAGTTTATCTATCGGAATGCCGGCATCCTCACCAACATCACCTGCTCCCTCGACTCCCACCTCCCCTTCCAGATTTTCCATCCCGCCTGGTGGGCGGACGCCGACGGAACCCATCCCTCCCCCTTCACCATCATCACCTGGGAAGACATCAAGCAAGGCAAATGGCGCCCCCTGATCGCGCCCGCGGCCTCCACCAACTACGTCAAACAGCTAGAGAAGCAAGCGAAGAAGCAGCTTACCATCTGGCCCTTCCACGTCATGATTGGCAGTGCCGGCAACATGCTCGACCAGGAACTGTGGTCCGCCATCTTCTGGCACGCCCTCGCCCGCAAAAGCCAGCCCGCCTGGCTCACCAAAGGCAGCATCCCGCTCACCGAACATTACTCCATCATCCAGCCAGAAGTGCCCGTACCCAACCACCCCCTGGGCGGCAAAAACAAGGCATTCCTGGACACGCTGGCGGAAGCGGACGCCATCGTCATCGCCGGCGAAGCGGAAAGCCACTGCGTCCTGGAAACAGTCGAAGACATCGTCGAAGATTTCGCCGGCGACCCGCGCACGCTGCAAAAAATCTACTTCCTGCGCGACTGCACCTCGCCCGTGCTGCATCCCGACGTAGACTTCCACGCCATCGCCATGCAGCGATTCGCCGAATTCGAGAAAATGGGCGTCAACTTCATCAACAGCACCGACCCCCTGCCCTTCCTCGCGCACACCCAGGCCCGGCACGCATAACCAAAGCGGGGCGGCGCGCCACCCGCGCGCCGCCCCGCCCACGGCCTGACAAACCCAAAAACAATCCCATTCCATCCCCGCAGACGATGACGGCCACGTCGCCGCTTATGCGCTGCCCCCTGCCTGCCAACTCCAGGCCAAAGGAATAAACCATGAACAACAACGGACTCGGAAACCTGGATGATCTCTTCCAATCCGCACAAAACGATGGGCTGACGAACAACACAATGGACCTGGTCGTCGCCAACCTCAACGGTCCCACGATGACGGGCGCCGTGGGTGTGGGGTTGGATCAGTTAGCCTCCAACGAGGTGACGCTGGCAATGAACATCATTGACATGAGTGGCTCCATGGGGCCACACGCCGCCGACCTCGTGCGCGCCTACAATGAGGATTACCTGGCGGCAATGGTTGGCTCCACGGCTGCCGACGATATTCTGGTCAGCACGATTCTGTTTGACGACGCGGTGATGCTGCATCACGGCTACCTTAACCTGCGCGACGCGCCGCCGCTGACGCGCGCCACGTATGCGCCCAATGGCACGACGGCGCTGTATGATGCGGTTGCTGCCGGCATGACGAACATGGTGATGTACGCGCAAACCCTGCGGCAAAGCGGCGTCATGGCGCGCTGCCTGATCATCGTTTACTCCGACGGTGAGGACAACGCCTCCCGCCAGAGCGCCGCCACCGTGCGCCGCGCCGCCGCGGAACTGCTCAAGCACGAAATGTACACGCTGGCTTACGTTGGCTTCCGCACCGGGGGTATTTCCTCGCGCGAGCTGCGCCAGTTAGCGGATACGATTGGCTTCCCGGACATCTTGATTGCCGGCATGTCCCACACCGAACTGCGCCAGATATTCCACCTCGTCTCCATGTCCACCATCCGCGTCAGCCAGCAGCAGCCCAACGGCGCGTCCATTTTTAGCTAAACCACCTTCCAGAAAGTGGACCTTCCAGAAAGTGGACCTTCCAGGAAGCTGACTGCTTCCTGGAAGGTCATAGCCACAACCTAGCTCGACAACCTAAAAATGAGGGGTGAGAGGGGTGAGGAGTGCGGCATCCTCAGATGCCGCCCATTCGCATCTGAGGATGCGAACTCCTCAAAATCACATTGTTGAGGCACTAGCGGCGCAAATTCGTAAACGCCTTCATCCCCGGATAAACAGCCGTATCGCCCAACTCATCCTCAATCCGCAGAAGCTGATTGTACTTGGCGACGCGATCCGTCCGCGCCGGCGCGCCCGTCTTAATCTGGCCCGCGTTCAGCGCCACCGCCAGGTCCGCAATCGTCGCGTCCTCCGTCTCGCCGCTGCGATGAGACACCACGGCAGTCCAGCCATGCCGCTGCACCGCGTCCACCGAGGCAATCGCCTCCGTAAGCGTGCCGATCTGGTTCACCTTGCACAACAGGCTGTTCGCCGCCTTACGCGCAAACGCCATCTCAATCCGCTTCACATTCGTCACCAGCAAGTCATCCCCGACAATCTGCACCCGGTCCCCCAGTTTCTCCATCATCAAGGTCCAACTATCCCAGTCATCTTCCTGGAGGCCGTCCTCTATGGAAATAATCGGGTACTGGTCCACCCACTGCGCGTAGAAGTCCACCATCTCCGCCCCCGTCAGGCGCCGCCCTTCCGTCTTCAGATGGTAAAGGCCATCCTCATAGAATTCACTGGCCGCCGGGTCCATCGCCAGCATAATCTGGTCGCCAGGATGGTAGCCCGCCTTCTCAATGGCCTCCATAATCAGGTCAAACGCCTCTTTATTCGCGGAGACGCGCGGCGCAAAACCGCCCTCGTCGCCGACCGTCGTATGATAGCCGCGGCGGGCCAGCACCTTCTTCAGCGCGTGGTAAATCTCCACCGCCCAGCGCAGCCCTTCGCCAAACGTGGGCGCGCCCACGGGCATCACCATGAACTCCTGCAAGTCCGTGGCGCCGGCGGCGTGCTTGCCGCCGTTCATGATGTTCAGCATGGGCACGGGCAGCGTGCGCGCCGACGTGCCGCCGAGGTAACGATAGAGCGGCAGGTCCACCGATTCGGCGGCGGCTTTGGCCACGGCCAACGAAACGCCCAAGATGGCATTGGCTCCCAGGCGGCTCTTGTTCTCGGTTCCGTCCAGGTCGATCAACGCCTGATCAATGCCCACCTGCTCCACGGCGTCAAAACCAAGCAATGCTTCGGCGATTTCATCATTCACGGCGGCAACGGCATCGTGCACGCCTTTGCCCAGGTAACGGCTGGCATCGCCATCCCGCTTCTCCCAGGCCTCGTGGACGCCGGTGGAGGCGCCGGACGGGACGATGGCCCGTCCCATGGCCCCATCGCTGAGGCCAACTTCAACTTCGACAGTCGGATTTCCGCGCGAGTCCAGGACTTCGCGCCCGTGTACGGCAACAATGATGCTCATAGTAACTCCTCCGAAAACACTTTGTAGGGCGAGCTTCTCACTCGCCTGAAAATGGTTGATAGCTAGTCGTTGGCGGTTGTTCGCGGCACCGCCGATATGTAGCGCCGATGGGGGTGGACCACGAGTCGTGAACCACTACTTCTGCGAACAACGGGTGGCAGCCACGGCAAATGCCGGCACAAAGAACCTCCAAATCGCGTAGTCTGACATGGGCATCGCTCAGGAATTGACGGATGCGCGGGAATGGTCCTTGCTTGGCGGACAATCAAGTTAATTTTGAACGAGCCTGAAGGGGACAGTTGGTGGCTGTTACTGGTTAGCCTGGATAATACCGTATGGTGGGGTGTTCGGGCAAGGTGAGGCGTGTTTGGTAAGAATTGACTATGCAGGCGGGAGGAAAGGAGGAGAGATAGCGGGGGGTTTGGTTTGCCAAACGGGTGCGACGGGATGATAATTGCCGGCATGACGACCAACCAGCCGACCTCGCTCACAAATGCACACGTCCATACACTGTGGGAAAAACTGACACAGGAGCTAATCGGCATCCTCGACGCGCACGGGGTCTGCGCCGCCGTGGCTTCCGAGGTAGCGCTGTTTACGCGCACGACGACGGTGGTAGCGATGAGCAACCGTCTGAAGCAGTTCCATGACGTGTGGATTTGTCAGCCGGACGGAAAAATAGAGCAGACTCGCTGGGAAGATGCCGGCATCACCCTTGAACGCCTCAACCAGACCAACAACGTCGTCGCCTGGGATAAATTCGGCATCAGCGCCCGCGAGCAAATCCAGAGCGAATTGTGGCATCTTTCCAAAGAAAGCGTACTGGCCGTTCCCCTGCCTTTTGCCGGCAGCGCCAGCCACATCACGCCATCCGGCGCCCTCTTCCTCCTCGACCCGCCGCCAGACTGCCCGCTGCATCAATCCAACCTGGACCGGCTGGGCATGCACATCACCACTTTTCTGGACCGCGCCTATTTACGCCACCGCTCCGACCAGCAAGAGATCGAGTTTACCGTCGTTTCCGAAATCAGCCACGCCCTCACCGCCAAGTTGAACCTGGAAAACATCTACCAACAGGTGACCAATTCCGTGCGGCGGACGCTGAATGTCCACTCCATGTCCATTGGCCTGGCGGACCCTGTTACCCGGGAGATCGTCTTCGTCAGCGCCCTCATGGGGCCTTTGTTCCACGATTTGCCCCCCATCCGCCTACAGGCAGGGCAGGGCATTGCCGGCTACGTCGCGCTCCACGGTGAGCCGATCATCGTAAACAACGCCTACGCGGACAAGCGTTTCTACTCCCGACCCGATACACTCTCCGGTTTTGAAACCCAGTCCATTCTCTGCGTGCCCCTGATGGTAGAGAATCGCGTCATTGGCGTCCTGGAAGCCATCAACAAGAAAGATGGGGATTTCAACAATCAAGATTTGAAACTATTGCAGGCAATCAGCGGCCCCCTGGCGGCGGCTATTGAAAACGCGCGGCTGCATCTGGACGTTCTGGCGGAGAAGCGACGCATTGAAACCATGTTCGCCAGCATGTCCGAAGGGATTCTCGTGGTCAACCACGATGGCCGAATCACAATTGTCAATGATGCTTTGTGCAGCTTGCTGCGGTTGGAAGAAGAGGCATTAACAGGACAGGAAGCGCATAAGGCAGTGCGGGCGCGTGCCGGCAATTTCGCGGAATTCATTGAGTACGCCCTACGCGCCAAAGAAGACACGCCCCAGATCGCCTGCGACGTCCTACAAGGAAATGGGGAGTACGTTCCCGTCCTCGTCAGCGGAGCCGCCATCACCAACGAACAGGGGGAAGTCCAGGAGGGCATCTTCGTCTTCAGCGACCTGCGCCAGATTCGTGAGCTGGAACGAATGCGCGACGACTTCTTCCACAACATCATTCATGAACTGCGCACCCCCCTCGCCACCATCCTCATGTATGCCCGCCTGCTGCGCGAGGGCAAGGCAGCGGACAACAAAGAAAAAGCGGATCGTTTTCTGGGCGTCATTGAGCGCGAGAGCGACCGCCTGCAGCGCATGGTGCGCCAGATGCTGCAACTGGCGAAGCTGGAAGCACGCGAGATCCAGCGCAGTTCGGAATTCATTAATCTGAACAAGCTGCTTGATGAACTGCTACCTCCGCTGGCGGACCGGGCTACGGAAAAGGGACTGCTGTTTAGCCAACGCATTCAGCCCAATTTACCCTTCATGCTGGGTAACGAAGAAACACTGTACATTGTTTTTAAGAACCTGGTGGAGAATGCGATCAAGTTCACACTGTCGGGCGCGGTGCGCGTGAACGCGCAGGCCACGCCGCAAGAAATTACGGTGCGCGTGTCCGACGACGGCATTGGCATCCCCGTGGAAGCGATGCCCAATCTGTACAAGCGTTTTTATCGCACTTCGACAGCCGTGGAGCGGGGAATTGCCGGCACGGGCCTCGGCCTCTACATGGTCAAAGAAGGCGTCGAAAAACACAGCGGAACCATCACCGTTGACAGCAAAGAAGGCAAAGGAACCACCTTCATCCTCAAATTCCCCGCCGCCGCGCAATAGCAGGGGCCACACCATGAACCGCACCCCCATCTACCTCGACCACAGCGCCACCACGCCCCTGGCGCCGTCGGTTCTGGAAGCGATGCTTCCCTACTGGACCGAATTCTACGGCAATCCCTCCTCCATGCACTTTCATGGGCGCGAAGCCGCGCGCGGTCTCAACCAGGCGCGTCGCACCATCGCCGAGCTGCTCAACGCCCGCCCACAGGAAATCGTCTTCACCGGCTGCGGCTCCGAAAGCGACAACCTGGCTATTCGCGGCGTCATGTGGGCCGCCAGGGCCGCCGGGCGCGGAAACCACATGATCACCAGTGCCATTGAGCATGAAGCGGTGCGGGAAACATGCCGGCAATTAACCACCTACTTTGGCTTCGCGTCAACCATCCTCCCCGTGGACGCCGACGGTCTCGTAGACCCCGCCGCCGTCGCCGCCGCCATCCGCCCAGACACCGCCCTGATCACCATCATGGCCGCCAACAACGAAATCGGCACGGTGCAGCCCATCACCGCTATCGGAGAGATCGCCCGCGCGCATGGTGTCCTCTTCCACACGGACGCCATCCAGGCCGCCGCCTACACGGCCTGGGATTTAGCCACCATGCCCATCGACCTCCTCAGCCTGGCCCCGCACAAGTTCTATGGCCCCAAAGGCGTGGGCATCCTCTACGCCCGCCAGGGGGTAACGCTGGTCTCCGCCCTCACGGGTGGGGGGCAAGAAGAGGGACGGCGCGCGGGCACGGTGAACGTCCCCTTTGCCGTGGGCGCGGCGGAGGCGCTGCGCCTGGCGATGACGCGGCGCGAGCAGGACACGGCGCATTGCCAGGCGTTGCGAGACAGGTTGATTGGCGGCATACTGGCGGCGCTGCCGGACGACTGCCGCCTGACGGGGCATCCCACACGCCGCCTGCCCCATCACGCCAGTTTTGCCTTTCGCCACGTCACGGGGAATGATCTGCTGCTGCATTTGGATGTTGCCGGCATTTGCGCCAGCAGCGGCTCCGCCTGCGCCACCGGAAACCCCGAACCCTCCCACACCCTCCAGGCCATCGGCCTCAGCCACGAATGGACCACAGGCGGCCTCCGCCTCACCGTAGGCCGGCAAAACACCCCCGCCGACATCCAATACACCCTGCAAACCCTCCCCCGCATCCTGCGCGCCATCCGCTCTTACCATTTTTGACTCTACTGAAAAAAGGCCAAAAACCGGGTTTTTACACATGAACCACTCTGGTAATTTCGGCCGGACACTCGAAAAACCCGGTTTTTTCAGTGAATCTGTGATCCGCAGTCAATTGGGAAAGGTCCTTTCCTTTATCTCAAGGCAATGGGGTAAGTGTACGTCCGATCAAGGTTTCCACAGAAGTTCCGTGTACCCAATCCGCCAATCCTCTTCCATGCAAAAGAGTATCAAATCTGTTATATTATTTGTATCGTAGCCCTAATCTTCACTGGAGTTGGACATGCTCACCAGGCTAAAAGTATCCGGCTTTAAGAACCTAGTAGATGTTGACGTCCAATTTGGACCATTTACCTGTATAGCCGGGCCGAACGCCGTTGGTAAATCTAACCTCTTCGACGCCATTCGTTTTCTTAGCTTCCTTGCTAATGATACCTTAATGAATGCGGCATTATCTATTCGTGCAGAAGGAGGTCGCACAGCTGATATTCGGAGCTTGTTTCACCAATCTGGGAACGAGTACGCAAGGAAGATGTCTTTTGAAACCGAAATGATATTGCCAGAAGTTGGGAAAGATGACCTCGGACAAAAAGCAATAGCCACGATTACATTTGTGCGCTACACGCTTGAGTTAGGTTATCGGACTGATAGTGCCCTGCCCACATCAGCATCTCTTGAACTGCTCCGTGAAGAGCTTGAGCATATCAATCTAGGTGAAGCGCCAAGGCTATTGGTATTCCCTCACAAAGTTCAATCCTGGCGAAAATCGGTACTTAAAGGGCGGAGAACCTCACCTTTTCTCTCCACGGTAACAGAAGGTGGCAACCGCATCATAAAACTGAGCCAGGATGGTAGTGGAGGACGTCCCCGATCAATACTAGCGACTAATCTGCCTCGCACGGTTCTTTCTACAGTTAATGCAATAGAAAGCCCAACGGCTCTTCTGGCCCGTCGTGAGATGCAATCGTGGCGATTGCTACAACTCGAACCTGGTGCTCTACGAGAACCTGACTCTTTTTCTACACCACCAGGCCTGGGAACAGACGGCTCTCACCTCCCCGCGACACTCTATTACTTGGCGCATCCCTATGGGGCGAACAATCACTCTCCGCATACGGCTCCAGTATATGGACAGATAACATCACGACTAGCGGATCTGATTGACGATATATCGGATGTTCAAGTTGACCGCGACCAAAAACGTGAGCTGTTCACCCTTTATGTACAACAGCGCGATGGAACGACTTATCCGGCTCGATCTCTTTCAGATGGAACATTGCGCTTTCTCGCCCTGGCGGTTCTTGATCTTGATCCATCCGCGAGCGGCCTTATATGTCTGGAAGAACCTGAAAATGGTATTCACCCTGAAAGGATTCCTGCTATGCTCCAATTGCTACAAGACATTGCTTGTGATGTAGACGAAGCAGTTGGCGATGACAATCCGTTGCGTCAGGTAATTATCAATACCCACTCCCCTTCTGTGGTCAATCAAGTCCCCGATGACAGCTTACTGGTAGCGCAAATAAAAGAAACCTTTTCAAACAACAAGCGAAAGAAAGGCGTGCGCTTTTCCTGGTTGCCAGAAACATGGCGAACTAAAGCAGACCCAGATACACCTCCTATTGATAGAGGGCATTTACTTGCGTATTTGAATCCAATTTTACTTGAAGCAAGGGGTGACGCAAAGAAAGTTCGTAGAGTTGTCGACCGCGACGATATTCAGATGATTTTTCCGTTATTTCAAAATCAGAATGAATGAACTGCGCTATACTCTTGTCAGTGACGGGAGTTCTGACAGGTCCTTAATTCCCATACTAACCTGGTTGCTAAGAAATAATGGTATTACCGCCGCTATTCAACCGACTTGGGCTGACCTTAGTCGCCTTCCTCAACTCAAAGCGAATCTAGGTCTAAAGGTCAAGTATGGCATTGAATTCTACTCTGCTGACCTGCTATTCATCCATCGCGATGCCGAAAGAGAGCTGCCTCAAGAGCGTGTCAATGAAATTCAGTATGCAGTTGAGTCGCTTGATTATCCGGTTCCGCCATACGTTTGTGTCATACCGGTACGAATGACCGAGGCATGGCTACTTGTAAGCTCATCAGCCATTCGTCATGCATCTGGAAACCCAAATGGGCAAAAACCACTGGAAATCCCGCCTCTTCATAACCTGGAAAGTCTCTCAAACCCTAAGAACATCCTGTTTGAAGCCCTAAAGGAAGCCAGCGAACTATCGGGGCGTAGGCTTAAGAAATATCCGGTAAATCGCCATGCTCTCCGCGTCAGCAACTACTTCGAGAACAACGACTTTCTAAGGCTACGGACTTCACCTTCATTTGAGACTCTCGAGACGGATCTGCAAATGATAATTCAAGAGCATTCGTGGAGTCCGTAACGCAATTCTCGGCAATTGATTCACCTCCTACCGTATGCTACAATCCAGACCATGATCAGCACGCGCAATGGGCAGCACCCTTCTCCCGCGCAAACGCGCGTCGTCGTCGCCATGAGCGGCGGCGTGGACAGTTCCGTGGCCGCCGCCCTCCTGGTACAGCAGGGGTACGACGTCATCGGCATGATGATGCGCCTCTGGAGCGAGCCAGGTATGGGGCCGCGCGCTCCCCTGAACCGCTGCTGCACCCCGGACCAGATGGCCGACGCCCGCCGCGTCGCCGATCTGCTGCGCATCCCCTTCTACGTCATTGACGTACAGGACTATTTCCGCCGCGCCATCGTGCAGTTCTTCATTGACGAACACGCCCGCGGACGCACGCCCAACCCGTGCATCGAATGCAACCGCCAGGTACGTTTTACGCACCTCTTGCAGCGGGCATTGGCCCTGGATGCCGATTACCTGGCCACCGGGCACTACGCGCGCGTGCACCACACGCATGGCAACTACCAACTGCTCAAAGGGCTGGACGACGACAAAGATCAATCCTACGTGCTGCACATGCTGAATCAGGCGCAGTTGGCGCGCGTAATGTTCCCCGTCGGGGCGTACACGAAGCCCGCCGTGCGCCAGATTGCCGCCGACCTGGGGCTGCTGCCCGTGGCAAACAAGAGCGAAAGCATGGACCTGTGCTTCCTGGGCGACGGAGATTACCGCCGCTTTTTGACGCAGCACGCGCCGCAATTGGCGCAGCCTGGCCCCATCTTGAACACGCGCGGCGAGGAATTAGGTCGGCACGATGGTTTGCCCTACTACACCATTGGGCAGCGCAAAGGGCTGGGCATCAGCGCGCCGCGGCCGCTCTTCGTGCTGGCGAAAGATGCCGCGCGCAATGCGCTGATTGTGGGCACACGGGCGGAAGTGGGCCAACATCGGATGGAAGTGCGCGATGTGAACTGGATTGCGGGACAGCCCCCCGCCTTCCCCATCGTCACGTCGGTAAAAGTACGGTACAAGGCACGCCCCGTGCCGGCCACCCTCACCCCTGGCGACGACCGGCGGTTGCGGGTTTCCTTGCACGAGCCGCTGCCGGGTATCACACCCGGCCAGGGGGCGGTTTTTTATGATGATGATATTTGCCTGGGGGGCGGTCTGATCGCGGACATGGGGTTTGCCCCGGCGACGGAGCCGGAAGTTGCGGTGGCGCGCGCATGAGTAGCACTGCCGCCGGCGTTGTCCTCGGCTTCTTGCTCGCCAGCATCTATGGCGCGTCTTTTCACCTTATCCTGGGTGGGCCGGCCCGTCGCATTGTCTTGTACGTCCTCGCCGCCTGGCTTGGGTTTGCGCTGGGCCATCTGGCCGGCGATCTGCTGCACATTGATCTGCTCAAATTGGGTGCGCTGCATCTTTTCAGCGCCAGCCTGGGTTCCTGGATTGCCCTCGTTGCCAGTTTGTGGCTAAGCAAACACGAGGAATCCGCGGCGTAGCTATTCATAAACTGGGCGGCTGCTACCTGAAACAACCGGCGCAACAGAAGGGGCTGCCGGCAATTTGCTGATTCTACCAGAGGCGATATACTTTTTAGTTGGAGAGTGACTACTAACCCGTTGCCTGAGCCTGTTGACGGCAATACGGGATTGTCACAGGCTTCAACAAGCTCAGCCCCCAAGAGGGTTAGCCGTTACGTTGGAGAACTTGCATGGAAAATTCATATCAAGCCCAGCTTCCCGCCCCAACATCCGCCAAGCCCCTCGTGTCCCGCATTGGCGTGGCCGCCGGGGTGATCGGCGTCTTGCTGATCGTTGGGTTAATCATCTGGGGCATTTTCTGGGCAGCCACACAGCACCCTACTGCCGTTGAATCTCTGCGCGACATTGTGATCATTGCCCTGGCACTGGGGTCCTGTCTTTTTGGCGTTGCCTTCATCATCATGCTCGTCATGATTGTTCGCCTGGTCAACATGCTGGAATTTGAAATCAAGCCCATTCTGCAGCAGACCAACGAAACCATTGGCACGCTAAAAGGGACCACAACGTTTGTTAGCCAAAATGTGGTCAAACCGGTGACCAAAGCGAGCAGCTACGTGGCCGGCGTACGCCGTGGCGTGAAGGTGCTGTTCGGCGATCCCAGAAATAATCTGCCTGACTAAGGAACGGAATCCATCATTTCGTACATGACACTAGAGGAGCATCAATCATGAGCGACAACAACGGTGAATTTGGAGCCTTTTTGGCCGGTTTTGTGATCGGCGGACTGGTGGGCGCGGCAACAGCGTTGATTTTGACGCCGCAGTCGGGCGAGGATACGCGGGCGACATTGTCGCAGCGCGGCGCGGAGTGGCGCGACAGGGGAACGCAGCAATGGGGAGACGCACGAGAACGGGCAAGTTCGGTTCTGGCGGAGACACGCACCCGGGCGCAGGAGGCTTCTCAGCAGATTCAGGAGCGAATTGTTCTTAGTGGCGATAGAAAAGGCCCGTCAGACAGGACAGATGCCGGCACGCATCCCACCACCGACACCCCTACTGACGGCTCCCACGAAGGAGAACCCCCCGCTGCCGCTTAGTCCAGCGCAACCCCCGTGAAGCAGGAACAGCAAAGCAGGCGTTCTCCAACCAGGAGAATCGCCTGTTTTTTTTCGCCAAGCAAACCAAGCAGACGATGTTAGCCCAATGACCACAGCCAATTCCCTTACGATTGACGACTTGCTGAAACAGTTGCCGACACAGCTTGATGCCGAAGCGCGGCAGCAAATAGGCCAGGCATACGACTTCGCCGCGGCAGCCCACAACGGACGCACCCGCATATCCGGCGAACTCTTTATCCAGCACGATCTCTCCGTCGCCAACACCGTCAACCAGATTGGCATTGACATCGTCAGCACCTCCGCCGCCATCCTGCACGACTCGCTTCTGCCGCACACAGGCGTACAGCCCAAGATATTGCAAAGTCGCTTTGGCAGCGAAATCAGCAAGCTGGTAACGGGACTGGATCAACTCGACCCCTACGTACGCCTAAACACCACCGCCAACGAGCGCAACCTGGAGCTAATCCGCCGCGCCATCCTCACCATCATCGACGATGACCTGCGCATCGTCCTCATCCGCATGGCGGACTGCCTGCAAGACCTGCGTAAAGCCGGCTACATGCCGGAAGAAAGCCGACTGCAGGTCGCGCAAGAAGCCAGCAACATCTACGCACCTATCGCCAACCGGCTGGGCATCTGGACGCTCAAATGGGAGTTGGAAGACCTCTCCTTCCGCTACCTGAAGCCAGAGCAGTACAGAGAGATCGCCCGCTACCTGGCGGAGAAACGCGCCTCGCGCGACGAGAGTGTACAGGCGTCTATCCGCCTGCTGCAAGCAGAGATCGAAAAGGCGGGGTTGCGCGCCTCGGTGACGGGACGACCAAAGCACATTTATTCGATCTATCGCAAAATGGAGCGCAAGAGTTTGCGCTTTGAGGAAATCCACGACGTGCAGGCCGTGCGCATCATCCTGGACACAAACGACAAGAACCGCTGTTATCAGGTTTTAGGGCTTGTTCACAATCTTTGGACGCCCGTGCCGCAGGAATTTGACGACTATATCGCCCGACCCAAACCCAACAACTACCAATCATTGCATACAGCGGTCGTCGATAGAGATGGACGCACGCTGGAGGTACAGATACGGACGCGCGCCATGCACGAGGAAGCCGAGCGGGGCGTGGCCGCCCACTGGGCATACAAAGAAGGGGGCAAGGCCAACTCGGCGCTTAGCCGGCAAATACAGATGCAGCGGGAATTGTTGGCACTGCTGCAAGAGGCCGAAGGTCAGATTCTGGACCAGAGTTTTATCAGTCTGGAGAGGGTTCCCGACCATATTTATGTCTTCACACCACGCGGCGATGTGGTGGATTTGCCGGCAAATTCCACGCCCATTGACTTTGCCTACCAGATTCACACAGAAGTCGGCCACCGGTGTCGCGGCGCCAAAGTAAATGGCAAAATGATCAGTCTGGACCACAAACTAAAATCAGGCGACCGCGTGGAAATTCTCACCACCAAGAATGGGGGACCAAGCCGCGATTGGATGAACGAGAGCCTGGGTTACACCGGCAGCGCCCGCACCCGCAGCAAAATCCGGCAGTGGTTCCGCGAGCAGGAACGGGAGCAAAACATCCAGCAAGGGCGCGAAGTCGTAGAAAGAGAACTAAAACGGCTCGGTCTGACAGCCACATACACCGTGGAGGACATAGCCTACGCCCTGCACTACGACGATGTGGACCAGTTTTTGGCAAAAATCGGCTTTGGTGACATTCAAACATCCCAAATCGGCGGCGCGATTGCCTCTATCAAGCAGAAGTTGCAGCCCGATGATGAACTTCTGCCGTTATTGAGCAACCGACCCAAGTCCAAAGGACTGACCGTTCGCGGCGTCAGCGGACTGCACACGCGCATGGCACTCTGCTGCAACCCCATTCCGCCCGAAGAGATCGTTGGCTACATTACGCGCGGGCGCGGCGTCACCGTCCATCGCAAAGATTGCAGCCAGGTGGTGAACATCAACGAACAGGAGCGGATCATTGAAGTCGAATGGGGCGAAAAGGCAGAGGCATATCCAATCCCGATTGTCATTAAAGGCTACAACCGACCCGGATTGATGAACGACATTACGAATACGCTGAAAGGACGCGGCATCCCTCTGGTGAAGACAAAATCGACGGTCGCCAGTTCCGTGACCACGCTCTACATGGTGGCCGAGATCAGCAGTCTGGAGGACCTGGAATGGCTGCTGCGGAAGTTAGAGAATCTACCAAACGTGACGGAAGTGCGCCGCCAGCGTTGGACAGGTTAGCGGGGAACCATTACGACGCTTCCTTTATCACGCCCATTTCATCCAACCAAACCGTTTTCGCGGCTGGCCCATCCCCCAGGGTAAGCTGCCCCGTTTTCAAGCCAAAGCGAAACGGCTGGCGCACGTCGTCCGCAAACGCCATTTCCCCCCAAACCGCGTCTTCATCCCGGCCACGTAGAAAGAGACGCGCCTGATGCCAGCGACAGTAATAGACAAGAGGCTTCATCGGGTTGTTGCACCTGTGACCGCGGACGCATGTCCGTCGTCAGTGGTCTCATACTGCTGGAAGATACGGCGGTAGGCGGGAGAGGTGTGCATAAGCGTGTCGTGGTTGCCTTGAGCAACCAGCCGCCCCTGACGCAGCACCACTACCTGGTCCGCCCAGCGTATCTGGGAAAGACGATGGGTAATGAGGACGGTGGTCTGATTGGCAGCGGCACGGGTGATCGCCTGCTGAATGCGATCCTCCGTCGCGCTGTCCACGGCGCTGGTGGAATCATCCAGAATGAGGATACGCGGACTGACGAGGAAGGCGCGCGCCAGAGCCAGCCGCTGTCGCTGCCCACCGGATAGGGTCACGCCGCGCTCGCCGATCACCGTATCATAACCATCCTGAAAGGACAGGATGAACTCGTGCGCCTGGGCGTTTTGGGCCGCTTCGATGACCATCTCGCGGGTGGCACCAGGGCAGCCAAAGGCGATATTTTCGGCAATGCTGCGCGAGAACAGAAAAACATCCTGCTCGATGATGGAAATCTGGCGGCGCAGAGCGGCCAATTGCCACTCGTTGGTGGGCACGCCATCAATGAGAACACGTCCCTGATCTACATCGTAGGTGCGGTTGATGAGTTTGGCGATGGTGCTTTTGCCGGCACCGGTCTGCCCCACAATCGCCAATGTCTGTCCGGGTTCTACGTCAAAGCTAACGTTTTGCAGTACGTTCACGCCCGGCACGTAACCAAAACTGACGTTTTCAAACGTGATACGCCCGCGAATCGCGCCCGCCTTGCCGCCGACATTCTCGTCCAGATGCGTTTCCGCCTGGATCAACTGCAAAATACGGCGCGCGCCTGCCATTCCCCGCGACACCTGCGAGTAGGCCGTGAGCGAGGTGAATGTGGGGAATCCAAACAGCGTCAGCAACCCCACGTAGCCAATCACGTCCCCCACGTTGATAGCTCCGGCCTGGTAGAGCAGGAAGGCATGGGCAAAACCGGCCGCGGTCGTAATCCCCAGGAGAAGCAGGGGCAGGAATCGTGCTTCGACGTATCCCTGCGTCACGACGGCGTCGCGGTAGTCCGTGGCGTATTCACGGAACCGCTCAACCTCCTGCTCCTCCTGCGCGGCCCCTTTCACCGTTTCAATGCCGTCAATAGCCTCCGCCAGCCGACTGTTCATGCGCCCAAAGGTGCGGCGAACCCGGTCGGAGATGGCGGAGAGGACGCCCAGGTAACGCGCAATGGACCAGAAATAGGTCACGAGAAAGAAAAGGGGCGCGGCAATGAGGCGGGGATCGTAGGTGGGGCTGACCAGGATGGGCATGAGGAGGAAGTTGGAAGAGCCAACGACCAGGTTGATGCCTGGATTCAGCATCAGATTGACTTCACGCACGTCGTTGGTGGCGCGCGCCATCGTGTCCCCGACCGGCTGCATGTCGTGGAATGTCATGCTCTTGCCTAGCAGGCTGAGGTAGAGTTCTTCGCGCGTGTCGCGCTCCAGACGCTGGCCGATGAGTTCGCTGGAGAAGTTGCGGCCAAGCTGCAACACGGCGCGCACGGATTGGCTGCCGATGATGCCCAGGGCAATGAGGCCAATGGCGCGGACGTCGGGCGGGGAGGCCAGGGCGGCGTTGAAGGCGCGGCCAATGAGGACGGGTACGAGGGCGGCCAGCGCGGCGTTGCCAAATGCGCCGAGAAACATGGTGAAGATGAAGCGTTTATTGTGTAGGACGTGGAAGAGTACCCAGCGGATCGGGGAACGCTGGTCGGATTTGATGGGATTGGCGATGACGAATTCGCTGGCTGTCATGAGCAATGAGATCAACAAGTGAAGGCGGAAGGCCGTGAACAATCACGAGCAGGCTGATTATCGGCGTTTGATGGAGTAGGATGATTCAAATTCGGAAAAAGCCTTAGGCAATTGTCTCACACAATACCGGGTTTGGCATGTGATTATGAGGCAAGATCGACGGGGATTTTCAGGCTGCGTCGCGCAGGATGGCTTCGGCGATCTGGCGCATGGTGCGGCCTTGTTCGCGGGCGCGGCGTTGGATGGCATGGTAGGCGGTGGATTCGTTCATGCCGGCATTCATCAAAACCCCCTTCGCTCGATCAATCAACTTCCGCGCCTGGAGTTCCGCCTCCAGCGCCGCCGCCCGCTGCCGCAACTGCTCCGCATCCGCAAACCGCCGCACCGCAATCGCCATCGCCGGCGCCAGATCCGCCGCCTGCACCGGCTTCACCAAATACCCGTGAATGGGCAAATCCGCCGCCTGATCAATCAACGCCTGGTCACTGTACGCCGTCAACAGCACAATCGGCATCGGTTGTGACCGCGCCAGCACACGAGCCACCTGCAAACCATCCGTAAACGGCATCTTCACATCCAGAATCGCCAGATCGGGTCGTTGCGCCCGCGCCATTTGCAGAGCCTCCCGTCCGTCGCGGGCGGCGACCACCTCGTGATCCAACTGCTGCAACATGGACTTCAAACCCAGGCGAATTATCGACTCGTCATCCGCAATCAAAATACGCATGTAGTAAACCTTCCCGGAAGCGCCATTCCGGGCCAACACCGTCTCCTACGGTAACGGCTAACCCTCTCGTGGGCTGAACTTGCCCAAGTGCCTAATGCCTGCGGCAAGATCAGTAACCGCCCAAAAGTAACTTCACACTTTTTACGGACGGTTACGGACAAGCCGTCCGCACATTTCCGCTAAGTGACTATACAGGTCATCTGCCCAGATTGGACCAATTTGCTCTGGTTGAATCTTATTGATGTCTACAAAATTGGTCCAATCTCTCGGAGACGTGAATAGTTACTCCGCTAATTTAATTACGGACAGCCACTCAGGCAACGGGCCAGTCGTGCCCTCATACTTCTCATTTCGTATCCAATCAGCTTCCGAGACAGTGCCCGGTGGTCTCATCCTGCCGCTTCAATCTCGCGCGGCAGGCGAATGCTCACCTCCGTGCCGTGAACCGGGCGATTGAATTTGATCTGGCCGTGCAAATCTTCACTTACCAGGGTATGGACGATTTCCAAACCGAGGCTGCGGGGAAGCGGCGCAGGCATCCCCACGCCATC
The DNA here is from genome assembly GCA_020634515.1 of Ardenticatenales bacterium. Lineage (NCBI taxonomy): Bacteria > Bacillati > Chloroflexota > Ardenticatenia > Ardenticatenales > Ardenticatenales bacterium. Next base: position 17,217 of record JACKBL010000008.1, on the reverse strand, counting down.
ATCCCGCACCAACACCACAATCTCCCGCGGCGAGCGCCCCAGCGAAATATCCACGCGCCCCGCCTCACGCCCCACAAAAGCGTGTTCCAACGCATTTTGCACCAACTCATTCACCACCAACGTCAGCGCCGTCGCCGCCCGGCTGGGCAGCAGCAGCGTCTCCCCCTGTACCTGAATCGTCAAATGCCGCCGCGGATCAACCATGCTCTGCGCCGTCATACGCGCGATCCGCTCCAGCACATCCTTCACCTCCACCAGCGTGAACCCACGTTCCGACAACGCCTCGTGGACCGTGGCGATGCTGTGAATGCGGTGGATATTCGTCTCCAGCACATGGCGCGTATCCAACCGCTCCGCCTCGGGAATCTGCAACTGCATCAGCATGGCCACCGTTTGCAGATTGTTCTTGATACGATGGTGCATTTCCCGTACGATAGCCGCGTTCGTCACCAGGCGCGCATTCTCAATAGCCAGCGCCGTCTGGTTTGCCAGGGTAACAAACAGCGCCCGTTGATCATCGCTAAACACACGCTCACGCGCCGTATAACAGTTGAACACCCCAATCACGTGGTCGCGCACGCTCAAGGGCACGGAAAGCAGCGAAACCAATCCCTCGCTGCGCGCCAGTTCCGCCCCCTTGTACAACGCATTCGTGGAAACATCCCGCACGTACATGGGCACGCCCATAACGGCCACCCGTCCCGTCACACCTTCGCCCAGTGGCAGCGGCGGACGGTGGCTGTAGGGGCTGGTGGTGCGCTTCGCCGAACGCAGTTCCAGATGCGTGCCGGTCTCGTTGAGCAGGAAAATGGAACACACGGCTGCGTCCATCGTACGCGCCGCCATTTCCGTGACGACGTTCAGCATGTCATCCAGGTATTGCGGGGCGGTGACGGCTTCGCTAATTTGCGCCAACGCCTGGAGTTCGTCTATCTGGCGGCGCTGGCTGTCGTACAACTGCGCTTTCGCCAGCGCGCCGGCTGCCAGATCGCCAATCAGAGACAACACCTCCACTTCATCGGCACTGAAGGCGTGTGGGGTAATGGTCTGCACATTGAGCGCGCCAATGGGCTTCGCCTCAATCACCAGGGGCACGGCCAGTAGCGAGTGAAAGGCGGTTTCGTCCGCTTCCTCCACCCATTTGAAATGGGCATCATCTTGCGCATGGGTGGCATAGACGGGCTGATTGCGACGCACAGCGTGCCCCGTCATCCCTTCCCCCACGGAGAGCGTGGCGCGACCGAGCGCGCGCCGGGCCAATCCGGTCGTGGCGCGCAGGCGCAGTGTCTCGCCATCGGGATCGAGGAGGTAGATGGCGCAGGAGTCTACGTGCATGACCTCGGTGGTTTTGCGCACGATCAGATCAAGCGTCGTGTCCAGGTCCCAGGCGGCGCTGAGGACGCGGGCGATCTGGCGCAGGGCGGTGAGGGCTTGAGGACGGGTGGAGGGGGTTTGTGCCGGCATCTGCAATCATGGCCAGTAGACACTCATCAATAAACAACCCTTGGGAGAGCCATCCGGCGCTCTGTCCCACGGCGTCGTAGGCGGATTCTACCAGGAGAATGGACCGAGGGCGAGACGGCTTCTCGTCAAAGCGGGCAGGCGAAATCCCCTTGCGGGAATCGTCGCTTGAAAGCGGGGCCGTAATCGAGTATGCTACCAGAAGCCCCAACATCGCAGACAAAACTCACAAATGAGGCGGAAATGGCATAATGCCGGCAAGGATCGGCCTCCGGCTTCAATCGCGCAGCACCCACCAACGCTGCCGTAGACATTGCGCGCACCCCGTGCTATTGTCAATTTGAATCATACGGGAGGTGTAAAGTGCAGAGATTAGGAGGATGGTTATTACTGAGTGTGGTCGTACTGCTCTGTAGCGTGATCAGTTTCTTGAGTCCCGGCGTGGCGCGCGGAGCGGCTGCGGGAGGTGAGGAGAAAGTCATCAGGTACGGTCCGGTGATGATCCCCGCCGTGGGGCCGTATGGGCCGGGGTACGGGCAGCTTGAAATAGTGGATACCGGCATGGAAATGCCGTGTACGGATTGTTACATTACAAGCATCAGTTTTGACGTTGTGCGCGAGGATGGGTCTACCTTGAATCGGGGAACAGACCCCTCCATTGTGGCTACGGGCAGCCTGAATAACCTGGCGCGAGTGTCAGCGGCGTGTGGCACGATTGGGGAGCAGATATTCATCGGCAATCCAGACCGGACGCCCCTGTCTTTTCCGCCAGGCTACGGCTACTACAATCCGCCAGGTAGCGTCTGGTCGGGAAAGACTCATTTCAAGAACTGGTCCACCGACGTAGCGGAGGCGTATGTAGAGATCACGTACACCTATCTGCCGGCAAGCGCGTCGCTCACACATATGACCCCGATCCAGATTGCCCAATCCGGCTGCCAGGGGCGCCTGGCAAGCGCGTTTCGCTGGCGACCCTTTTATACCGCGCCTGAAGGATATTCGGACGCCCAAATTGAACTGACCCTGGACCGCGGCGGGGATATTGTGACCACGTTTGGGCACATGCATGATTTTGGCATCAGTAACGCGCTGGAGTACCTGGGGCCTGATCCGACCTACATTTGCACGTCCATTGGCAGCTATGCCATTGGCTCCGCGTTTGCGCCGGTCGGACCCGGCAGCGGCATAGACGAAGGACACCCTGTGTTGCCCCACTTTCTGGACCCAGGAGATCCAAACTTCGCCGGGCATCTGGAGCGGATGGACCTGTGTTGGTCCAATTTCCACGTGAATAAGGGGGACACGGTACGCCTACACACGCAGTATTACACGTCCATGGTAGAACCAGGAGCCATGGGGAACATGGTGATGTACATGGACGTCACGGACCCGCCCGTGTGTACGCTATCCATGCAACTCGGCTATGCGGAGAATTCGCTGAACGTCGGTTTCATTCTGGGCACCCTGCATGAAGCAAACTGGAATTTGTGGATGATAACGGACAATGGCGCGGTGGCACTCGTTTCGAACCGTCCGCTCCCCGTGATTGCCCCTGTCATGAGGATATTCAATTCCATTCCATCCTTCCCGCACCTGGGCAAGGTATTGTTCGTCACGACTTTGACCACGCCAGAAAGCGGCGTGGTGTGTTCTTATTGGGATGCGGTGGACACGGGGGCGGCAACCGGCGAGACCCAGGCCGCCGGTGTTTCCAGGTTGATGGAGAGTGACTGGGTGACGCTGCAACCCGCCGTGCCATCTTTGGCGCAACCGCAAGGGATTTTCGGGCATGAGTTGACGCCGCCGGATCAGATGGCCGGTCGCGGCGCCGTTTTGAATCCGGCCAACGGGCATTACTATGAGGCGTTCGCCACGCCGCTGGGGATCAATCTGGTAGACGCGGCGGACAGGGCTTGGGCGGCAACATTGACGGGCTATGAGTCCTACCTGGCGACCATTACCTCGCAACAGGAAAATGATTTCATTGTTGAAAATTTCCCGGAGGTGGTGGGTGAATCCGGTTATTGGGTCGGGGGCAGCCAGGGGTTGGACAGCCCGGAACCGGATGGCGGATGGCAATGGGTAACGGATGAGGCTTTTACTTATAGCAACTGGCAGGTGGGGCAACCGGATGATGCCGGCAGTCAAGACGCGATTCATTTCTACACGGAGCCGGGCAAGTGGGATGATCGCGCCAGAATGGACGGCCTGTCGGGCTACGTCGTCGAGTATGAGCCGACGTGTACGCTGGAGATGAGTGCCAGCTACGATGCCGGCACGCTGGCCCTCAGCTTCAATCTCGGCAGCCTGAAAGAAAACACGCAATGGAACACATGGATCGCCTATCAGGGCTATCTGTTCCCCCTGTTCTCGCGCGCTTTGCCCCTTATCTATCCGCCTATCCCTGTCAATCTTTCGCTGCCGCGGTTCCCGCATCTACGGACCATTGGCATTCTGACAACGCTGGCGACGGCAGCGGAGGGGATCGTTTGCGCCGACTGGCAACAGGTAGATACAGGCTCCGCGATGGCCAGGGATGGTTAGTGGCCGTTCGCAATTAAGTTAGCGGAATGGCGCGAACAGCTTGTCAGTAACCGTGCGCAAGAAGTGTGAAGTTGTTTTCGGACGGTTACTTGTGGCTGTTCGCAATCAGGTTAATAGGACCTGTCCACCAAATGGACAAACTAGAGTTAATTGGTCCTGAAAATGGACTGCAAAAGTCTCAAACCAGCTTTGACATTGAAACGCCCGGCTACGACTTTTATAGCCTGCCCTGAACTGGCGTTTTGGGAATGGAGGCTTTAGCCGGGCCACATATGGCGGTTCGACCCGGCTAGAGCCGCAGTTCCGGCCAACATATATGGATTTTGCCAGGCGCCAGATAGGTGCAAAGGAAGTCACGTGGGGCGGGTGATTTTTGTTACTTTACAGTTTATGACAGCATCTGTATAAAGAGTATGGGGGAGTGTGACATTCTCTGGGGGAGATACGGAACGCGGTGCAAGGAGTGTGTATCCATGTCCCTGTTGGCGTCTCTGCCTCGCCTGCTAAGAAGCAAACTTGTCATGCTCATTTGTCTTGCGTTTCTCGTTCTGGTGGCGGCTTCGCCTGTTCCGGGCGCGGCGGGCGCGGCAGGTTGCGAGCCGATTGTCATGGTCACGAGCGACGCGGACCGTGGCCCCGGCAGTTTGCGCCAGGCGATCTTGGACGTGTGCGCGGGGGGCGAGATTGGCTTTGATTTGCCAATGCCGGCATCCATCCTCCTCACCGGCGGCCAATTGACCATAGACAAAGCCCTGACCATCAACGGACCAGGGACCGACCAGTTGACCATTAGCGGCAACGGGGAATCGCGCATTCTGCTCGTAGGCGTCAGCGGCAAAGGCGTCAACTTGAATCATCTCCGCCTGGCAAATGGCAACGAATACAACTATGGCGGCGGCATCCTGAATGCGGGTGAACTGCACCTGACCGACACCCTGCTAGAGAACCATTCCGTTGATGCGGTGCAATCGTCGGGTTACGGCGGGGCCATTTTCAATCAGGGAATCCTCTTCGTTACTGACACACTCATCCGCGCGAATTCCGTCCATACAAGTGGTCTGTATACGGCCGCCCTGGGCGGAGGCATCTATAATCAAAACGGTGTGCTATTCATGTACCGCGACACCTTGAGCCAAAACCAGGTCTATGGCGGTGGCGGTCCAGAAGCGGCGGCCATAACCAATCTAAACGGTCTGGTGACGATCCTGAACAGCACCATCAGCGGCAATATGGCCATCTATGACAGCGGCGCCCTCCTTAACCTGGGTGGTGTCATGCACGTCAGCCACAGCACGGTGGCCAATAACCGTGTCGATCCTATCGCGCCAGGTTACGCTATCTTGAACGGCGAGGGGACGCTTGATTTACGAGACAGCATCGTAGCCAATAACGAGGTGGCCGCCAACTGCGCGCCATCACTGATCACGTCGTTGGGATATAACCTGGCCGACGATGATTCCTGCAACCTGAATGGGCCAGGGGATTTGTCCAACAGCAATCCCCAATTAGGCGCGCTGAAGGTGAATGACGTCGGTCTGCCGACACACGCTCTCCTGACCGGCAGCCCGGCGTTGGATGCCGGCATTTGCACTGACTTCGACAACAACCCGGTCCCGAACGATGGTCGCGGCCTGCCCCGTCCCGTTGATGGCCCCACCCTGCCCAATGCCGCCGACGGCTGCGACATAGGCGCGGTGGAAACGCAGGCGGTGGACCTGGAGCCACGCAAACGCATCGGCGAGGGCATGCCCATACCCGGACAGCGCGTGGATTACGTCATCACGCTCACCAACCACGGCGTGATGACGACCACAACGGCGATTGTCTCCGATACGTTGCCGTCGGAACTGACCTTCGCCGCTCCCGTCACGCTGGACCCACCCCAACCCGACGCCATCCTCGCCCACGACGCGGCGGACCTGCCCATGATTGGCAGCAACCTCTCGCTGGTGCATGGGCAAACCATCACCCTCACCCTGCCCGTCACCATCAATCTGGACGTTCCCTGGGGGCAACCCATCACCAATACGGTCATCGTCAACAGCGACGAGGCCCTGACGCCACACCAAACCACCTACATTGCCGCCGCCTGCGCGCCGGCGCTACCCGTCACCAACAACGCCGACGATGGCCCTGGCAGCCTGCGCCAGGCCATTCGCTTCGGCTGTCCGGGAGCGACTATCGCCGTGGACTTCGCGCAGCCAATCACCATCACGCTCACCAGTGGGCAACTGTATCTGAACAAACCGTTGCGCATCGTCGGCTCCGGCGCGGGCAAGGTCATCATCAGCGGGGGCGGGGAGAACCGCGTTTTCTACGTTGGCCCCTATCAGGTCAGCCTGGAAGGCATGACTATCCGCGATGGCGAGGCGGAAATTGGCGGCGGCATCTATAACGATGGCGGCGATCTGCGGCTGGCATTCACGCGCGTTATGGAAAACGAAGCCACGTCGGCGCTGGCTCGCGGCGGCGGCATCTTCAGCGAGGCGGGGAGCCTGCGAATAAGCGACAGCGCGATTGCCGGCAACGATGTGCAAAGTTCGCAGAATAGTGGTCAGGGGGGCGGCATGTACGTTTATGCCGGCAACGTCCTCCTCAGCCACAGCACGGTGGCGGACAACGAATCAAACCTCTACGGCGGGGGCATTTCCGCCAGCGGCTACGTCGATTTTCACATCTTCAACAGCACGATTTCCCACAACGAAGCCACCTATTCAGGCGGCATTGCCGCCGGGCGTTACGCCAAATTCTTGATTGAAAACAGCACGATTGCCGCAAACGAAGGCGGCAGCGGCGCCGGCATCGCCGCCAGCCTCGCCGCCATCACGCTGCGGAACACGATCATCGCCCACAACGGCATCGGCAACTGTACCAACGACGGCGGCCAGTATGAATCGCGTGGCTACAACCTGGACAATGATGACTCTTGCCATTTAACGGCGGAGACGGATCTGCCCAACGAGGAGCCGTCACTGCTGCCTCTGGGCGATTATGGCGGGGCGACGGCCGTTCATGCGTTGGCGGCGGGGAGTGTGGCGATTAATGCCGGCAGTTGCTTCGACGACGGCGGCAACTTCCTCCCCGACGACCAGCGCGGCATCCCTCGCCCCCAGGGTGACAATTGCGACATCGGCGCATATGAATGGGTCGGTATCGCGTTGCGGATTGTGTATCAGTACTGGATGAACGATGGCAGCAGGGATCAGGGACGCTACACGTTGCTGGCGGATGGCAGCTACGTCGATGGATACAGCGCCACCGGCTTGTGGAGATTTCAGCCCACGCCGTCGCCACGCTTGCTGCTGCGCTACGATCCGGGGCTAAGCTGCAATGCGCTGTCCGTCGGCTATTTTGTCTCACGCACGGAACTACGCGGCTGGCGGCTCTGCCGCGATGGTTCCGGGGCGATTGGCTATTGGATAGGCCAGGTTACAGGGAGCGAAGCAATGTTATCTGTGCCGGCATCACCGTAACCCACTCCCCCCCCCGCGCCTCCCCCCCGCACCAGTTCCACCTGCAACTTCGGCCCGATTTCTGGCGGTAGACGGCGCACCGCCTGCCGCCAAAGAGGGGGTAAGCACCATGCTTTTCCAACAATCCTTTCCGAAAGACAAAAGGACAATCGGGGCCATCATCGTAGTCACACTCATGCTGGCCCTGCTGATCTCGTATTCGTTCCAGACAGCCGCCGCGCAGCCCGCGATGGGGGCGTTGGCGCAAAGCGAAGATTGCCTGCCCGCCATCACCGTCACCAGTGCCGCCGACAGCGGCCCCGGCACGCTGCGCCAGGCGCTTGTTGATGTGTGCGACGAAGGGGAAATTGACTTTGATCTGCCGCAGCCGGCAACCATCACGCTAACAAGCGGCGAACTGGTCATCACCAGAACCATGACCATTCAAGGCCCCGGAGCCAGCATGTTAGGTATCAGCGGCAACAATGCCTCCCGCGTCTTCAACGTGAGCGGAAGTGGCGTGGCCATCCGTGGGCTGACCATTCGGGATGGGCACATCAGCGGGGATGGTGGCGGTATCTACAATACCGGTTCCCTTAGCGTGCAAGACAGCGTCATCTTCAGCCATTATTCCGGTCATGATGGCGGTGGGGTGATGAACGACGGCGGCACGCTTTTCATCATCGCCACCCTCATCCGGGATAACATGGCGCATGGCGGCGCCGGCATCTTCACCGCGCACGGCACCACCGTCGTCAGCCATGCCAGAGTACTCAGCAACATTTCCAACGACGACGGCGGCGGCGTCACCAATGACGGGGGCCGTGTGATCATCAATAACAGCACCATCTCCGGCAACATCACCAGCGACCTGGGCGGCGGCGTCCACAATCGGGGCGACACACCTATCATGCTGCTCAGCCAATGCGCACTCACCAACAATCATGCCGGCGGCAAAGGAGGCGGCATTAGCAACGAGGAAGCAGACCTCATTCTGGTATTCAACACCACCGTTTCCGGCAATGTCACCAGCCTCGGCGGCGGCATCTACAATCGCGTGGGCTTGATCTACTTGCAAGGCAGCACGATTACGGCTAACCAGGCCAGCACCGGCGGCGGCGTCAACAGCTACGTTCACGCACAAAGCCAGGTCTACGTAAACAACAGCATCATCGCCAACAATCTGGCCGGCGAACAATGCGTCGGCGCGCCGCTCATCTCTCTGGGCTACAACCTGTCCGGCGACGGCTCCTGCAACCTGACCGGTCCCGGCGACCTGCCCAACACGGACCCGCTGCTGGGTCCGTTGCAGGACAATGGCGGTCCGACGTTGACGCACGCTTTGTTATCGGGAAGTCTGGCGATAGATGCCGGCAACAACGACACCTGCCTCCCCACCGACCAACGCGGCATCCCTCGCCCGCAAGGGCCGGCCTGCGACATCGGCGCATACGAAGTCGAAGTCACCCCGCCATAAAAAACTGGAGCAGTCTCGAAGACTGTTCCAGTTCGTAGGAGAGAATACAAAAGTCTGGCAGACTTTTGTATTCTCGTTATCCAGGCGAATCGCGCCGCTTGACGCGCCGCGTCACGCGCCGTAGTACAGCAAAAACTCATACGGATGGGGGCGCAAACTGACGGGACCAACTTCATGTTCAAACTTGTAGGAGATGAACGCCTCCAGCAAGTCCTCTGTAAAGACGCCCCCTTCCAACAAGAACGCCTTATCCGCCGCCAGCGCGTCCAGCGCTTCGTTTAGCTTGCCCACCGTCGTGGTCACTTTGGAGATGTTCTCCTCGTCGAACAGGTCCATGTCCGCGGCCGCGCCCGGATGAATCTTGTTCTTGATGCCGTCCATGCCGGCCATGACCATCGCCGCGAAGGCCAGATACGGATTGGCGGCGGGATCGGGGCAGCGGAACTCAACGCGCTTGGCTTTCGGCGAGTTGGAGTACATGGGGATGCGCACGGCGGCGGAGCGATTGCGCGCCGAGTAAGCGACGACGACGGGCGCCTCGTAACCGGGAACCAGACGGCGGTAGGAGTTGGTGGTGGGCGCAACGATGCCCAGCAGGGCGTTGATGTGTTTGAGAATGCCGCCGATGTAATAAAGTGCCATCTCACTCAGGCCGGCATATTCCGTGCCGGCAAAAAGTGGCTTCCCATCCTTCCACAAACTCTGATGCGTGTGCATGCCGGAACCGTTGTCCGCGTAAATCGGCTTGGGCATGAACGTGGCCGTCTTCCCATTCGCCTTTGCCACGTTCTTCACAATGTATTTGTACAACTGCACCTTATCCGCCATCGTCACCAGCGAATCATACTTCAGGTCAATTTCGCACTGGCCTGCCGTCCCCACCTCGTGGTGGTGCACCTCCACATCCAGACCGGAAGCAATCATCACGCGCACCATCTGGGAGCGAATATCCTGCAAGGTGTCAAAAGGAGCCACCGGGAAGTAGCCCCGCTTGTGCGGCACGGAGTGCCCAAAACCAAAAATGCCGGAATTCCACGGTCCTTCAATGCTGTCCACCTGATAGACGGAGGAGTATTCGCCGGCGGAGTATTTCACCTGGTCAAAAATGAAGAACTCCGCTTCCGGGCCGATAAAAACCTCGTCGGCAATGCCGGTAGCGCGCACATAGTCCACGGCTTTCTTGGCGACGTAGCGGGGATCGCGTGAATACGGCTCGCGCGTCAACGGGTCGTATACGTCGCACACCAGGCTGAGCGTGGGCGCGGCGCAAATGGGATCCATCACCGCGGTGTCCGGGTCGGCAATCAGGATCATGTCGCTGGACTCAATGCTCTGGAAGCCGCGAATAGAGGAGCCATCAAAGCCCATCCCTTCGCTGAAGGCGGTGTCCGCGTCAAACGCTTCCACGGGCATGGAGAAGTGCTGCCATTGTCCAAACAAATCGGTGAATTTCACGTCTACAATTTCAACGCCCTTCTCTTTGATATAGGCCATCACATCGCTGGGGGTTTTCATAAACTACGATCTCCTTCAAAAAAATCATGTGGGACGAGTTTCTGGCTCGCCTGAGAAAAGTTGATGGTCGATGGTTGGTAGTTGGTCGTGTCGCCACGCCGACAAGTAGCGGGCAAGAAAGTGAAAACGCCCCACACACCAACCAGATGGTTGGTGCGGGGGCGTCGTGACCCTAAATAGTATCCTATTGACGGGCGGGAGTATAGCCAGAGTGCGTTCCGGTGTCAAATGCGCTTGTCAGCGCATCTCAGACCGGCGGACGTTCCGTCTTCCTACCACCATGAATGGGCTGTTCTACCAGCCACCGCGCCCGCCGCCGCGACGGTCATCACGGCGATCATCGCGCCGCCCACCGCCGCTGCCACCGGGACGACCACCGCCAGAGCGTCCGCCACCGAAGCGACCACCACTGCCGCCGCCGCTGCGGGGTTCGCGCGGCTTGGCTTCGTTGACGGTGAGGGTGCGACCACCAAGATCCGTGCCGTTCATGCCGGCAATAGCCGCTTCCGCTTCCGCTTTGTCAGGCATTTCCACAAAACCAAACCCGCGTGACTGACCGGTATCTCGATCCAGGATGATGACCGCACGATCAACCGTCCCAAATGCTTCAAATGCCTCTTGCAGCTCGTCTTGAGTCGTCTGCCGTGGCAAATTTCCAACGTAGATATTCATGTAATCCTCCGAAAAAGGTAATAGATGCTGCATCTATTCCGAAATCAGCACACACTGGCTGATTCGTACCCGATGCCAACAAACAGCGACTCACGCGGGACTCCGAGAGGAATCCGCGGCGGGTCAATAGAGCAACCCGCGTCACCAGATAGCGCCTGTTGAGGCCAGGGCCAGAATGGCGCAACCTGTCCGCAGGCTGCAAGAAAACGAACGAAGACCCTGGTGTCGTATCGGGAACCGCGCCAAACGGTTCTTATCGTTTCTGTTTCCAGGAATAGGGGATGCCGGCATTCCACCAGCCAAACATGTTTAGAACTGGCGCTAAAAAAAACGTGAATTGCAGCACCAGTTTGAAGGAGCGGTAAGGAAACACCCTTGTTGCCTTATTTAATTTCCGCGCCTTAGCGTCACCCAACAACCACTGAGCCTGAATCTAGTGCACATGACCGTGCGCCATCTCTTCAGGGGAGGCTGCCCTTAAACCAACAATTTTAACGTCAAAAAACAACGTTTCGCCCGCCAACGGGTGATTGAAATCCAGCACGACGCTATCCGCGCGCACCTCGTCCACGGTCGCGTCGAACGTCGCGCCTGAATCGGTGTCGCGCATCTGTAGTCGCATTCCTACTTGCAAATCCATCCCCGTGGGGAAAGCATCACGGGAAACCAATTGGAATTCATCGGCGTTCAACTCACCATACCCATCGATCGGCTCCACCACAACCTTCTTCTCATCCCCCACCCGCATTCCGTACAATGCAGACTCCAGACCAGGAACAATCTGGCCTATTCCCTGCAAGAACTCCAGCGGTCCCTGCGGCGCGGAACTGTCAATTTCGTTTCCATCATCCAGACGCAGCGTGTAGTCCATACGGACCACCATGCCATCATCAACCATCAGGGCATCATTACTCATCAGCCACTCCTCAAATCATTGCGCAGGCCGCTACCTGATTCACCGCCTCCGTTGGCTCGCACGCTTGGAGCAAACGATGAGGAGAAGCTATCGCTGGACACATCGCAAAAAAAAGCCCAGACAAGCCAGTCTGGGTCGTCTCGTTAACGTCACATCAAAAAACAAAAGATAATAGAAAGATACAGCGGATTTTCGTTCCTGTCAAGGACGGCGCGGGCAGTCCGCGTCCCATCATCTTGAATCGGCGTGGCCTGTGTTATACTGGATGCCCTATGGACCTTCCTGACGAACCCATCAGCACTCGCTCCGGCCCATCCGGCGATACGGTTATCACCACGTTTAACCTGTGCAACCTGTTTCCCCCATCCGTGACGCCGGCAGACCATGATCAGGGAATCGCGCAGGCATTCGTCGAAGTGCAGGTTGCCAAGCTCTCGCTGGCGATTCGCCAGGAACTGCGGCTGCCCCCGGTGATTGTGGTGCAGGAAGTCGGTGGCGTGGAGATACTGCGGCGGCTGGCGGCGCATGTCAACCGTCATGCACCGCCAGGCACGCGCTACGAGGGAATTTCGCTCCCTTGCAGTGACCGGCGGGGAATTGAGGTAGGGTTTCTCTGGGATGAGGCTCGCTGCGGCCTGTCGCGGGCGTGGCAGCTTGAGGGGCCGCGCGTGGAAGCGGCTTTCGGTCCGGATAGCCCCAGTCCGGGGCGGGAGCCGCTGGTGGGGGTGTTTCACCTCAACGGGCAGGAGGTGATGATTGTGGCGAACCATTTCAAGAGCGATCACGTGCCGGCATCTCTGTCCGCGAACAAGGAGCAAATGCTGCGTGTCTTCCAGGCGCAGCGGCGAGCGCAGGCGCAGGTCGTGCGCGATTTTGCCACACAGGTGCTGACGGAAAATGTGGCGGCGCTGCTGATGGTGGCGGGAGACTTGAATTATTCGCCGCCGCGCACCGGAGGAGATCCCACGAACAGCCCTTTGCGAATTCTGGCGGGCAGCGGGCAGGAGCCGCCGCTGACGAATCTGCTGCCGCTGAAAGGGGAGGCGACGGCGTACACGTTTAGGCGGAATGGCGCGCCGGAGACGTTGGACCATATTTTTGTCAGTGAGGGGCTGCGGCGACGTTTTGCCGGCATTGACGTCCTCCACTTCAACGCCGCCTCGCCCCATTTCCTGCACATCGATCCCAGCACCCCGCGCGGTGCATCCGACCATGATCCCGTGGAAGCCCGCTTCTGGTTCGCCGGAACCGTCCCGTTTCCCTCATCCCCGACTCAGGTTTTGCCGGCATCCGTTTGGTAACTGCTCCCGATCATGCTAAAGTTCCGCACTATGAAGCGTCGAATTCTCTTAGCCAGCCTATTCCTGGCGGTGCTGCTCGTGACAAGCCGAACCCAGCCCACCGCGCAGGCCCAAGCCGATCCCATCTCTGAAACATTGCGCCTGGTGAACCAGGTGCGCGCCGCCAATGGGTTGCCCCCGTACCAGTACAACGCCACATTAGCCACAGCGGCGCAGATACACGCCAACTGGATGGCCGCCACCAACACCTACAGCCACACGGAAACCAATGGCTCCACCCCCTACAGCCGCGCCGTGGGCGTAGGCTACCCCAGCACCGGGTACGTCTCGGAAAACATCGTCGGCGGCACAAAGTTGTCGCCGCGCCAGGCCGTTATCTGGTGGGAGAACAGTCCGGTGCATTTTGCCGGCATGGTCTCCAGCAACAACGTGGAGGCAGGCGTCGGCTTTGCCTCCAGCGGCGACCAGAACTACTACGTCCTGGTCATGGGCCGCCCGCCCGCGCCCGGCCAGGAAACCGCCCTCGCGCCGCGCGCGCAAGAACCGCAGGCGCAGCCCCTCTTCATCACGCCCGTGCAGTTGGCCCCCCCGCGTGATGATGGCTCCATTGTCCACATCGTGCAGCCGGGGCAGGCGCTGTGGACGTTGGCCGCCTACTACGATGTAGACCTCGCCTATCTGGAACTGATCAACGGCCTGCCGGACGACCCCTTACTGCGCACCGGGCAGGAAATCCTTATCCGCCTGGCGGAAGGGCAAGCCCCGCCGCCGACGCCCACGCCGCCGCTGAACCATACGGTGCAGGAGGGGGAAACGCTCTGGTACCTGACGTACAAGTACAATCTGGAGATGGAGACGTTGTTGTGGCTAAACGGCCTCACGGAGGACGCGGTGTTGCAGCCGGGTCAGTTGGTGAAGGTGCGGCTGGCGGAAGGAGAAGCCCCGCCGCCGACGCCCACGCCGCGGTTGCAGCATATTGTGCGCGCGGGGGAAACGGCGTGGACGATTGCCGCGCTGCATGGCCTGACGTTGGGCCAGTTGTATGCGCTCAACGGCCTGACGACGGACCCGGTGCTGCATCCGGGGGATTTGCTGTGGATTCGGGAGCCGCTACCCACGGCAACCCCGCCTTATCCTCCCACGTTTACGCCCGCGCCCACACGCACGCCGGCTGCTGAATTGACACCGCCGATGCCGGCATTCTCCCCCACCCCCATCCCCACAATCACCTCCGCCGCCACTGCTACCCCCCTGGTCCTAAACACCGCCAGTTCCCTGCCGGCAACACCGGCCAACAACAATCTGTTACTCGTTGCTGTCGGGCTGCTCATCCTGGGCGGTTTCGTCATGCTCGTGCTGCGTCGCGCCTGACCCGCCTCGCGGTGCGGCCCACGCTTCTCACTCCCATCATTCCCAAAAGCAGCTCCTAAGTGGCTGTCCGCAATTAAGTTAGCGGAAATGTGCGGACAGCTTGTCAGTAACCGTCCGCGAAAAGTGTGAAGTTGTTTTCGGACGGTTACTAAGGAACGGAATTTCAAGCTGAGCCTGTCGAACTCCGTGTTACCTGAAAAAAGAGCGGCGCGAACATTCGCGCCGCTCTTTTTTTTTCGGCCAAGCCGGGAACCGGGGCGTCATTTTCGTTGCGTGGTGATGCCAAAAGGCGCGTAGAGAGGGCAGAAGCCAACGAGGCTGGTCAGCAGCAGCAGGATGGCAATGATCAGGCTCACCAGCGCGACTGTGCCGCTGACGACGTGGGCAAAATAGAGGATGCCCAGCACAACAGCACCCAGAAAGCGCACTACACGGTCCAGGTCGCCCATGTTTTTGGTCATGATGATTTTCTCCGTTTGCACGTCACGGGGGTTGGGAAACGATGGCTGGTCCTGCGAATTCAGGACCAGCCATTTTGCCATAGGAATTAGGCCAGGAGACCAGGGGATCGGAGAAAGTGAGGCGGTGCGTCGGCGGCGTCCGGGTGGACTCGCACCACGTTGAGTCCCCTGCTACCCCGGACTCCATGCCCGTGAGTCTATGCGAGAATGGGCGGCGGCGTTAGGGAGGATTGTCACTATTTATGATGCCAAAGATCAGGTGCGGGGGGGCGGGGAGTCAGGGGGCGAGAAATGCCGGCATCCACACCCAATAAGCCGCCTCCATCCCCCGCGCCGCGCCCGAATCCGCGTCAATCATCAGGCCAGCCGTATCCACTACCTCAAAATCGTGCCCTTTCACCGCCGCCAGCGCCACCACCAGCATATCATTATCCCACCGCTCATCCGGCTCGCCGCTGATGTACCAGTCGCCGCCATTGTCCGCGATCATCATGCCTTACTCCTGCAACGCCGTGAGGATCACGCGCACCGGCGGCGGAAACAGCGACACATCAAACGAGGCCTTCAGGCGCAGGCGCAGCCCCATCGGCGGCAACGCGGGGTCATCATCGTCGGAAGCGAAGTGACGCGCCGGCCAGACGTAAGCGCGGCGCGTTTCGCTCACTGTAAAGCGCAGCGCGTGGTCAATCCGTCCCGCCGCGACCTCATCGTAGCGCACTAGGCCGGGGAAAATGGGCAGCCCGGCGGCGTCGGCGGAGGTCCAACCGGCGGGGCGCAGGTCGTTGCTCGTCAGGTCGTAGCCGGCTCCGGAGCCGGCCTGCCAGCTTTGGTCGGGTTGCGGCCAGGCGTAGTACAACTCGTAGAGGCGGCAGTTATCTTCGTCGAGGACGATGACGTGCCGGTCGCCGTCGCTCTGTGGGCCACCTTCAATAGGGGCGTCCGGGGGCACGGGGTAAGGACCTGGGTCGCTTTCGTCGCCATACCAGATGAAGTCAATGGGCACGGGGGGCTGGTTACCGCCAACAGTGACGGTGGGGATGCCGATGGGGCCGCCAGCCCACAGTCCCGCGCCGAAATCAGGGTGTAGTCCGGTGTCCGCGCCGATGCCGGCAATAAAGACATCAGACATCGGGTGAACGGGCAAATCGTCTACGCGCGTATTCCAGATATTGTCGGCGGGGAAGATGGGGCACGTGGTCGGATGGGCGGTGGGGGGCATTGGGGTTGTCGATGGCGGCAGATGACAAAACGCCGTCAACGTCATCATCAGCAGCAGCACGACAAATGAGCGTGTCATAACTTCTCCTTCGAGAAAAATCTTCCCGGAAGCTTCGTCACGGATGATGGCCCTGGGGAGCAGCTTCCGGGAAGATGTTGTCATTTATGGCGGTACGCCGCGGCGCGTGCCGTCTCCTCTACATCAGCGTGCATTCTCTCCCGCTTCATCAGGACGCCCTTCGGGGAAGAACTGATAACCGCCGCGCCGCGTCACCAAATACATGGGCTGGGTCGGGTCTGGCTCGATTTTCAGGCGGATGCGGCGCGCCACCTGGTAGACCGCTTCCGTGGAAACGCCAGCGGTGTTTTCCACCTCCGACCACGAATTCGTGATCAGGTCGTCATGTGAATGGGGCACGTAGGGATGCGACAGCAGGTACGTTAACACAGCTTGCTCTAGTGGAGCCAGGTCTTCCACCCGTTTCGCCCCCTGGTAGATTACTTTGGTTTTCCCTAACTGGAAGTTAATACGGGATGAAAATGTGGGTGTATTGAGGCATGATTAGGGTGTGAAGAAAACCAACACCAATACACCCACGAAAATAGATTAGCAGGTGCAACAAGCAATTGAGCAAATGGTTTCCTCTTTGCCCAAAGTATAATGACCCCCAAAAACTAGACCACAAGCTAAGGTGGATAGAGGTATCATTGTCATCAGCTTGTGGAGGCAACAAATGACACAAAAACGTAAACAGTACAACATGCAGTTCAAGTTCAAGGTGGCGCTGGACGCCGCCAAAGGGGTCAAAACTATCAACCAGCTTGCCAG